>MUNG01000171.1 GCA_002154585.1 Streptomyces pseudogriseolus
CCTGCTCGGCGGCCTGCTGATCGCCGCCGACGACACCGGGGGCCGGCCCTCGGTGCTGTGGCGGAGCCGGCACGCCGCCCACGACCTGCGCCGCGAGGCCCACATCGCCCGGCGCGCCTTCAAGGCCGGCGCCGGCCCCGGCGTGGCGGCCGGACGCGCCCGCGTCAAGCTGTCCCACTGACCGGGGCGGGGACGGGGGCGGGGGCCGCCTCGCTTCCCGCGATCCCGTCCCGCAAACCCCCCTGTGAGCAACCGCACTCGCGCGGCCAAGTACCGCGCGGGAACGCGTTCTTGACCCCCAGGTCCCTCCGTGTCGCCCCCGCGCCGGAGAGGACTCGGGGGTCCCTTCTGCCACGATGGTGCGCGCCCGATCCGGCGACGGGAACCGCCGCGCAGCGCAGCCGGCGTCCTCCTTCCCGCGCCCACTCAGCCGAGCCTTCAGAGGCTCCCCACCGAGTAGCGCACCGTGTCTTCCACACCTTCCCCCGCCCCGGCCGGGTCCCGGTCGCCCTGGCGTTCCCTGCGGCACCGCAGCATGCGCTGGTGGTCCGTCGCGAACTTCGTGTCCAACGCCGGCACGTGGATGCAGCTGACCGTGCAGAACCTGCTGGTCCTCCAGATCACCGGGTCCGCCGCGGCCACCGGCCTGTCCATGTCCGTCCAGGCGGCCCCCGCCCTGCTGATGAGCGTCCTCGGCGGCGCGGCCGTCGACCGCTGGCCGCGCAAGCTGACCGCCGCCGTCAGCCAGGCCCTGCTCGCCGTCGTCGCCTTCACCACGGCCACCCTGGTGGCGCTGGACCGGCTCGACATGACCACCCTCATGGTGCTCGCCGCCGTCACCGGCATGGTCGCCACCGTCGACAACCCGGCCTGCGCCCTGCTCGGCAACGACCTCGTCCCCGCCGAGGACGTGCCCTCCGCCATCGGCGTCGGCGCGCTCGTCTTCAACGCGGGGCGGCTCGCGGGCGCGGCCCTCGCCGGGGTGACGGTCGGCTTCCTCGGCACCGCCGCGGCCTACTTCGCCAACGGCTTCTCCTTCCTCTTCGTGACCGCCGTCATCCCGTTCCTGCGCCCGGCGGCGGGCGCGGTACGGCAGGCAGCGGTACGGCAGGCCGCGGTGGGGCAGGCAGCGGTGGGGCGCGCCGCCCGGCGTCCCGCGTCCGGCACGAGCGTCCGCGAGGGGCTGGCCTTCTTCGCCCGCCGCCCACGGCTGCTCGCGCTCGCCGGGGTCACCGGCATCAGCGCGGTGTTCGGCCGTAACTACGGCCTGACCCTCGCCGTCCTCGTCACCGGCCCGCTCGCCGGCGGGGCGGGCGCGTTCGGCACGGTGTCCACCGTCCTCGCGGCCGGCGGCATCGTCGGCGCGGTCCTCGGCGCACGGCTGCGGCGCCCCTCCGTCCGGCTCGTCGGCGCGCTGGCCGCCACGGGGGCGCTGCTGCAGATCGCGGCCGGACTGTCGCCCTCGCTGGCGATGCTGGTGGTGCTGGTCCTGCCCATGGCCGTCGTCGAATCCGTGTCCGACACGGCGGGCACGGCGGTCCTCCAGACCGACCCGCCCGCCCATCTGCGGGGGCGCGTGCTGGGGGTGTGGGGGTCGATCGGCACGGTGTGGAGTCTGGGCGGGCCGCCGGCCCTCGGCCTCCTGATGGAACTGGCCGGCCCCCGGGGCGCCCTGATCACGGGCGGCGCGGTCATCGCCCTCTCCCTGGCCTCCGGCCACCTCCTGCATCGCCGCAGGGTGACGACCCCGGTCGCGCTCACGAAGGACGCGGCACCTCAGGAGGCCCTGCAGACGGCTGCGTAGTTGCATCCCCTTCGGGGCATCGAGGGTAGGTCCGCCTTTCAGGCGCGGGCGGAACATGCCCCGAAGGGGCGCGGGGAACTGCGCGAACGGAAGTCCGAGGGACGGAACCTGGAAGGCACCGGGCGGTGCGGGACGCCTGCTTTTCAGGGGCGCGGGGAACTGCGCGAACGGAAGTCCAACAGGCGGCGCCTGACAACACACGGCGGATGCCGTCGCCGTTTCGGGGGCTCCGCCCCCGGACCCCCGTTCGCGCAGTTCCCCGCGCCCCTACAGGGCGTGTCCCACCCGCGTCCGAAAGGCGCACGCGCCTCCACGCCCCGAGGGGGCGATACTCACCCGCGTCCGAAAGGCGCACGCGCCTATTCCGGGGGCTTCAAAGCCACCGCAACCGCGTCCGCGGCCCGCCGCGCCAGCAGCGACGTCGAGTGGCCGTCCAGGTACGGCAGTACCACCGCCTGCCCACCCCACGTCCGGAGAACCTCCGCCTCCGGAAGGTCCTGCACCGAGTAGTCGCCCCCCTTCACCCACACATCGGGCCGCAAGCGGCCCAGAACCCGCTCCGGGGTGTCCTCCTCGAAGATCACCACCGCGTCCACACTGCCCAGCGCGGCCAGCACCTTCGCGCGGTCCGCGGCCGTGGTGAGGGGGCGGCCCGGGCCCTTGCGGCGGGTGACGGAGTCGTCGGAGTTCAGGCAGACGATCAGGCAGTCGCCGATCCGCCGGGCGCTCTCCAGCAGGCCCACGTGACCGGCGTGCACCAGGTCGAAACAGCCGCCCGTGGCGACCACGGTTCCGCCCCGCGCCCGTACCTCCCGCGCCAGTTCGAACGCGTCGGAGGCCGGGTCCTGCGCCGGGACCGGGACGGCCGGCGTGTGCCAGAGGTCCGGGTTGCCCGCGCCGCCCGCCGCGACGAACGCGGCGGCCTCGGCGACCGCCCGCTGCAACGCCTCCTCGGGGAGCAGCCCGTCCGCCAGCGCGGCGACCGTCGTCGCGGCGAAGCAGTCGCCCGCGCCGCACGGGTCGCCGTCCGCGTGGAACGGCGCCGGGATCAGCATGGGCGTGCCGCCGCCCGGCCGGGTCAGCAGCACGCCGCGCTCGCCGAGCGTCACGGCGACGCCCGCCGCCCGCCAGCGTTCGGCGAGTGCCGTGCCGCGTTCGGCGAAGGCGCCCAGCGACGCGCCCGACACGCCGGGCGTTCCGGCGCACAGCGCGACCGCCTCGCCCCCGTTGGGCGTGACCAGCCGCGCCCCCGGCACGGGCGCCTCGCCGCGGGGGTGCGGGTCCCACACCAGCGGGGTGCGCCGGGCGGCCTCCTCCAGGTGCGGGCGTACCGCGCCGGCGGTGTGCCGGCCGTAGTCGGCGACGAGCACGGCGTGCGCGCCCGCGAGCGCCTCGCGCACCGCCTCGTCCGGTTCGCCGGGCGTGCCGCCGCCCCGGTCGATGCGCACCAGCGGCCGCCCGCCCGCCAGGACGCGCGTCTTCACCGGCAGCGTGCCGTGCAGCGGCAGCTCCAGGAGCCGTACCCGCCCGCTGAGCTGCTGCCGTACGGCCTCGCTCGCGGGGTCGTCGCCGAGCGCGGTCACCAGGACCACGTCACGGCCGCCCCGCGCGGCGAGCGCGGCGGCCAGCCCGGCGCCGCCCGGGTGCCTGAAGTCACCGGTGACGTCGACGACCGGGGCGGGCGCGTCGGGGGCCAGCCGGGTGGCGACCCCCTCGATGTCCTCGTCGAGCAGGACGTCGCCCACCACCACCAGCGGCTTGGGTCCGGTCATGTCAGCCTCCCGGGAACGGCCGCCACGGTCCGCGCCGGGGGCGCGGCCACGGCGGCGTCGAAGCACTCGCAGAGCAGGTGCACGGCGACCAGATGGGTCTCCTGCACGGTCGCGGTCGAGGCCGCCGCCACGCACAGGCTCTCGTCGGCGGCCTCCACCAGCGGGTTGGGGCCGGGGCCGGTCAGCGCCCACACCTGGAGGCCGGCCCGCCGGGCCGCCGTCGCGGCGGCGATCAGGTTGGCGCTGCGTCCCGACGTGGACAGCAGCATCAGCACGTCGCCGGGGCGTCCGTGCGCGGCGACCTGGCGGGCGTAGACGTGGTCGAAGCCGTAGTCGTTGCCGATGGCGGTGACGCTGGAGGTCTCCGCGTGCAGGGCGAGCGCCGAGTAGGCGGGCCGCTCGCTGCGGTAACGGCCGACCAGCTCGGCGGTGAGGTGCTGGGCCTGGGCGGCGCTGCCGCCGTTGCCGGCGGCCAGCAGCCGGCCGCCGCCGGCGAGGACGGAGGCGAGCCGGCCGCCCCAGTCGGCGATCCGGGGCAGGCCGTGCCGGCGGAGCCCGTCGAGGGCGTCCTCGAGGGACCGGCAGTGCAGGCGGGCGGCGTCGAGCGCGGGGTGTTCGGTCATGGCGTGTCGGGCGCGCCGCCCTCCGGGGACGGCGACGGCGCCCGCACCTCCTTCCAACGTCGGACGTCCGCGGGCCGGTCGGGCCGGCGGTTCAGCCGGTCCTGGTCACGGCCGGCTCGCTGTCGAGGACCTCGCAGTACGCCGCCTCCGTGGCGGCGGCGACCCGAGCCCACCCGTAACGGCCGAGCACCCGGCGGCGGCCGGCCACCCCGCAGGCCTCGCGTCCCGCCGGGTCGGCGAGCAGGCTCGCCACGGCCGCGGCCAGCGCCTCGGGGTCGCCGGGCGGCACCAGCCGGCCGGTGGCCGGGGCGGCGACCGTGTCGAGCTGGCCGCCGACCGCGCTGGCCACCACGGGGCGGCCGCAGGCCATGGCCTCCAGCGGCACGATGCCGAAGGGCTCGTAGTCGGCGGGGCAGAGCACCACGTCGGCGGAGCGCAGCAGCGCCGGCACGCGCTCGGCGTCCACCCCGCCGAGGAACCGCACCCGGTCGGCGACCCCGGCGTCCCGCGCGAGGGCGCGCAGCCGGCGCACCTCCGGGTCGTCGTCCAGCCGCTCCGCGGGCGGCCCGCCGGCCACCAGCAGCTCGGTCCCCGGCAGCAGCGCCAGCGCGGCCACCGACACGGCGGCCCCCTTGCGCGGCACCAGCCGTCCGAGCTGGACCAGCCGGTGACGGTGCGGGCCACGAGCCCAGCGCGGGCCCGCCGGCGTGAACCGCTCCGTGTCGACGCCGCACGGCACGACACCGATCCGGTCGGCGGGCACGCCCATGCGGACCAGCTCGGACACCTCGTCACGGCAGGTGGCGACGACCCGGTCGCAGCCGAGCCCCACCTCGATCTCGCAGGCGATCCGCTCCGGCGGGCTGGTGTCGGCCTTGCCCTGGTGGCGGCGCTTCACCGTGCCCAGCGCGTGGAAGGTGTGCAGCAGCGGCAGGCCCAGCTCCCGGGTCGCGCCCAGCGAGGCCAGCCCCGACATCCAGTAGTGGGAGTGCACCACGTCCGGGGTGCGGGCGCGCCACTCCCGGACGAGCACGCGCGCGAACTCGTCCATGTACGGCAGCAGCCGGTCCTTGGGCACCGGCTCGGCGGGCCCGGCGGTGACGTGGTGGACCTCCACGCGCTCATCCAGCCGCACCCGGTCCGGCAGGTCGGGCGCGGCGCGACGGGTGTGCACCGTGACCCGGTGTCCGCGGGCCGCGAGCGCCGAGGCCAGGGCGGCGACATGGACGTTCTGTCCGCCGGCGTCCACCCCGCCGAGCGCGGCGAGGGGACTGGCGTGCTCCGAGACGAGCGCGATCGACAGCACGCCCGGGGGGACAGGGGCGTAGTCCGCGGTCATGGGCTCACCTCCGTGATCGGTCGCGGCCGGGGTTCGGACACCGCCGTCCGCGGATCGGGCGCCGGCCGCGGGCGCGGCCGGGAGCGTGCGGGCGGCGCCCGCCGGGGTCCGGCGCGGGCCGGGGCGGGGACGGCCGACGGGGACGGCAGGCGGGGGCCGGCGGCGGTCATGTCGGCATCCGTTCGCCGGACGGCGCCGCGGCGGACGGCGACGGGGGCGCGGCCCGGTGGCGGTGGGCGGGCGTGGCGCGGTGCCGCACCTGTCCGCGCAGCCAGTGCCAGGCCGCGGCCGGCGGGACCAGCGCGCCGGTGAGCGCCATGGTGACGATCTCGTCCCGGGTGCGCGGGCCGGGCCGGATCCGGGCCAGGGCGAACTCGGCGGTCCCGGCGAGCCACCCGGCGGCGCACGCCGACGCGGCGCGCGGACGTCCGGTCAGCGCGCACACCGCCGCCGCGAGCCCGGCCGAGGTCACCGCCAGGTGCAGCGGGAGACGGCCCCGGGGCGCGCCGGCCCGCCGCCACCAGTCACGCCCGTGCAGCCGGGTCATCAGCACGTCGTCCGCGTTGCCCGCCTGGAGCCGCACCGAGACCCACCGGTCCGCGGGCCGCACCGGATGTGTCGTCGTACGGCGTCCCTCCGCCAGCGTCCAGCCGGCGTCGAGCACCCGCAGCGCCAGGTCCGCGTCCTCCCGGAAGGCCCGGCGGAACCGTTCGTCGAAGCCGCCCACGGCCTCCAGCGCCTTGCGCCGGTACGCCATGTCGGCGGTGATCCAGCGCGCCCCGGCCAGTCCGGCGACGTTGCGTTCCCAGTCGGTGGGCGCCCGGTCCACGGGCAGCGGCACCTCGATGCGCGCGCCGATCCCGGCGGTCGCCACGCTCGCCCCCGCGAGGTCGAGCGCGAGGTCGTCGGCCCAGGTGGGGCCGGGCACCACGTCGTCGTCGAGGAACACGGTCCACGGCGCGTCCCCGGCGGCCCGCCACCCGGCGTTGCGGGCGGCGGCCGGGCCGCGCGCCCCGCCGGGCACCACGACGGTCCGGGACCGCAGGGCCGGCGGCACGGACGCGGTGAGCGGCACGGCCGGGTCCTCGCGGTCGTCCACCAGCACGACCCGCGTCGGACGCGGCCCCTCCGACTCGGCCAGCGCCCGCAGGCACGCCGCGAGCGACGGGCGGCCCAGGGTGGGCACCACCACCGCGTACTCCCCGGCGGGAGCGGCGGGACCGGTCATCACGGCACCTCCTCGCCGGAGCCGCCGGAGCCGCCGGAGCCGCCGGAGCCGCCGGAGCCGCCGAAGTCGGCGGTGTCGCCGGTGCGGAACAGCGCGCCGCGCCGCACCGCGTACGGGCCGATGGCCAGCAGGTCCACCGGGGAGGAGCCGAAGCACTCCAGGGCGTCGCGCGGGTCGTCCACCATGGGCCGGCCCGCCGTGTTGAGGCTGGTGTTGACGACGACGGGCAGCCCGGTCAGCCGCTCGAACTCGCGCAGCATCCGCGCCAGCAATGGCTCGCGCGCCGGGTCGACCGTCTGGATGCGGGCGGTGCCGTCGACGTGCACCACGGCGGGCACGCGGTCCCGCCAGGCGGGCGCCACACCGTGCACGAACAGCATGTACGGGCTGGGCAGCGGCCCGTCGAAGATGTCCGCCGCTCGGTCGGCGAGCACCATCGGCGCCACCGGCCGGAACTGCTCGCGGCCCTTCACGTCGTTGAGCCGCTCCAGGTTCCCGGCGTGCCCGGGGTGGGCGAGCAGTGACCGGTGGCCGAGCGCCCGGGGGCCGTACTCGCTGCGCCCCTGGAACCAGGCCACGATGCCGTTGCCGGCCAGCGTCCGCGCCACGGTGACGGCGATGTCCTCGGGCTTCTCGCACGGCACGGCGGCCGTCTTCAGCCACGCGCCCAGCTCCGCGTCGGACCAGTCCCGGCCCAGGTCGGCGCCGGCCATCGGCTCCGGGGCTTCCCCGGCGCCCGCGGACAGCAGCAGGGCCCCGCCGAGCGCGGTCCCGGCGTCGCCGGCCGCGGGCTGCACCCACACCCGGGAGAACGGACCCTCACGGGCGATCCGGGAGTTGGCGACGCAGTTCAGCGCCACGCCCCCGGCGAGGGTGAGCAGCGAGTCGTGGGTGCGGCCGTGCAGCCAGCGCACCAGGTCGAGCAGCGTCTCCTCCAGCACGGCCTGCGCGCTCGCGGCGACGTCGGCGTGGTCCTGCGTCCACGGCTCGTCCGGGCCGCGCGGGGCGCACAGCTCCGCCCAGGGCACCCCGGCGGCGTGGAAGCCGCCGTCGCCGGTCGGGTACACGTACCGGCGCAGTTCGGGCAGCATGCGCGGGGTGCCGTGGGAGGCGAGCGCCATCACCTTGAACTCGTCGGAGGAGCGCAGGAAGCCGAGGTGCTCGGTGAGCTCCTCGTAGACCAGGCCCAGCGAGTGCGGGAGGTCCTGGGCGCGCAGCGGTGCGAGCCGGCCGCCGGTCCGGCGCGCGGCCAGGTGGGAGGCGCGTTCGCCGCGGCCGTCCAGCACCAGCACCGAGCAGCTGTCGGCGTCGGGGGCGGCGTACGCGCCGGACGCGGCGTGCGCCATGTGGTGCGGGACGAAGCGCACGGTCTCCGGGTCGAGGCCCGGAAGCGCGGTCCGCAGGAAGTTCGGGGCCTCCCGCGCGTAGGTGAGGCGCAGATGGTCCCAGGGGTCGTCGAGGCCCATCGCGTCGGCGGGGCGGGCCAGGGCGGGGTCGAAGGAATAGGCGACCGCGTCGAGGTCCTGGGGGCGCAGCCCGGCCCGCTTCAGGCACCAGGCGGCGGCCTGCTCGGGCAGCTCCCAGGCGGAGAAGGGCAGCGGTCGCTTGCCGTGCTTGCGCCGGGAGAACCGCTCCTCCTCCGCGGCGGCGACGGTACGGCCGTCGATCACCAGGGCGGCCGCGGGGTCGTGGAACAGGGCGTTGATGCCGAGGATGCGCATGGCGGACGGACCTTTCGCGTGGGGGCGGCGGCCGGGACGGCCGCCCGGTCCTGGGAGCCGGCGGGGGGTGGCCGCTCAGCCGCGGGCCGCTTCGGCGCGGAACCAGTCGATCGTGCGGCGCAGGCCCTCCTCGGCGCCCACCCGCGGCTCCCAGCCGAGCTTGTCGCGGGCCAGCGTGATGTCGGGGCAGCGCACGGCCGGGTCGTCCACGGGGCGCTCGATGTAGCGCACCTCGGAGGAGGAACCGGCGAGGGCCACCACCAGGCGGGCCAGCGCGAGCATGCTGATCTCGGAGGGGTTGCCGATGTTCACGGGGCCGCGCAGACCGTGGGCGGCCGCCGCCAGGATGCCGGCGACGGTGTCGTCGACGTAGCACAGCGAGCGGGTCTGCCGGCCGTCCCCGGTCACGGTGAGCGGCTCACCGGCCAGCGCCTGCCGTACGAAGGTGGGCACCGCCCGCCCGTCGTGGCCGCGCATGCCGGGGCCGTACGTGTTGAACAGCCGCACGATGCAGGTGTCCGTGCCGTACGTCTCCGCGTGCGCGGTGGTCAGGGCCTCGCCGAACCGCTTGGCCTCGTCGTACACGCTGCGCGGGCCGACCGGGTTGACGTTGCCCCAGTACCGCTCGTCCTGCGGGTTCTGCTGCGGGTCGCCGTACACCTCCGACGTCGACGCCAGCACGAACCGGGCCTCCGACTCGTGGGCCAGCGTCAGGGCGTTGCGGGTGCCGGCGCTGCCGGCCTCCATGGTGTGCAGCGGCAGCCGCAGGTAGTCCGCGGGGGACGCGGGGGAGGCGAAGTGCAGCACCAGGTCGGGGCGCCGGCGCACCGGCAGCTCCTGGGACACGTCGGCCTGCACGAGGGTGAACCCCGGCCGGTCGAGCAGCGGCGCGACATTCTCGGGCCGGCCGGTGCTCAGATCGTCCACGCAGGTCACGGCCGCGCCCGCGTCGAGCAGGGCCTTGCACAGGTGGGAGCCTACGAACCCGGCGCCGCCGGTCACGACGGCGTGCTCCCACTTCCGGGATATGGGACTGCTCATGCCCCACACCTTCACCCGCACGGAGGCGGACGGCACGGTCGCCTGGTGCAGTCGGGTGAACCACGGACGGTGACGGCGCCGGCACCGGCGGGCGCGGGCCGGCTCACGCGGCGGGCGCCGCCTCCGTGCCGAGGCGCGCCAGCAGCGACCCGCGGTGGAGGGCGGCCACCGGGGCGAGGAGGTCCGGGTGGCGGAGGAGGGCCGCGGCCCGGGTGTCCGCCGGATCGGGAAGAGGAGGCGGCGGTACTCGCCGGTGCCCTGCGGGAGGGCGGCGACCGCCCGGGCGGCCAGCGCCGGGTCGGACAGCAGGCCCGCCGCCCAGCTCGCGACGACCTCGTCGACCCAGGTGCGCCAGAGCTCCGTGCCGAGCCCCTCCGCGCCGGTGACCCGGTCGAGCCGGGCCGCGCCTCCGGGGCCGGCGACTCCCGCCAGCTCCGCGTCCATCGCCGTGGGGTGGCGGAGCCGGGCAGCGACGGTGACCGCCTGGCGGGCCTGGATCTCGCACAGGGCGGCGGACAGGGCGCCGCCGGACGCGGGGAAGGCACGGGCCAGCCACTGCGCGGTGGCCGCTGTCACGAGGGAGGAGAGGTGGGCCGGCATGAGGGGTCCGTCCGCATCGGGAGGGCGATACGGCGGCACCGTAGACCCCGGCCCGCCGCCCTCGAAGTGACCCGGGTCTCGATCGGGGCGTGGCCTGTGCCACGCCCTGCCGGGTGTGACGCCCGTTCACCGGAGTGTCCGGGGAGGGTCCGCGGGCACCCGGCCGCCATGGACGTACTCAGCCGCCCCCTGATCGACCGCACCCTGCCGCTTCTCGCCGAGGGCTACGCCTGGCTCCCGAACCGGATGCGTGACGCGTCCGGCCCGGTGGTCCGCACCCGGATCATGGGCCGCCCCGCCCTCGCCCTGCGCGGACCGGAGGCGGTCCGCTTCTTCTACGACGAACGGAACGTGCACCGGCACCGCGCGATCCCCGAGCCGGTCCTCGGCACCCTGTTCGGCCACGAGGCCGTGCACACCCTGGACGGCGCCGCCCACCGCGCGCGCAAGGACCTGTTCCTCCCGCTGCTGGAGCCCGCGGCGGTGGCCGGGCTCGCCGAGCAGGTCTCCGCCGCCTGGGACGAGGCCGTACCGCGGTGGGCCCGGCGCGCGTCGATCGTGCTGTTCGACGAGGCGGCCACGGTCCTCACCCGCGGCGTCCACCGCTGGGCCGGCGTGCCGCTGGACGACGCCGAGGCGGGGGAGGCCGCGCGGGACATGACCGCGATGGTGGACGGCTTCGCCACGGCGGGACCGCGGCATCTGCGGGCCCGGCGCGCCCGTGGCCGGCAGGAGGAGCGGCTGGCCCGCCTGGTCCGCGACGTCCGCACCGGACAGGTCACCGCGCCCGCCGGCTCGGTGCTGGAGCGGGTCTGCGGGCACCGCGACGCGGACGGGGAGCCGCTGGGCGAGAAGACGGCCGCCGTCGAACTGCTCAACGTGCTGCGCCCGACCACCGCCCTCGCCTGGTTCGTCGCCTTCGCCGCGCACGCCCTGCACCGTTGGCCGGAGAACCGTGCGCCGCTCGTGGAGGGGGACGCGGCGTTCCGGACGGCGTTCGCGCACGAGGTGCGCCGCTTCTACCCGTTCGTGCCGTTCCTCGGCGGCCTCGCGGTCCGTGACCTGTTCTGGCGGGGCGCGTGGGTCCCGGAAGGGGGCCTGGTGGTGCTCGACGTGTACGGCCAGAACCACGACGAGACGCTGTGGGGCGACCCGTACGCGTTCCGGCCGCGGCGCTTCCTCGGACGGGCCGTCGGGCGCGACGAGCTGATCCCGCAGGGGGGCGGCGACCCGGGGACGGGCCACCGCTGCCCCGGAGAGGGGCTCAGCGTCGGGGTGTTGGAGACCCTCGCGACGCAACTAGCCCATTTGGAGTACACGGTTCCGGACCAGAATCTGGCCATCCCCCTGCACCGCGTCCCCACCCGCCCGCACAGCGGTGTGGTCCTTGCGGGAGTGGGGCAGGCGGCGGCTCACGGTGCCCGCGCCGTGCGCCCGTCTCCCCGCCGCACGTTGGAGAAGTGACGAAATCAAGCCGGGGACAAGTGGCGTGATTTGTCCGAAATGGGTGATTCTGGAGGGGAAGGTACTCGCTACACCTCAGGGAGATGGTGTCATGCGTCCCGACCAGATCGTCACCGACGAACTCACCGGAATCCAGGCCGCCGACATCGAAGCGGCTCTCGACCCGGTCGAGGCCGACGGCGTCTACCGCGACAGCCGTCAGTGCGCCGGCCTGGCGCTCCTCTCCGGCGGCGGCAAGCTGCTGCTGTCGCCGCCGACTCCGCGCCCGAAGAAGGGCTGAACGGATCGACGGGAGCAGTCGAATGGAGCAGTCAGGCACTTCGACCCGCTTGCAGGCCGCAGTGCAGGACCTCGCTTCCGGTGTGGTCTCCGCCCTCAGGGGCGGGGACCACGCTCACGTCGTCCCCCCGGTGGGGACCGACGGGGAAGCGGGGGACCTGGCACCCGCCGCCGTACGCGTCCTGGGAGCGGACGCGCTGCTGCCGGGCCTTCTCTCACGCACTCCGCCCGACCCGGCGGAGCTGGCCGTCTTCCGCAAGGCGTTCGAGGCGTACCCGCCCCGCGCGGACGCCGCGCCCACCGTGCGGTGGAGCCACTGGGCGATGGCCCGCACCCTGCGCCGCGCCGACCCCTCCTCCGCGGAAGCGCCGGACGAGCCGGACACCGCGTGGCTGGACGGCGCGACCTGGCAGGTCCTCACCCACCAACTGGCCGTCCTGGCGCCCCTCGCGCTGCCCGGGGAGGACTGCGCGGTGAGCCGCCTCGCGGAGGGCCGGCCCGTGGACGTCGCCCGCGGCTTCGTCCGCGCGGTGCGCCGCAGGGACTGGCGGCAGGCCGCCGGCGCCGGCCGCTGGCTCACCCTGCTGCCCGGCGTACCGGAGACGGTCGGCCTGGATGCCGGGCTGGACTTCGTGGAGCTGATGGGCGGACAGGACCCGCTCGTCGCCCTCCAGGTGCAGGCCGCCCGGCGGATGCGGACCGGAGCACGCGGGTGACCGCGCCCGCCGAGGACCTCCGCGCCGTCGCCGGAACCGCGCTGGCCTGGGTGGACTCCCACCGCGCCGGCTTCGCTCTCGGCGAGGACGCGCTCGCCGTCGACGGCGAGGTCGACCTGAGCTGGAAGCCGCTCGGCGAGCTCGCCCAGGTCTGTGCGACCGTCACCCGGCTCACGGACCCCGCCGACCCGCTGCACGCCCGCGCCCGCGGACTGCTGGACTTCGCCTGGCAGGAGACGCACGAGGGCGCGCTGTTCCTGCGGCTGCAGCGCCTGGAGCCGTTCGCCACCTACCCGCTCGAGGTGTACGCCGCCCTGGCCGCGGCCGGACTGCGGCACCCCGCCTTCGAACAGGCGGCCGCCGTGGTGGCGCGCACCCGGGGCTGGCGACTCACCGAACAGGATCCGACGCGACGACTCGGCGTCCTGCGCGCCGAGGAACGCTGCGGCGTCCACCCGTTCGGCCAGGCACCGCCGGGCCTGCCGCAGACCTGGCTCGGCGGACTGCCCGAGCCGTGGACCTTCGGCCGCGACGCCGGATACGCCCTCACCCACGTCGTCTTCCACCTCAGCGACTGGGGGTGCGACGCCGCCGCGCTGCCGCCGGACCTCGTCGCGTATCTGAGCGACTGGCTGCCGCCCTGGCTCGACACCTGCCTGGAGGCCGGGATGTGGGACCTCGGCGGCGAACTGCTCGCCGTGGCGGCGATCGTGGCCCGCACCACCGGCGAGAGCGTGCCCGCCGGCGACTGGGGGCGGCTGCTCGCGGCCCGCGGCCCTGCCGGCGAGGTCCCCCTGGACGACCGGGACCTGGACGAGATCGGCGCCGCGCCCGGCACGGACGGCGACCGCTACTTCCTGCACCACTACCACTCCACCCTCATGGCCGCCTTCGCGGCGGTCCTGGCCGGAGCCCGCCCGGCTGCCGAGCGGCCCGCGCCGGCCGCGGCGGGGCGGCGGCCCGGCGGACAAGGAGCGCCGGCATGACCGACCCCCGTCTCGCCCACACCGTCGGCGTCGGCGCCCTGGAATGGCTCTGGGCGCACCGCGACGGCTTCCGCCTGGAACCCGACGTCGACCCCGAGGTGGGCTTCCTGGAACGCTTCAAGCCGGTCGGCGAACTCGCCCTGGTGTGCAAGGTGCTGTTCCGCGAGGGCGTCGCCGGCTCCCGGCAGGCCGAACTGGCCCGCCGGCTGCTCGACCACGTCTGGCGGGAGACCCTGGACGGCGGGACCATGCTGGTGCGCGGTCAGCACGCCGAGCCGGCCTCCCCGGTCCCCTTCGAGGTCTACCTGCCGTTCCACGAACTCGGCTACAGCCACCCCGAGCTGGAGCGCCATGTGGTGCTGAACAACCGCCTCGACAGCTGGTCCGCACTTGAGCTCTCCCCCACCCGGCGGCTCGGACTGTCCGCGTTCCAGCGCCGCTTCGGCCTCACCCCCCGCCCCTCGGAGGCCGAGGCCCTGCGCTCCACCTGGCTGGCCCGCACCCCCGAACCCTGGACCGTCGAAGGCCACATCGGCTACGACATCACGCACTGCGTGTTCCATCTGACCGACTGGGGCGAGAACCCCGACGGGCTGCCCCCGGACATCGCCGACTACCTCGCGACCTGGCTGCCCGCCTGGATCGACGACTGGCTGGACCTGCGCCGCTGGGACCTGCTCGGCGAACTCCTCGTGGTCGACGCCTGCCTGCCCCGCCCCGCCTTCGACGAGGCCGCCTGGCGGGCCTTCGCCGCCGCCCAGCAGCCCGACGGCGCCATGCCCGCGATCCGCGACATGCCCGAGGGCGACGAGGAGGCCGTCTTCGACGTCGTCTACCACTCCACGCTGGTCGCCGCGTTCGCCTCGGTCCTGGCCACCTCCCGCGCCCTGACCGAACTGGCCCGCGTCTCATGACGACGGCGTCCCGCACCACCTGGCCGGGCCCGCCGGCCGGCCAGGAGGACCGACCCTGCGCGAACACCGCCGACGGCGACGGCGCCTGGTCCGAGCGGCTGGCCGAGGCCGTCACCGCGGCCGACGCCCCCGACACCGTCTTCGCGCTCTCCCGCCACGGCCGCCGCACGGTCGTCACCGGCGGGACCGGTGAGGCCCCGGGACGCCCCCGCGACCGGCTGCGCTACGAGATCGGCTCGGCCACCAAGGCGTTCACCGGACTGCTGCTGGCGCATCTGGTGGACAGCGGCCGGCTCACCGGCGGCGAACCAGCCGCCGCGCTCCTCGGCGCCCGCCGCCCGCCCGGCCGCACCCCCGTCACGCTCGCCCACCTGGTGACCCACACGGCCGGACTGCCCGCGCTCCCCGCCGGCTTCTACCCCCGCGCGCTGCCCGCCTGGCGCACCAACCCCTACGGGCGCTACCCGGACGCGCGCGTGATCGACGCCTTCCTGCGGCACCGCCCCCGCCACCGCCCCGGCACCCGCTGGCGCTACTCGAACTTCGGTGTCGCCGTGCTCGGTCACGCCCTGGCCGCCGCCACCGGCACCCCGTGGCCGGACCTGACGACCGATCTGCTGCTGCGGCCCCTCGCCCTCCACGACACCGCCCTGCGGCCCGGCGCCGGCGGCACCGACGCCACCGGGAACGGCAAGGACGGCACCACGGCGGTGCCCCCCTTCGACGCGGGCGGCTTCCAGGCGGCCGGCGCCGTCCGCGCCACCCCCCACGACCTGCTCACCTTCCTCGAGGCCCACCTCGACCCCGCCCGGTGCCCCCCGTTGACGGGCGCCCTCCGCGCCGTCCGCACCCCCGTGCTGCGCCGCGGACTCGGGCACCGCCATGTGCACACCGTCGCCTGGTTCCGGCACCCCACCGACGGCGGCCCGCTGTACTTCCACAGCGGGGCCACCCTCGGCCAGCAGGCCTTCCTCGGCTTCCGGCCCGACACGGGCACCGCGCTCGCCGCCGTCTGCACCCGCCGCTTCCGTGCGCACGACCCCTTCGTGGCCACCGCCTACGCGCTGCTCGCCGAGGACCGCTGACCGCACACGGCGCCGGCGGCGGTCCGCTGACCGCCGCCGGCGCCGTGCATTCCGCCGTGTCAGACGCGCTGCCAGAGCGCCGGCGTCCCCGCGGGCGCCCACGCGCCCTGCGCCTGGTGGGTCTGCAGGCACTGATACGTCACGCCGTCACGGGTGACGGTGGCGCCCGCCTCGTAGACCCGGCCGGCGGTCCACGCCTGCGCGCCGCTCTCCTGCTCCGCGGGCGTGGTCTGCACGGCCGCCGTGGTCAGGGTCAGCCCGTACTGGGAGAGGATCGGGTTGACCGGCTGGTAGAACGTGGTGCCGCCGCTGGTGCAGTCGCCGGAGCCGCCGGAGGTGACCCCCTGCGCCTGCGCGCCCGCGACGTAGGGACCGCCCGAGTCGCCCGGCTCCGCGCACACCGTCGTCCGGGTCAGCCCGTCGACCGTGCCCTCCGGGTAGCGGACGCTCGCGTCGTGCTGCTGGATCACACCGCAGTGCCAGCCCGTGGTGGAGCCCGAGCGGCACACCGACGCCCCGACCAGCGCCTGCGCCGAGCCGGTGACCTGGACCTCCTGGCCGTCCGCGGCCTTGACGTCGGGCGTCGGCGTCCACTGACTCTGCGTGGCCACCCACGCCATGTCCCTGCCGGGGAACTCGGACGCCTGGAAGGTGCCCTGCGCGGTGCGGTCGTAGCCGGTGGTGGTCGCGCCCGCGCGGCCGCAGTGGCCGGCCGTCACGAAGCCGCCCTGGGCGCCCTTGGTGACGGAGAAGCCGACGGAGCAGCGGGCCGCGTCGTCGATGTAGTACGCGTCGCCGCCGGTGATGTCCTGGAGCGGCCGGGGCCGTTCGGCCGCCAGGCGGATGCCGACGTCCTCGCCCGCCACGCCCGCCGCCTCCACGAAGGCGGCGCCCGCGGCCTGGTCGACGGCCTGCACCACGACCTGGTTCTTCACCACGTCGACGTACCAGACGGGCGTGTCCGGCGTGGAGACGCGGCCGGCCGCCGCGTCCAGCTTCCTCTTCGCGGCCTCGAGTGCCGCGAGGGGCCGCTCGACCACCTGGGCGGTGGCGCCCTCGGCCTCGATGGCCGGCACGTCCGCGGCGTCGGTGGTCGCCACCGTCAGCTCGTCGGCGGTCGCGCCGCGCAGCCAGGCGCCCGCGTACCGCTCGCCGAGCGCGTTGCGCAGGCGGCCGGCGCGGGTGCCCGCCTCCGCCTCGTTGACCAGGCGCGTCGACGCCTGCTCCTCGTTCAGCTTCAGGTCGCGCTGGAGGGCGCTGAGCAGGTGGGGGGAGGGCCGGTCGGCGCCGAGGGTCTGGGCCGCCCCGGGCGCGGGCCCGTCCGCGGGAGCGGCGTCGGCCGCCGCCGCGTAGGGGAGTGCGGCGAGGACGAGGGCGCCGAGGGTCACGAGCGCCGAGCGGCGCGCGGTCCGGGCGTGTCTGAGGACCATGCGGTACGTCTCCATTCGGTGGGCGGCGTGGCTGTCGCGGAGACCGTTTCCTTGCCCGGCGTGGCCGACGCGATGTCAGGACACGCCGCACATCGCACGATCGATACGGTGACGTACCTCCGTGTGCAGTAGGCGGGCGGGATCGTACGGGTGACGTCACACGGGCGTCAGTCCGGGCGCGCCGGCCTCGGTGACGAAGGAGGCCGCGGTGGACACGGCCGCGCCCGGCACGGTCACGGCGGGCACGGTCCGGAAGTCGGCGCGGGCGTTCTCCCGGTTCAGCTCCAGCCGCAGGAAGCCGCGGCGCCCGTCGTAGAACCGCAGGTGCGGGTTGGCCCTCATGTACGTGTCCCAGTTGGCGGGGCGCTCGGTCCCGTCGCGCCCGCTGGCGACGGAGGTGCAGGTGAACTCCGTGCCGACGGTGGCGGAGGCGGGGTCGTCGAAGTCGTCCTTCACGTCGAAGGCGTACGCCACGTGGACGTCGCCGGTGAGCACCAGCCAGTTGTCGACGCCGGCCGCCTTCGCCCCGGCGACCAGCCGGGCACGGCTCGCGCGGTAGCCGTCCCAGGCGTCCATCGACAGCTTGGCCGGGCCGCCCAGGTCGAGGCGGCGCTGCGAGAAGCACACCTGCTGGGGCATCACGTTCCACAGCGCGGCCGAGGACGCCCACCCGTCGAGCAGCCAGCGCTCCTGGGCGTCGCCGGTGAGGGTGCGCGCCGGGTCGTCCGTCTCCGGTCCCGGCGCGTGCGGGACGTCGTCGTAGGCCTGGTCGGAGCGGTACTGGCGGGTGTCGAGGACGTCGAACTGGGCGAGGGTGCCCCAGTGCAGCCTGCGGTACAGCCGGGCGTCGGGCCCGTCGGGGAGCTGTCCGGCGCGCAGCGGCTGGTTCTCCCAGTACGCACGGTAGGCGGCGGCCCGCCGGGCCAGGAACAGGGCCGGGTCGCTGCCGTTCTCGTCGTGGTCGGCCGCGTAGTTGTTCTCCGTCTCGTGGTCGTCCCAGGTGACGACGAACGGGTGCGCGGCGTGCGCGGCCCGCAGGTCCGGGTCGCTCTTGTAGAGCGCGTACCGCATCCGGTAGTCGGCGAGGGTCGTCGTCTCCCGGTTGAACACCGACGGCAGCACCCGGTCCGTGTAGTCGCGGGCGCCGCCCGCGGAGTCGACGGCGTACTCGTAGAGGTAGTCGCCGAGGTGGAACACCACGTCGACGTCCTCGCGCGCCAGATGCCGGTGCACGGTGTAGTAGCCGTCGTGGTACGCCTGGCAGGCGACCGCGGCCAGCCGCAGCCGCGTCACGCCGGCGCCCGGGGCGGGGGCGGTGCGGGTCCGGCCCGTGGGGCTGATCCAGGCGCCGGTGCGGAAGCGGTAGTGGTACGTCGTCGCCGGGTCGAGGCCGCCCACGTCGACGTGGACGCTGTGCGCGTACTCGGGGTGGGCCAGGGCGGTGCCGGCGCGTACGGCCCGGGTGAAGGACTCGTCGAGCGCGATCTCCCAGGCCACCTCCACCTGCTGCTGCCCCAGGCCGCCGTCCGGTGTGAAGGGCGCCGGGGCGAGCCGGGTCCACAGCAGCACCGAGTCCGGCAGCGGGTCCCCGGAGGCGACGCCGAGGGTGAACGGGTCCTCGGTGATGCGGGCCGCGTCCAGCCGGGGCGCGGCGAACGCCCCGCGCGCGGGCAGGCCGGTGGCGAAGGCGAGGGCGGCGCCGGCGGCGCCGACGGTCAGGAAGCGACGGCGTGACAGGTGGCGGGCGGCGGTGCGCAGTTCGGCGTCGTACGGGGTGGGGGCGAGCGCGGAGGCAGGTCGTCCGGTACGGCCCGGCAGCGCCATCGGGGGTCCTCTCGTACGGGGGAGGGGTGAACGGGAGCCGCGGGCAGGCGGGCCGCCGACACGGAGAGCTGCATGCTAAGCAGACAAAATGCTCGTCAGACGCGTGCCGTGCGGGGCGTTCACACCACAGGAGGTACGGGGAAGGACGCACGCCGAAGCGCCGCCGGCAGGACCGACGGCGCTTCGGGGATCCGGAATTCGGGCGGGCGGGTCAGCCGGCGGGCGTTCCCGCGTCCGCGCCCACCCGCTCGCGCAGCGGCAGGTGGTACACGTGGAAGGCGCGTCCGATGACCGGCTGGGCGACGTTGCGCACCTTGACGCCGCCCGTCGTCATGCCGTGCTCGCTGCCGGCGTGCGCATGCCCGTGCACGGCGAGATCGGCGCCGGCCGTGTCGATCGCCTCGGCCAGCAGATAACTCCCCAGGAACGGATAGATCTCCGGCGGCTCACCGGCCAGCGTCTCCGGCACGGGGGAGTAGTGGGTGAGGGCGATCCGCACGTCGCAGTCCTCCTCCGCCAGCCGCTCCAGCGCCGTCCGCAGGCCGTCGGCGCAACGGCGGGAGACCCGCACGAATTCCTTCATCACCGGCTCCCCGAACTCGCCGGCGCTCGCCCCGACGAACCCGCCGCCGAACCCCTTCGTGCCGGCCACGCCGACCCGCGCGTCCCCGACGGACAGGACCGTCGCCTCACCCTCCAGGACGTGCGCTCCCGCGTCCCGCAGCAGACCGGACACCTCGTCCTGCCGGTCGTCGTGGTGGTCGTGGTTGCCCAGCACCGCGACCACCGGCACACCGAGGCCGCGGATCTCGTCGGCGACCACCCGCGCCTCGTCCGTGGTGCCGTGCCGGGTGAGGTCGCCGGCCAGCAGCAGCACGTCGGCGCAGTCGGGGAGGGTGTCGAAGGCGGGACGCAGCACGCCCCGGGTGTCGGGCCCCATGTGGATGTCCCCGACCGCGGCGACCCGGATCATGACAGCTCCTCCGCGTGGTCGGGCGAGGAGGACTCGCTGACGACGACGTCCGTGTGCACGTCCAGCCCGCCGAGCTCCTCGCGCACCACGGCCAGGACCTCGTCCCGGCAGCGGGCCGACGGCACGGTCCCGGTGACCAGGACGGCCCCGCCGCGGACCTCCGCGTGCACGCCCAGCTCACCCAGCTCACCGGAGGCGAGACGGTCCTGGAGGTGGGCGACGCGGTACTCGGGGCCCGCGGGCGGGGCGCCGCCCGCCGGTCCGGCGTCGTGGGTGTTCATGGGAAATCCCCTCCACGGACGGGTCGGATGACGTCCAGGCGCTCCAGCAGGAAGAAGAAGGCGGCGGGCATGGGCGCATCGCCGCAGTCGCGCCGCACCTGCTCCCAGTCGACCTTCTCGCGCAGGGCGCGGGCGATGGGCAGCACCGCGCCGAAGTCGCAGTGGTGCTCGGAGAACGCGGCGATCAGCCCGGTGAGCAGATCGGTCGGCGCGAGGACCGGCATACGGACCGACTCCACCGGGAGCTCCCCCGCGCGGCGCAGCATGTCCGTGGAGACCGGGCGGTGCGCCAGCTCGAAGATGATGTCGACGTCCTGCCCGAAGCAGGTGGCCTTGATCAGCCAGTCCTCGGGCGGGCTGTAGACGGTCAGCCCGGCGTCCCGCAGCGTGGCGGCGACCGGGCCCGCGTCCTCCGGGCGGACGCAGAAGTCCACGTCGTGCTGGAGATTGCCGCTGCCGCCGTGGGCGTGCACGGCGACGCTGCCCGCCAGCGCGAAGAGATGCCCGCCCCGCTTCAGCACCGCGCCCACCTGCTTGGCCGCCTCCAGGATGGCCTGGTTGCGGTCGCGGGGCAGGTCGGCCTCGTCGGCGGGCCCGATCGGCGGCTCGGCCCGCACGTCCAGGGGCGGCGCCTCCCCGGGGGCCTCGGAAGCCAGACGGAGGTCCGGTGTCCCCGGACGCCGCGCCCGGGCGGCGTCCTCGCCGTTCTCCGTCATGACCGCTCCCTTCCCGACGCCTGGTGTGCCTGTTCCTGGTACCCGGAGCGCCCGCCCCGACACGGGCCCGGACCCAAGGGCCTGCCGTTCGGAACTGCAGCCGCACGCACCGGACCCCGCCCGGTCGGTCCAGAGGCACGTCGGTCTCAGCCGGGCTGATCCGCCCAAGACGCCTGGCGCCGGAGGGCGTGGGGAACCGCTTCGGCCGTACCCGGGCGGCGCGCGGGCCGCTCCCGGCCGACGATGGACGAAAGGTCCTTGGAACGGACACGTGTGTCCGGTGGTGGAGGTCGACATGGAGCAGGACACCTCGCGTGCGTCGGAGCTTCCTCAGCCCCTGCGGGCCGTCGTCTCGCACCTGCGGCGGCTGCCGGGCGCCGAACAGGCGGGCAGGGCGGCCGGCAGCGCGCTCGGCACCCTCGGCGCGCTGACGCCCCGGGGCCGGCGGATCGCCGTCTACACCGGCGCGGGCGTCCTCGGCGTCGCCGGCCTCGTGGAGTGGCCCGTCGCCGTCACGGGCGCGGCGGTCGCGTGGCTGACCCGGCCGCGGGACGAACCGGCTACCGCCGACGGAGCGTTCCGTACCCCCGCCGCCGAGGACGAGGCGTGGGCCGCCACGACCCGCGAAGGCGTGGTCCCGGCAGGCGGCCGCCCCCGTGACCCGCGCGAGGACCGCGACACCGGCCCCGGTGACCGGCTCACCCCCGCCCGGCACCGCGCCGACGGCCGGCCGGCGGCGCGCGTGCAGCCCGCCAAAGTGGGCGACGAAGGGACCGCGTCCGCGCTGCGGAAGGTCGCCGCGGCGACCGGGCACGACGACGGCCCCGGCCGGCCGGCCCACGGCCGGGACCACGGCTGAGCCGCGGGATCCGGCATGCTCGCCCTGCTCGACGTCGCCCCGCTCGCCGGGGCCGTGGCGGGAGCCGCCGCCGGCGCGGCCCGCGGCACCGCCAACGGTGTCGCCTCCGTCCACGTCACCACGCGCCGCCTCACCCACGTCGCCCGCAACGCCCTCGGCGCCGACCGCCACTGGCGGGCCGGCCACCGTGTGCACCTCGCGCTGCACCACCCCGACGTCGCCGTCGGCCCCCTCGCCCGCCGGGTCGCCGCCGAACTGCTCGAACACCCCGACGTCGTGGCCGCGTACTGGGACGAGGGGCTCGCCCGGCTCGTGGTGACGGCCGCGACCGACGCGGCGGGCGACCGCGTCGCCGAGCGCGCCGTCGCCGCCGCCGAGCGCCTCGGGCTCACCGAGGACGCCGGACCCGGGCCCGAGGCCGACCCCGCGCACCCCGGCGACCCGCGCGAGGTGCGGGTCGCCGCCGCCGCGCTGCTGCTGGACGCCGCCGGCACGGCCGGCGCCCTGGCGGGCCGCTCGCTGCGCCTGCCGCGCAGCCCCAAGGCGGTCACCGCCCTCGTCACCCTGCTGCGGGAGAACCCCCGCTTCCGCGCCCGGCTGCGCGAACGCCTCGGCGGCAGCGGCATGGAGCTGCTGCTCGCCGCCGCCAACGCCGTCGCGCACGGCGCCGCCCAGTCCCCGGTGTCGCTGCTGCTCGACGCGCTGCTGCGCGCCGGGCAGCTCACCGAGGCGACCGCCCGCGCCGCCGCCTTCGAGGCGCTCCACGACGACGTGTGCCGCGAACGGCGCACCAGCGTCCCGCCCGCGCCCGGCATCCGCCCGCCCCTGCGCGTGACCCCGGCGCAGGCGTACGCGGCCAACGCCGGCACCGGCAGCGTGGCCGGGGCCGCCGCGACGCTCCTCGTCACCCACGACACCGGTGAGGCCGCCGAGGCCGTCCTGGCCGGCTCACCCAAGGCCGCGCGCTACGGCCCCGCCGCCTTCAACTCCGTCCTCGGCACCGGACTCGCCCGCACGGGTGTGCTGGTGCGCGGCGGGGACCGGCTGCGCCAGCTGGAGATCGCCGACTCGCTGGTCCTGCACGCCGACGCGCTGCGCGGCCTGCCCCCGGCCGGGGACGAGGAGCCCGCGCCCTACCACGACCCCGTGCACCCATGGGCGGAGGCGGTGCTCGACGCGGCCCGCCGGGCCGGACTGCACGTCGTCGTCACCGGCGGCTCCGAACTGAAGGACATCACCCGCCTCGCCGACGAGGTCGCCCCCGCCGACCTGCCGTTCGGCGACGCCGTCCGCGCCCTCCAGCAGGACGGGCACATCGTCGTCAGCGTGGCCCGGGTGCCCGCCGGCGGGGACCGGGACGTCGCCGACGGGCTGCCCGCGGGGGACGTGGCGATCGCCCTCACCGACGGCCGCTCGGCCGTCCCGTGGGGCGCGGACGCCCTCGCCCCCGGCGGACTCGCGGACGTCTGGCGGCTGCTCACCGCCATCCCCGCGGCCCGCCGCGTCGGCCGCCGCTCGCAGACCCTGGCCCGCGCGGGCGCAGCCCTCTCCGGCCTGATGGTCGCCCGCGGCGGCACCCCCGGCGGCCGTGTGTGGCGGCGGCTCACCCGGCACGCCCCGGTGAACGTCGCCGCCGCCGGCGCCCTGCTCACCGGCTGGACCGAGGCGGTCCGCGTGGCCCGCGCCGCCCCGCCCGAACCCCGGCTGCACGTGCCCTGGCACGCCCTCGAACCGCACGAGGCGCGCACCCTCCTCCGGCACGCCCGCACCGAGGCCGAACCGGTGGGCCTCGCCCTGCTCGGCTCCCGCGTCCGGCAGCGCGCCGCACGCCTCGCCGCCACCGGCGCCGCCGCGCCCGCCCGCTGGACCTGGGAGGCGGCCGGCGCGGTCCGCCGCGAGCTGGACGACCCCCTCACCCCGGTCCTGGCCACCGGCGCGGTCGCCTCGGCGCTGCTCGGCTCGCTGGTGGACGCGCTGCTCGTGGTCGGCGCGATGGACCTCAACGCGGTCGCCGGCGGCCTCCAGCGGCTGCGCGCCGAGCGGGCCCTCGCCCGCCTCGCCGCCCGCCAGCAGCCCCGCGCACGACGCCGTCTCACCCCCCGCCGCACCGTCACCGTCGACGCCACCCGGCTGCGGCCGGGCGACCGCATCGACCTCGCCGCCGGAGACGTCGTGCCGGCGGACGCACGGCTGCTGAGCGCCGATGGGCTCGAGGTCGACGAGTCGTCCCTCACCGGCGAGTCGCTGCCCGTGGCCAAGGACGTCGGCCCCACACCGGGCGCACCGGTGGCGCGGCGGACCTGCATGGTCTTCGAGGGCACCACCGTGGTGGCCGGCCGCGCCGAGGCGCTGGTGGTGGACACCGGCGACCACACCGAGGCGGGCCGCGCCGTCGCCCTCGCCTCCCGCACCCCGCCGCCCGCCGGAGTGCAGGCCCGGCTCCAGGAGCTCACCCGCAAGGCGCTGCCCGTCACCCTCACCGGCGGCGCCCTGGTGACCGGCCTGTCCCTGCTGCGCGGCAGCCCGCTGCGGCGCGCGGTCAGCGGCGGCGTCGCGGTGGCCGTCGCCGCCGTCCCCGAAGGGCTCCCGCTGGTCGCGACCGTCGCCCAGATGGCCGCGGCCCGCCGTCTGTCCCGCCGGGGTGTGCTGGTGCGCACCCCGCGCACCCTGGAGGCGCTCGGCCGGGTCGACACCGTCTGCTTCGACAAGACCGGCACCCTCACCGAGAACCGCCTCCGCCTGGTGCAGGTCGCCACCGCCGAGGGCGCCGTCCTCGCCCCGGACGACGAGCGTGCCGTCCCGGTCGTCCGGCTCGCGGCGCGCGCCTGCCCCCGCGAGGAGACCGCCGAGGGCCGCAAGGTCGCGCACGCCACCGACGAGGCGGTGCTGGACGCGGCCCCGCCGGACGAGACCTGGACCGCCGACGGCGAACTGGCCTTCGAGGCCAGCCGGGGCTACGCCGCCGCCGTCGGCAGGGACGGCCAGGACGGCGCGTACCTCGTCGTCAAGGGCGCCCCCGAGACCGTGCTGCCCGCGTGCGCGGACCTGCCCGAGGAGGCGGCCGGAGCCGCCCACACCCTCGCCGGACAGGGCCTGCGCGTCCTCGCCGTCGCCCGGCGCCGGTACGGCGGCACCGACCCCGAGGCCGAGGTGCAGGCCGGCCTCTCCGGCCTGGAGCTCGTCGGGTTCGTCGCCCTCGCCGACGTGCCCCGCGACACCTCGGCCGAACTCCTCACCGCTCTCCGAAAATCCGGCATCCTGCCCGTCATGCTCACCGGCGACCACCCGGAGACCGCCCGCGCCATCGCCCTGCAACTGGGCTGGCCCGAGGAGACCGAGGTGGTCACCGGGGACGACCTGGTCGCCATGGGCCGCACCGAACGCGTCCGCGCCCTGCACGGCGCCGGGGTCGTCGCCCGCGTCGCGCCCGAGCAGAAGCTGCACGTCGTGGAGGCCCTCCAGCAGGCCGGCCGGGTCGTCGCGATGGCCGGCGACGGCGCCAACGACGCCGCCGCCATCCGCGCCGCCGACGTGGGCGTCGGCATCGAGGCCCGCGGCTCCGCGGCCGCCCGCAACGCCGCCGACATCGTCCTCACCGGCGGCGACCTGTCCGTCCTGGTCGACGCCTTCGCCGAGGGCCGGGCACTGTGGCGGAGCGTGGCCGACGCGGTGAGCATCCTCATCGGCGGCAACGCCGGCGAGGTCGGCTTCAGCGTCCTGGGCACCCTGCTCGCCGGCTCGTCCCCGCTGTCGACCCGCCAGCTGCTCCTGGTCAACCTGCTCACCGACATGTTCCCGGCGATGGCGGTCGCCGTGACGCCGAGCTCCGACCCGTCCACGGCGGCGCACGCCGCGACCGGCCCCATGGGCCTCGACGTGCTCGGCACACCGCTGTTGCGCTCCATCCGGCGGCGCGGCGTCACCACCTGCCTGGGCGCGGTCACCGCATATCTGATCGGCCGGTTCACCCCCGGCACCGAGCGGCGCTCCACCACCATGGCGCTGTGCGGGGTGGTCGGTGCCCAGCTGGTGCAGACCCTCTCCGGACGCCGCCACAGCACCCTCGTGTGGGTGACCGCGCTGGGCTCCGCCGCGGTCCTCGCCGCGCTGGTGCAGACGCCCGGCGTCAGCCACTTCTTCGGCTGCGTCCCCCTGGGCCCGCTCGCCTGGACGGGCGTCGCCCTCGCCATCACCCTGTCCGCCCTCGCCCCCCGCCTTGAACGTCTCGCCGCGGTCCACCACCTCTACGCCCTGGCCACCCGCCTCACCGTCCGCCTCGCCGACTCCGCCCGCCACACCCGCGACCTCCTCCACACGGGGATCGCCCGGCCGGTCGCCTGAGGGGAGTCCACGGCTTCGAGCCGCGACGCCCTCCAGGGGGGCGAGGGCGGACAGGGT
>MUNG01000172.1 GCA_002154585.1 Streptomyces pseudogriseolus
CGCAGCCCGCGCAGGGCGACGGGGCGTTCGAGGGGCGGGCCGGTGTAGCGGGCGGCCTCGTCGGAGTGCAGCCACAGCCGCAGTTCGGGGTCGAGCTTGTGCCCCTTCCCCTCCTTCTCCCACGCGGCGGCCGTGTCGCGTACGGCGGTCAGCAGCAGGGGGATGCGGGGCAGCCGGGAGGAGCGGCGGCCGGTCCCCCGCACGCTTCCCGACTCGGCCGCGCGCAGTTCCCGTATGCCCTCGGCGAAGGCCTCACGGGCCAGCTCCGCGGCGGCGCTCGATCCGGCCGTGCACAGATCGGCGTAGGAGAGGACCGCGTCCCAGCATTCGGAGAACAGGGCGGCCTCGGAGGCGTCCTGGGGGCTCGGCAGGTCGGGCATGAGACTCCTGCGTCCACGAGCGAGGTCAACTCGTCATACCGGCGGGCCAAGTTGCAGGGAACCTCGCGGCAGTGGACGAGAGCTTCGCACGTCTGCGACGGGACTGACAAGCGCCGTCTTCACTTCACGTGGCGGCCCGGCGACCCCCCGCAGGGGTCACCTGGGCCGTTGCCGTGGAAGTGGCGCCTCCGGGGGAGCTGTCGGCGACCCCGGAGGCGCCCGCGCTCAGACCGTCTCCGCGGCCTCCGCCGGCTCGGTGGCGGGCAAGCTGTCCATGAACGAGCTCACCGAGAACACCGCGCGGCCCGGGCCGGGCGGGCCGTAGCCGGGGGGTGAGGAGAGGCCGAAGTCCTCCATCGTCTGGCGGTACGCCTGGAGCAGGCGGATGTGGTACTCCAGCGGGGCGCCGTCGGGGTTGGTCTTGCCGAGCGGGGTGGTGGGCTCCGGGCACCAGGTGGTGAAGCGGGGCGTGATGCCCTTCGACATGAAGAAGCGCAGGCCCTCCGTGGTGGACGCGATCGCCTCGTCGACGGTCTTGAAGCCGAACGGCTCGGCCATCTCCACGCCCGCCACGAAGTTGGGGATCACGTTGCGCGCGCCGAAGATCTCGGCGGAGTCGAGGATGCGGCGGTGCCACTCGTCGCGGCCGACGTAGCGCTCCTTGCCGGGGCAGTACATCTTGAACAGGTACTCGTCCCACACCTCGTAGTTGGGATGGTAGATCTGCACGCCGTAGTCCTTGAAGCGCTGCACGTCGTCCTTGGGCAGCGCCTGGGCGACGACCTTGCCGATCCAGCGGCCGGGGAAGCGCTCCTCGATGGCCTTGGCGTAGTGGCCGTAGAAGTCGGCCTCGTCACGGCCGGAGACGGTCTTGGTGATGGCTCCGCCGGTGAGGGTGTAGGCGGTGGACGCCTTCGCCGTGTCGTACTTGTCGATGATCTCGAGGGCCTCGAGGACCTCCTCGACGTCCTTCACGCCGGTGTAGGGCCGGCCGGCCGCCTTGTGCTGGCGCCAGTTGTGATTGATGTCGCAGTACTGGCACTCCTCCTTGGCGCCGAAGTACTGGCAGACGCGGAACACCGTCAGATAGATCAGGTAGCCCCACTGGATGGTGGGGGCGACCTCCATCACCGACTTCCCGTTGGACAGCTTGTGGCGGTAGTACTCCGGCATCGGCGGCACGCCGACGTCGGAGATCCGCCTGCCGTCCAGGTAGAGGCCGAGCATGCCGTGCTCGTCGGCGGCGACCCGGTACGGGGACGCCGGGTTCACCCGGACGGACACGACCGTGCGGCGCAGGTCGTACGGTCCCCCGGTGAGGATGATCTCCTCCGGCGGGCGGCGCAGCGCGGCCTCGCCCAGCTCCGGCAGGGTGCCGTGGTCGAAGGAGAAGATGAAGTACGACTTCGGTTTGACCTCGCCGCCCTCGTTGTCGCTGAGCGCGGAGGGGTCGAAGGCCACGCCGCCGCGCAGCAGGTCCTCCTTGAAGACGGCCTCGCGTGGAACGTGCGGGAACCGCTCCATCAGATCCTCGACCAGCGCGGTACGGCTGCCCATCGCGTGTTCTCCTCCCGGTGCCGACGTACGACTCCTCACGGTATGCCTCCGGCCGGACATCCGGAGCGCCGGGTCCCCCCACCGGGCGCGGATCACTCCCGGGGTAGGTTCCGTCGGGGCCCTGCCACGGGTCCTCGGGGCCCTGTCACGGGTCCGCGTGCGGGAAGGACGAGGAATGACCGAGAGCGTGACCAACTGGGCGGGCAACATCACCTACGCGGCCGAGGAGCTGCACCGGCCGCGCAGCGTGGAGGCGCTGCGCGCACTGGTCGCCGACTCCTCCCGGGTGCGGGTGCTGGGCAGCGGCCACTCCTTCAACGACATCGCCGACGCCGGCGCGGACGGTGTCCTGCTGTCCCTGGCCGCGCTGCCCCCGGTGATCGAGGTGGACGCCGAGGCGCGCACGGTGCGGGTCGGCGGCGGGGTGCGGTACGCGGAGCTGGCCCGCGAGGTGCACCGGCACGGGCTGGCGCTGGCGAACATGGCGTCCCTCCCGCACATCTCGGTCGCCGGGTCGGTCGCCACCGGCACGCACGGCTCGGGCGTCGGCAACGGCCCGCTGTCGTCCTCGGTGCGCGCGGTGGAGCTGGTCACGGCGGACGGCTCGGCGGTCACCCTCGGGCGCGGCGACGAGCGGTTCGGGGGCGCGGTCACCGCGCTGGGCGCGCTCGGCGTGGTCACGGCGCTCACCCTGGACCTGGAGCCGGCGTACGAGGTGGAGCAGCGGGTGTTCACCGAGCTGCCGCTCGACGTGCTGGACGCGGGCACGTTCGACGCGGTGATGTCGGCGGCGTACAGCGTGAGCCTGTTCACCGACTGGCGGGAGCCCGGCTTCCGGCAGGTGTGGGTGAAGCACCGCACCGACCGGCCGCGCACGGACTTCCCGTGGGCGGCGCCCGCGACGGAGAAGATGCACCCGGTGCCGGGGATGCCCGGGGTGAACTGCACCGAGCAGTTCGGCGTGCCGGGCCCGTGGCACGAGCGGCTGCCGCACTTCCGGGCCGACTTCACGCCGAGCAGCGGAGCGGAGCTCCAGTCGGAGTACCTGCTGCCCCGGGAGACGGCCGTGGACGCGCTGCATGCCCTGGACGGCATCCGCGGGACGGTCGCGCCGGTGCTCCAGACCTGCGAGGTGCGTACGGTGGCCGCCGAGGAGCAGTGGCTCGGCCCCGCGTACGGCCGTGACACGGTGGCCCTGCACTTCACCTGGGTCGAGGACACGGGGACCGTGCTGCCGGTGGTGGGGCGCGTGGAGGAGGCGCTCGCGCCGTTCGCGCCGCGCCCGCACTGGGGCAAGGTCTTCACCACCCCGCCGGCCGAGCTGCACGGCCGCTACCCGCGCCTGCACGACTTCCGCGCCCTGGTCCGCGAGCTGGACCCGGAGGGCGTGTTCGGCAACGCGTTCGTGCGGGGGGTGCTGGTCGGCTGAGGGCGCGGGGCCTGTCGGGCCCCGCACGCCTCGGTCCGGCTCAGTGGTCCGCGCAGCACGGCGTCGGGTTCGGCGCCTCGAACGGCACCAGCGTGTCCCCCAGGGCCGGCGTGGCGGCGAGGACCAGCGCCCCGCCCTCCCACTGCGGCCGTACATGGTCCCGCGTCACCATGCGGGTGTCCGGCTCCGGCGGCAGCGGCGATCCCAGCACCGTCACCCGGTCGATCGCGGAGCGCTCCAGCAGCTCCCCGACCGTCAGGGTGCCCGTGAGCCGGGACGCGCCCGGGTAGAGCACGGCGCGCCCCGACGGGTCCGGCAGTCCCTCCGACACGGTGCCGTACTCCCCCGCCGCGAGCCGCTCCCGCACGGTGTCCAGGAGCGGCGCGGAGGGCAGGGACAGCGACACCACGACCCTCGGGCGGGCGTCCCGCACCAGGTGGGTGCAGCCGACGGTGTTGCCGGGCAGGGCCAGCCGGCCGGCCAGCGCGTGCAGCAGATGGTCCGCCGCCCGCAGGTCCCGCGCGCCCGCGTCCACGGTGAGGGCGTGCACCGTCATGACGGGAGCACCCACACGGGGTTGGAGTAGAACCACAGGTCGCGCCACGGGTCGGCGTCGCCCACGACGTCCAGCGCGGGACCGGCCGGGTCGACCTTGGCGCCCATGACGCCGACGGCGGACCGGTTGCCGTCGGTGCCGCGCAGCCGCAGGTACACCGGACGGTCGACCCGCCCCAGGTCGAACGTGAGCCGCACGCTGCCCGTGGACCTCTTGATCTCGTACGACCGTACGACGGCCGCCGTGGGCGCGGTGAACGTGTCCCGGTCGGGGACCGGGCCGGTGACATCGCCCTGGATGACGTCGACGCGGGCCAGTTCGGGCGTGAACCCGGCCCAGTTGGGGCCGCCGGCGAGCGCCACGTCGGCGGTCAGCGTGACCTTGGCGCCCTTGCGGACGTGCAGGGCGCCGCCGAGGGTGGCCCAGCGGCCGCCGCCGGAGACGCGGACGTCGAGACCGGACAGAAGCTGCCCGTGGTCGACCCAGATGCGGCCGGCGCGGATGCCGTCCATGACGGCGGCGTAGGAGAAGCCGTCGGCGCCGACATGGGTGCGGCTGTACTGGCCGGGCCAGAAGTCGCCCTGCTTGGTGTCGATCTTCCCCGCGTAGACGGGGTCGCCGTAGCGGCCGTCGGCGGCGAAGTCGCCGGCGCCCCGGGCCGCGGTGTCGGCGTACACCTGGTGGGAGTCGGAGTTGGCGGTGATCCACCAGGGGCGGCCCTCGGCGAGGAGGCTGTCCCACAGGCCGCCGACGGTGGCGGTCATCCAGTCGAAGCCGCCCCAGGTGCGGTAGCTCTCCAGCGGGTAGCCGGGGAAGGAGTTCGCGCCGGGGCTGCCGTCGTAGATGCCGCGGGCGCCGCCCGGGCCGAGCGGGGCGGGCAGTCCGGCGGCCTGGTGGCCGGGGGCGCCCTCGAAGCCGACGGCGATCTGCCGGCCGGTGCCGGTGGCGTCGCGCCAGGCGCGGATCTCGTGCGGGGAGTCGATGCCCTTGCGGGACGGGTGGTTGGCGAGCATCAGCGCGTCCTCGACCTTGCGGCGCCTGACCTGCTCGGCGAGGAACTGCAGACCGGCCACGGCGAGGGCCTCGTTGGCGGGGGTGGAGTCGCCCGCGCCCTTCACGCTGCCGTCGTAGTCGTTCTCGAACTGCTTGAGGACGGCCACCTCGTTGCGCCCGGGGTGGACGAACACGGTGCCGTGCTCGGCGGCCGGGATGTTCCACTCCAGGCCCTGGAAGACGAGGGTGTCCTTGTGCGCGGCGCGCGCCTGCTTGATGTCCGGGTTGACCTTCTCGACGCCGATCCTGGCGTGCGTGGTGCTGCCGTGGTCGGTGATGACCAGCCAGTCCATGCCGTTCCTGGCGCCCTGGCGCACCTGGTCGATGACGCGGTACTTGCCGTCGCTGCTGTACTGCGTGTGGATGTGGTGGTCGCCCGCGAGCCACAGGAAGCCCTTGGCGGGGCCTCTGCCGCCGGTTCCGCGGTCGCCCGCGGCGGGCGCGGTGGGCGCGGTGGGCGCCGCCGTGGCCGCGCTGCCGGACAGGACGGTGCCGGCGGCGAGGCCCGCGCCGAGGAGTCCGGTGCGGCGCAGCAGCGCGCGGCGGGACGCCTGTTCGGGGTTCAGTGCCTCGTCGGGCACGGAGGTGTCGAAGGCGGCGGGCAGAGGGGCGGTCGAGCCGTGCCCGTGGTCGTGGTCGTGACCGTGGTGGTGATGCGGTCCGTGTGCGTGTCCGTGGCCCATGGGTGGAGGATCAGGGGGGCGCGTGAACCGGGGGCGTCCTCAGGGTGACCGGTGCATGCCACCGGTTCGACGGCTGCGGGGCGCCGGGGCCCCGGGACGCGAGCGGCCACGGATCAGCAGCAGGCGAGCGGCCTCCTGCCGGCGTCGGCTACATTCACGTGTCCCGAACCCCGTCCGCCCGACCGCCGGAGGCCCGCATACCCCGCGCCGGACTCACCGCCGACCGCCTCGTCGCGGCCGCCGCCGACCTCGCCGACGAGGCCGGCTACGAGAACGTCACCCTGTCCGCGCTGGCCCGGCGTTTCCACGTCAAGGACGCGAGTCTGTACGCGCATGTGCGCGGGCTGCGGGACCTGCGTACCCGGATGGCGCTGCTGGCGGGCGGCGAGATGATCGACCGGATCGCGGCGGCGGTCGAGGGGCGCACGGGGAAGGACGCGCTGGCCGCGTTCGCCGGCGCGTACCGGGGCTACGCCCTCGGCCACCCGGGGCGGTACGCCGCCACGCAGATCCGCCTGGACGAGGCCACGGTGACGGACGCCCCGGCGCTGCGCCGCACCACCGAGGTGATCAACGGCCTGCTCCGCGCGTACGGCCTGGAGGAGCCCGATCTGACGGACGCGGTACGCCTGCTGCGCAGCTCCTTCCACGGCTACTGCGCCCTGGAGTCCGCCGGCGCGTTCGGCGCCCCGCGCGACCTCGGGGCGTCGTGGGACCGGATGATCGACGCGCTGCACCTGACCTTGGAGAACTGGCCGCGCAGAGCGGCGGACCGGCCCACCGAGGGTGTCAGCGGACGAGATCCTGCACCTCCCGGTACGACGGCACCGTCCCCTCCCCCGCCGGCCGCCCCTCCCGCACCGCGAGCACCGCGTCCAGCGCCGCGCCGAGGGCCCGCCGGTACGGCAGCGAACCGAGACTGACGCGCCGCACGCCGAGGCGGGCAAGGTGGGCGAGGGACGGACCGTCCGGTGTGTACAGGACGTTGAGGGGACAGCCGTCCAGGGCGCGTACCAGGCCGGCGATCGCGTCGGGGTCGGCGAGACCGGGCACGAACACACCGTCCGCGCCCGCGTCCCGGTAGGCCAGCACGCGCTCCCTCGTCCCCTCACCGTCCCCGAGCCAGTACGTGTCCGTCCGGGCGTTGACGAAGAGGCCGGGCACAGCGGCGCGTACGGCGCGGATCTTCGCCGCGTGCAGGTCGGCCGGGCCCAGACCGTCCTCGAGGTTGACGCCGACCGCGCCGCGCGCCCGCAAGTCCGCCGCGAAGGCGGCCACGTCGCCGGGGTCGTCGCTGAAGCCGTCCTCCGCGTCGACGGAGAGCAGACACGGCAGCGTCCCGAGGGCGCCGGCGAGACGCAGGGTCTCCTCACGGGTGGCCCGGGCACCGTCGGGCAGCCCCGCCGCCGCGGCGACGCCCAGGCTGGTGGTGCCGACGGCGGGGAAGCCGTGGGCGTGGAGGAGGGCCGCGGAGGCGTGGTCCCAGGCGTTGGGGAGCAGCAGCGGGCGGTCCTGGCGGTGGAGGGCGGCGAAGGTGTCCGCGGGGCGGGCGGCGGAGGCGTCGGTCATGGGGGCCACGCTAGGCCCGGGACGCTTCGGCGCTCGCCGAACCGTGGGGTGCGCGCCGCTCACTCGGGTGCGAACGCGTGCATCTCGTCCTCCCCCTCCGGCCGCACCACCCCGTACGAGCTCTCCGGGACCTCGTTCCAGGCGCCGGGCAGGTCACCGAGAGGCTCGGAGACGATCAGGCGGGCGTCGTCCGCGATGTCACGCAGGAACGCCACGTCCGGGTGGAGGGATTTCAGCGTCTCGACGCGGGAGCTGTAGAAGAGGGACCGCGACTGCCGCTGGGTGGAGTAGCGGAACGCCCACAGCCGCACGCCGTCGGTCACGGCGACCGTCATCTGGAGGGCGTGCGCGACCCCGTGCTGCCGGCCAGTGCGCTCGACCAGGCCGGCCATGCGGGCGACGGCGCCGCGCGGGTCGTCCTCCAGGCCGAAGGTGAGCGCCAGGTAGAACATCATCTCGGAGTCCGTGGACCCCTCGATGTGCGGGAAGAGGTCCGGGCGGACGGCCAGGGCGAGGTCGCGCCGCAGCAGCGGGAAGCCCTCGATCGCCCCGTTGTGCATCCACATCCAGCGCCCGTACCGGAACGGGTGGCAGTTGGTCTGCTGCACCGCCGTGCCGGTCGAGGCGCGTATGTGGGCGAAGAACAGCGGGGAGACGACATGCCCGGCGATCTCCCGCAGATTGCGGTCGCTCCAGGCCGGGCCGATGTCCCTGACCACGGCGGGGCTGTCCTTGTCGGGCATGTACCAGCCGATCCCGAAGCCGTCGCCGTTGGTGGTCTCCACGCCCATCCGGGCGTGGAGACTCTGGTCGATCAGGGAGTGGACGGGCCGGTAGAGGAGGTTCTCGAGCAGGATCGGCGTGCCCGAATAGGCGAGCCAACGGCACATGTCCACCGCCTTCCCGTTCGGAACGGGCGCCGCGTCCGCCTCCGGGTACCCAGCGCGCCGGAGGGGACTCGTCCCGCGTCACGCACGGAGGCCGTCGCGCGTCAGGCGCGGGAGCGGCCGGCCACGCACAGCGCCCAGATGACGAACCCGGAGAAGGCGATCATCACGACGGACCAGACGGGGTAGTACGGCAGGGACAGGAAGTTCGCGATGACGACGAGCCCGGCGATCACCACGCCGGAGACGCGGGCCCACAGGGCGCCCCGGCCGAGACCGAGGCCGACGAGCACCGCGATCGCGCCGAGCACGAGGTGGGTCCAGCCCCAGGCCGTCAGGTCGAACTTGAAGACGTAGTTCTGCGTCGTGACGAAGACGTCGTCCTCGGCGATGCCCATGATCCCGCGGAAGATGTCCAGCACCCCCACGAGCATCAGGGTGACGGCGGCGAAGACGGTCAGGCCGCCCGCCCACTCGCGCTTCGCCGACGGCGCGTGCGCGCCGTGTGTCGGATGTGTGGCTGTCATCGCTGTGCCTCTGTTCCGTGTCGTGTCCGCGCCGTGGCGGACGGAGTTCCCCGCGCCGGCGCAGGGTGCCCGGTCACTCGCGGGGTCCGTGGCCGCTCAGGACCAGCTCCTTGGCCCTGCGGAACTCGTCGTCCGAGATGTCCCCGCGTGCCTTGATCTCGGAGAGCCGGGCCAGTTCGTCCACGCTGCTGGTTCCCTCCCCGGTCCCCTTCGCCGTCTGACGGATGTAGCTGTCGAGTGCTTCCTGCTGGGCGCGTGCCTGGGCCAGCTCCCGGCTGCCCATGTTCCTGCCGCGGGCGATCACGTAGACGAAGACGCCCAGGAAGGGCAGGACGATCGTGAAGACCAGCCAGCCGGTCTTCCCCCAGCCGCCGAGGGAGTCGTCGCGGACGATGTCGACGACCACCCGGAAGAGCAGGATGAACCACATGATCCACAGGAAGAACACCAGCATCGTCAGCAGCGCGCTGAGCAGCGGGTAGTCGTACGCGAGATACGTCATGCCGGTCATCTCCTTTTCGCTCGCGGGCCTTCCGTGCCCGCCCGCGGCCGGCCGTCGCGCCGTGCCCGTCCCAGCGTGTTCCGTCGGCGTCCCGGTCGCCTCACCCGGCGCGGGTGATCCGCCGGGCGGGCGCGCCGGGTGGGATGGACGGCGTGGAGTGAGGGTCCGTGAAGGAGATCCGTGAGTGAGGCGGGAGGACGGCGATGGCGGTACCGGACACGTTCGACGCCTTCCGCTCCCCGGCCGAGCGGGCGTCGTACGGCAGGCGGGCGCGCGGGCGTGCGCCCCGCTCGGCGCACGCCGGGTTCTCGTCGGCGCCCGGCCGGCCGGACCCGGTGGGCGTGCTGGAACGGCAGTCGGCGACCCGGCTGCCGGAACTGATACCGGTCCGCTACGGCCGGATGCTGGAGTCACCGTTCCGCTTCTACCGGGGCGCCGCCGCGATCATGGCGGCGGATCTCGCCCCGCTGCCGGACACCGGCCTGACCGTGCAGCTGTGCGGCGACGCGCACCTACTGAACTTCCGGCTGCTGGCCTCCCCGGAACGGCATCTCGTCTTCGACATCAACGACTTCGACGAGACCCACACCGGCCCCTTCGAATGGGACGTCAAGCGGCTGGCGGCCAGCTTCGCCGTCGCCGGGCGGGAGAACGGCTTCTCCGTGGCGGAGCAGAGCGACGCGGTGCGCGCCTGCGTCGCCGCGTACCGGCTGCGGATGCGGGAGTTCGCCGGGATGCGCGCGCTGGACGTCTGGTACGCGCAGGACGACGCCGACCGGCTGCGCGAGCTGGCGGCGTCCTCCCTGACCGCCGAGGCCCGCCGGCGCACCGCCGAGGCGACGCGGAAGGCGCGTACCCGCACCCACCTCCAGGCGTACGCGAAGCTCACCCGTGCCACGCCGCAGGGCCGGCGCATCGCCGCGGACCCGCCGCTGATCACCCCGCTGCGGGACCTGCTGGACGGCGCCTCGGCCGAGGAGAAGGGGCTGCGCGCGGTGCTGGACGGGTACACCCGGTCGCTGGAGTCGGACCGCCGCCACCTGCTGAGCCGGTACCGCCTGGTCGACGTGGCCCGCAAGGTGGTCGGCGTGGGCAGTGTCGGCACCCGCTGCTGGATCGTGCTGCTGCTCGGCCGGGACGACGACGATCCGCTGCTGCTCCAGGCCAAGGAGGCGCAGGAGTCGGTGCTCGCCCCGTACACGGACGGCGCGGAGCCGGACAACCAGGGCCGGCGGGTCGTGGAGGGCCAGCGGCTCATCCAGACGACCAGCGACATCCTGCTCGGCTGGACCCACGCCACCGGTCTCGACGGCAGGCCCCGCGACTTCTACGTACGGCAGCTGCGCGACTGGAAGGGCATCGCCCGGCCCGACACCATGGACCCCGGTCTGCTGCTCCAGTTCGCCCGGCTGTGCGGGGCGAGCCTGGCGCGGGCCCACGCGCGGTCCGGCGACCCCGTCGCGATCGCCGCCTACCTGGGGCGCGGCGACCGCTTCGACCGGGCGCTCGTCGCGTTCGCGCAGGACTACGCCGACCGCAACGAACGAGACTTCACTGCGCTGGGCGAGGCGGTGCAATCCGGCCGGGTGCGGGCGGAAGGGAATCCCTGACCCGCGCGTCCCGGCCACGGGCTCACAGCGGCACCTGGCGCAGCTCCAGGATCCGCAGGCCGAGGGACTGGCAGCGGGCCAGCAGCCCGTAGAGGTGCGCCTCGTCGACGACCTGCCCGAACAGCAGGGTCTGCCCGGACATCGTGACGTGGTCGAGCTCCGGGAACATCCGGATGAGCGGTTCCGACAGCTGCCCCTCGACGCGGATCTCGTAGCGCATGAGCCGCTCCCCGGGTGGCACCTGAACCGCGCGGACCGCGCCCGCGCCCTTCCGATGGTCGGGCTCCGGGCGGCGGCGCGGCTCACCCCGGGGAGGTGAGGTGGGAGGGGCGGCGGCGCGGGGCGCGCTCAGTGCTTCAGCCACAGCTTGCTCGCCAGGATCACCAGCCCCAGGACGAGATTGACCAGCGCCGACAGCACCAGCAGCCGCACGGGCGCGCCCGCCTGCCGCGCCGCGGCCACGGACCAGCCCACCTGTCCCGTCACGGCGACGGACAGCGCGAACCACTGGCCGCCCTGCACGTCGAGCCCCAGCACGGGCCCGACGGCCACGGCCAGCGCCGGCGGCACCGCGGCCTTGACGATCGTCCACTCCTCCCGGCACACCCGCAGGACGACGGCACGGTCCGGCGGTCGCTGCGCCAGCCGCGCCCCGAACAGGTGGGCGTGCACATGGGCGATCCAGAACACCACGCCGGTGAGCAGGAGAAGGAGCATGAGCTCCAGCCGGGGGAAGGACCCGAGCGTGCCGGCGCCGACGATGACGGAGGCGGCGAGCATGGATCCGTAGACACCGCCGGTGTAGTCGGCGTGCGGATGGCGGGGAGCGGACGCGCCGTCCACCCCCGCCTCGGGGCGTCGCGGGGGACGCGGCGCGTGCGTCTCGTCCGCCGTTCCGGCGGGGGTGCGCGCCCTGGGCGACGCGGAGGCGCCAGCGGGCGCCCACGGTGCCGGGGTTCCGGCGGAACGGGGCGAGCGTGTCTCGTCCGCCGGCCTCGCCAGGTCCCGAGTGGGGGCCTCGTCCGGCGCTCCCGGGTGACCCGNNNTGCCGCTCGCCGACCTCGTCGGGCTCCGCCGGGGGCGGCCCCGTGACCACGGGGTCCGTCGGGGCGTCATGGAGTCGCGCCTGCTCACAGCAGGTCCAGTTCGCGGGCGCGGCGTACCGCCTCGTTGCGGCGGCCGACCGACAGTTTGCGGTAGGCGTTCTTGAGGTGGGTCTTGACCGTGTTCACCGAGACGTACAGGTCGGCGGCGATCTCCTCCGTGGACATCGCCTGGGCCAGCCGCCGCAGTACGTCCCGCTCGCGTCCGCTCAGCTCCTCGACGGGCGGGGGCGGGCTCGTGGTCGCCCGGGGCG
>MUNG01000173.1 GCA_002154585.1 Streptomyces pseudogriseolus
ACTTCGAGGAGCGTTGCCGGTACGACGGGGCCGTGGGCCGCGGCGGACGGGGGCAGGGGCGCCTCAGCGGCGGGGGCAGGGAGAAGGTGCGCGGGCGGCTCGGAGACTCCGGGAAGTCCCGGGAGCCCGGGAGCTCCGGGGTGCCCGGACAGTCCCGGCGCATCCGGGACAACCGGGAGGTCCGGGAGATCCAGGACATTCCGGAGGTCCGGGATATCCGGAAGTGCGGGCAGCGCTGGAGCCTGCGGGAGCGCCGGAAGCTGCGGGAGCGCCGGAAGCTGTGGGAGCGAGGGAGGACTCGGCAACACGCGCGGGGGCAGCTCCGCGACCTGCCCCAGCACGGGCAGGTCCGCGACAACGGCGTCCAGCTCCTCGCTCACGCCACCGACCACCTGCCCCACGGGCCGCAGAACACGCCCCACACCGAGCTCGGCAGGCGTACCTCCATCCGGCCCCGGCGCCCGATCCGGCTCCACACCCAGACGCTGACCCGCAGAACGCGTCACCGACGCGACAAGGGACTCACTCGCACCCCGCACATCCGGCCGCACCACGGGCTGCCGATCCGACCGCGCCCCGGACCGCGCGCCCTCGTCGCGCACCGCAGGCCGCGCGGCGGCCCCGGCGTCGACCCGCGAGCCCCGCTCGCGCAGTGCCGGTTCGTCGTCCGCGACGGGGCTCTCGCTGCCCGTCGGCTTCCGGGCCGCAGGCCCGTCCCCCACCACCGCCCCGAGGCCCTCCAGCACGGACCGGACGCCCACGGCGTCCTCCCGTACCGCTCCTCCGGCCGACGGCGGGCCGTCCGCGGCGCGCGCCTCCTCGCCGCACAGCATGCCGAAGAAGAACACCGCCCCCGCCACCAGCGCCAGCCGGACCGCACGCCACTCGGCCGCGGCGCGCACCACACGCGCGGCGGCCTGGGGCAGGGCTGTTGCCGGCCAGGTCGACAGAGACGTTTCCTCTCCGGACTACGGGACCGGACACCTTCACGGGTCCTCGATCGAACGGCCCCGATCCTTGCACGCGACGCCCGCGACTCCGCAACCCCCGTGTCACCGATGGGCACTCATGTCCGTTTTCAGCGTGGGGAGTCCGCTCCGGCCCACGCGTCCGGTATCGGAAGCGGCCGCTTCTCGATCGCCGCCGCCATCACCTCCGGGAAGAGGTCGGGGGTGCAGGCGAACGCCGGCGCACCCAGCGCCGCGAGGGCCGCCGCGTGCTCCCTGTCGTATGCGGGAGCGCCCTCGTCGGACAGGGCGAGCAGCGACACGAACTGCGCGCCCGACGCCTTGATCGCCGCCACCCGCTTGAGCATCTCGTCACGTATCCCCCCTTCGTAGAGGTCGCTGATCAGCACGACGACCGTGTCGGCGGGGCGGGTGATACGCGACTGGCAGTAGGCGAGCGCCCGGTTGATGTCCGTGCCGCCGCCGAGCCGGGTGGCGAAGAGGACGTCGACCGGGTCGTCCAGACGCTCGGTCAGGTCGACGACCTCAGTGTCGAAGACGACCAGCCGGGTGGTGACCGCCCGCAGGGACGCGAGGACCGCCCCGAACACCGAGGCGTACACCACCGACGACGCCATCGACCCGGACTGGTCCACGCAGAGCACGACCTCCTTCGGCACCGACCGCGAGGCGCGCCCGTGGCCCACGAGCCGTTCGGGCACGACCGTGCCGTGCTCGGGGAGGTAGTGGCGGAGGTTGGCCGCGACGGTGCGGTTCCAGTCGATGTCGTGGTGGCGGGGCCGCCGGACGCGGGCGCTGCGGTCGAGCGCGCCGGTGAGGGTGGCCCGGGTGCGGGTGGCGAGCCGCCGCTCCAGGTCCGCGACGACCTTGCGCACGACCTCCCGTGCCGTCTCCCTCGTCGTCTCCGGCATCGCCTTGGTGAGGGAGAGCAGCGTCCCGACGAGGTGCACGTCGGCCTCGACCGCCTCCAGCATCTCGGGCTCCAGCAGCAGCGTGCCGAGGCCGAGCAGGTCGATGGCGTCGCGCTGCATCACCTGGACGACGGAGGTGGGGAAGTACGTGCGGATGTCACCGAGCCAGCGGGCCACCGAGGGCGCCGACGCCCCCAGTCCTCCCGCCCGCTCGCGCCCCAGCCTGGGGGTGTCGTTCTTGCCGTAGAGGGCGGTGAGGGCGTCGTCCATCGCGGCGTCCCGCCCGGACAGCGCGTGTCCGGTGCCGTCGGCCGCGTCCCCGCCGAGCACGAGCCGCCACCGGCGCAGCCGCTCCCCGGCCGGGTCCGCCGTCCGCGCCTCCGCCGGATCCTCCGTTGCCTCCGTTACCGTCATCCTTACCTCCCCCGTCGTCTCCTCCCCCGTCATCGCCGCACCGCCGCCCGGTCCGCCGCCGGTGCCTCTTCCTCGCCGTCCGGCCCCAGCAGCAGCCGCAGCACCGGCAGAACGGCATCCGCCCGCGTCTCGTCCACGCCCGGGCCGAAGCCGGGCGCGCCGGCCGTGGCGGCGTCCGTGCGGCCGTGCCGCCCCGGTCCCCTGCGCACCAGTTCACCGAGGGTGCGCCGCACCCCGGGCTCGTACGCCGAGAACGTCCGCCGCAGCAGCGGCAGCACGTCGGTGAACGCCTCCGCCGGGACGGCCGTCAGCCACCGGTCGACCAAGGCGAACAGCCGCTCGTCGTGAACCAGGAGCAACCCGCCGCCGGGGCCGCCGACAAACCCCTCGGTCCACGCGGCCGCGTCCGCCGGGGGCGTGCCGGGCGACAGCGCGAGTCCCATGAGCCGCGCCGCCTCCTCCCGCGCCAGCTCGCCCTCGTCCAGCAACAGCCGTACGGCCCGGCCGCGCAGCACCCCCGGCACGGTGTCCCGCGCGGACAGCGTCCGCAGCACGGCCCGCCAGCGTGTGCGCAGTCTTCCGGCGCGCGCCGCGGGGGCGTCGCCGAGCAGGCCGAGCGCGCTGTGCACCGCGTCGACATGGCCGCGCATCTCCTCGGCCGCGTCGGCGTCCAGCCCGGTGCAGGCCGGGGGCAGTCCGACGAAGACCCGCTCGGCGAGGCCCGCGGCGACCTCGGCGAGGGCCGCCGTGTCGGTGCCCCGGACGTCGCCGTAGCGCAGGGAGCGGACCAGGGCGGGCAGCGCCTGTGCGAGCCGGGCGACGTCGGTGTCGAGGGCGGCCCGGTCGGCGAGGACGCGCATCACCACCGGCAGGGCGTCGGGCAGGGCGGCCAGCAGGCACTGCTCCGCGAGGCCGGTGACGTCGGCGAGGCCGCGCGCGGCGACCGCGTCCGCCTCCGCCTTGGCGGTCGCGGCGGCCGGCACGGTCGTCCCCCACACGCCCGCCTCGGCCGTGCGCACGGCCAGCTCGGGCTCCCAGCGCAGCCGCCAGGTCTCCCGGAAGGTGCCGGTGCCGGAGCGCGAGACAGCCGGCCGGCCCCAGTCGATGCCGAGCAGCCGCAGCCGGTGCAGCAGCCTGCTGCGCTCCGCGTCGGTCTCCTTGCGCAGGTCGAGGTCCAGCTCCCGCTCGTCCGGCTGCGGTTCGAGCCGCAGGCGGCGTCGCGTCCGCTCCAGGTCCCGCTGCAGCGGGACCGCGGGCACCGTGTCCGGCACCTGTCCCAGCACGTCGCCGACGACCAGCCGGTCGTGCACCAGCGCCAGCGGCACGTCGGAGCCCTCGCACATCACCGCCCGTACGGCGTCGGTGGCCTCGCCCAGGCCGGGCAGCGGCCGCCCGCGCAGCGCGGCGAGGGTTTCGGCGAGCCGCACCGCCTCGATGACATGGCCGGGCGACACGGTCCGGTCCTCGGCCCGCAGCAGACCCGCCACCTTGGTCAGCCAGCGCTCGACCGGCCGGTCCGGGGCGGCGTACAGGTGCGCGTACCACCCCGGGGAATCGATGCCCGCGCCGTACCCGCCGGCCCTCGACAGTCTGCGGTGCGTCCACGGCACCCAGGTCATGTCCGTCCTGACCTTCGGCAGCCCTTTGAGCAGCGCCCGGTCCGCGGTGACACCCGCGCGCCGCCGCAGCGCCGGCACGTGCCACGCGCCGCAGACCACGGCCACGCCGTCCTCGAACTCCCGTTGCGCCTCCCGTATCCGCAGCCTCATATGGGCCTCGCGGATCAGGTCCCGTCCGTGTCCGCCGCTGCCGTACGTCTCCCGCAGCGCCGTCATGGCCTCCTCCAGGGCGGTGAACGGCGCGAGCGCGTCCCCCTTCCCCGCGCCCCGGTGTTCGACGACGTCCTCCCACCAGCGCTCGGCGTCGTCGTATCCGGCGGTCTCGGCGAGCACCCCCAGCGGGTCGATCCGCACATGCGCGTCCAGAGCGTCCTGCGCCGCGCCGGCCTCCGCACCCTCCCCCAAGTCCTGTCCTTCACCCTCCCCTTCTTGTTCCTCCCCCTCTTCCTCCTCTTCCTCTTCTTCCTCGTCCCGTTGCCAGGCCAGCGTGTGGGTGGCAGGCAGGTCGATGAAGCGGGCGGGCACCCCGTGCTCCAGCGCCCAGCGCAGCGCGACCCACTCCGGGGAGAACGCGGCCAGCGGCCAGAACGCCGACCGGCCGGGCTCGTCCACCGCGTGCGCGAGCAGGGCGACCGGCGGGCGCATGTCCTCCGCCGCGGCCAGCGGGATCAGCGGGTCGGCCTCGGGCGGGCCCTCGACGAGCACGACGCGCGGCCGGGCCGCCTCCAGCGCGGCCCGCACGGCCCGCGCCGACCCGGGGCCGTGGTGCCGCACGCCGAGCAGCAGCGGCTGCCCGGCGGCCGGTGCCTGAACGCCGTTCATGCGCCGGCCTCGCGGCAGGCCCGGTAGAAGTCGGACCAGCCGTCCCGCTCGCGGACCACCGTCTCCAGGTACTCCTGCCAGACGACGCGGTCCGCCCCCGGGTCGCGGACGACCGCGCCGAGGACGCCCGCGGCGACGTCGCCGGCCCGCAGCACGCCGTCGCCGAAGTGGGCGGCCAGGGCCAGTCCGCCCGTGACGACGGAGATCGCCTCGGCGGTGGACAGCGTGCCGCTGGGCGACTTCAGTTTCGTCCGGCCGTCGGCGGTCACCCCGTCGCGCAGCTCCCGGAAGACGGTGACGACCCGGCGGATCTCGTCGACGCCGTCGGGCACCGCCGGCAGGTCCAGCGAGCGTCCGATCTGCGCCACGCGGCGCGTCACGATGTCGACCTCCGCCTCCGGGGTCTCCGGCAGCGGCAGCACCACCGTGTTGAACCGGCGGCGCAGGGCGCTGGACAGCTCGTTGACGCCGCGGTCGCGGTCGTTGGCGGTGGCGATCAGGTTGAAACCGCGGACGGCCTGCACCTCCTGCCCGAGTTCCGGTATCGGCAGGGTCTTCTCGGACAGCATCGTGATCAGGGAGTCCTGGACGTCGGCCGGGATCCGGGTCAGCTCCTCGACGCGGGCCGTCCTGCCCTCCGCCATCGCCCGCATCACAGGGCTGGGGACGAGGGCGTCGCGGCTGGGGCCGTGGGCGAGCAGCCGGGCGTAGTTCCAGCCGTAGCGGATGGCCTCCTCCGGGGTGCCGGCCGTGCCCTGCACCAGCAGGGTGGAGTCGCCGCTGACGGCGGCGGCCAGATGCTCGGACACCCATGTCTTGGCCGTGCCGGGCACACCGAGCAGCAGCAGGGCGCGGTCGGTGGCGAGGGTGGTCACCGCGACCTCAACCACCCGGCGCGGACCCACGTATTTAGGGGTGATCACCGTCCCGTCCGGCAGCGTCCCGCCGAGCAGGTAGGTGGCGACGGCCCACGGCGACAGCCGCCAGCGGGCCGGGCGCGGACGGTCGTCCTGGGCGGCCAGCGCGGCCAGTTCGTCCGCGAAGGCGTGCTCGGCGTGCGGACGCAGGGTGTCCGTCCGCGCGGGGCGGGTGTCCGCGGGCGCGGAGCCGTGCCGCCGCGGCTCGACGGACGTCGGTTCTGCGGACACAGACATGGCTGGGTCCCCCCTCCAGCTCGGCCGGTTCGGATCTGTCACCCACCGTGCACCACGCCACTGACAATCGGCCCCGACCTGCACACACACCCACCGCGGGCCCACTGTCAGTGGCGGGACCTACCGTCGATGACATGACTGATCAGGGGGTGCGCCGGACCGTGGACCAGGTGCCGGCAACGGCGTGTGACGCCGCGTCGGACAGGTCGCGCGAACCTGTGCCCGGCGGGGCGGACGAGCCTGCGAACGGCGGGGCGGCCGGACGCGCGCCCGGCGGGACGGGGGCCGAACTCGCCGCGTCCGCGCCGCCGGTGTCCCCGGCCGCCCTGCGGCGGGCGGAGCGTCGGGCCGAGCGGATCACGGCGGGGGCGACCGAGCTGGAGCAGCGCCTGGCGGACCTGCTGCGCGGCGGGCTGATCACGGCCGAGCAGTCCGGCCCCGCCCTGTGGGAGGGGACCGCGGCCCGCATGGTCGACGCGCAGGCCCCGGGACTCGCCCACCGCGTACGGGAGTTGGGCGCGCTCGCGGGGGCCGGCGCGGACGCCCCCGTACGTCTGCTGGAGGAGTGCGCGCTGCTCCACCTCCTCGCCCGCGCCTGGCTGCGGCGGGACCGGCTGCCGGAGCCGCTGGCGGCGACGGTCCGTTCCCGTGTCGGCCTGACCGCGTCGCCGGACGGCCCCGCGATCCGCGACGACTGGCTCGTCCTCGCCCAGTACGACACCTCGGACAGCCGCCTGACCACCCGTCGCATCTGGCTGCACGGGACGGCGTCCGGCCGTACGGCGCTGCTCCTCTCCTACGGCCCGGCCGGCCGCGCCCCCGACCTGACGCTCCCGGCCGGGCTGGCGCTCGACGCGGAGCTGACCCCTTATCCGGGCGCCGGGCAGCCGCGGATGGTGCTGACCGAGCGGTTCGCGCCTCCCGCCGCGACGACGGTGCGCCCGCCGGGCACGACGACGTCCGGGGCGCTCGCCCGGTACGGCGCCGCGCTGCGCGACGACCCGTGGCGGGAGTCGGTGCCGGTGACGCTGGAGCGTGTCGTGCCGGTCCCGGACGGTGACGGCTGGCAGCTGGCCGACGCCGACGAGGACCACGCCCTGCCGGTGGGCGCGGCGGCCCGGAACCGCCCGGGGCTGTGGCGGCTGGTCGCCCTGTCCGGCGGCGCCCCGGTCCGGGTCTTCGGCGAGTGCGGACCCCGGGGTTTCACTCCCCTGGCGGCCTGGGGGCAGGGCCCCGGAGAGGCGGTACCCCTGTGCTGACCAGCCACAACCGCCTCAGGGCCGCCACCGGCCACGCCACCCCCATGCATCTTTCGGACATCACTGGACACTCGGTGCGCGTGAGTCTTCGACCGCGCCGGGACGCCCGTCGGAAAGGAAGCTCATGAGCAGGACGACCGCCACCGTGGCCGCGTCCCTCCCGGACCACTGGGAGGAGCTGGTGACCACGGCTCTGCTGGGCACCGACCGGCGTACCCCGCCGGGCGTGGCGCCCGGCCCGCAGGCGCCGTCGGCCCTGCTCGACGCCGCCGCCGCGGCGACCGTCCGGCGCCGGGCCGGGCTGCGCCCCGCGCGGCCCGCCGAGCGGCTGCGTCCGGCCCCCGAGGATCCGCGTCCCGCGCTGCCGCCCGCCGCCGCGCGCCGGCTGGCGTCGCTGCTCGCCGACCGTCCCGGCGCGTCCGGCGGCGGCCGCCGGGGCACGGCGCCGGACCTGATGGAGCTGTTGCCGCAGTGGCTCCAGGCGGCGAACGCCCGCGGCTACGCGGCGCCCCCGCAGGCGCTGCCCGCCCTGCTCGACGCCGCGCGGGGCCGCACCGACCTGCGCCCGGCGGCGCTGCGGTTCGCTGGACCGCGCGCGCTGTGGCTGGCCCGCCTCAACCCCGACTGGCGGTTCGCCCTGCGTGCGGCCCCCGGCGGCGGCCCCTCCGCCCCCGACCCGCGCGACCCGCAGGACATACGGCGGCTGTGGCATGAGGGCCTGTTCGCCGAGCGGGTCACGCTGCTCACCGCCCTGCGCTCCCGCGACGCGGCTGCCGCGCGCGCCCTGCTGGAGGAGACCTGGGCGACCGAGCGGGCCGAGGACCGGCTGATGTTCCTGGACTCGCTGCGCGCCGGACTCGGCCCGGACGACGAGGACTTCCTGGAGCGTGCGCTGACCGACCGCAGCCGCAACGTACGGGCGACGGCCGCCGAACTGCTGTCGGCGCTGCCGGCATCGGCGCTGGCCGCGCGGATGGCGGTGCGGGCCGCCGCGTGCGTGGCCGTGGACCGTAGGCGGGACGTGCCGGCGATCGTCGTGGAGGCGCCGCACGAGTGCGACGCGGCGATGGAGCGCGACGGTGTGGTGGCCAAGGCGCCGACCGGACGCGGTGAACGGTCGTGGTGGCTCGGGCAGTTGGTGGAGGCGGCGCCCCTCGGCACCTGGCCGGCGCGGCTCGGCGGGCGTACCCCTCAGGAGATCGTGGCGCTGCCGGTCGGCGACGGCTGGCAGGGCGAACTGCACGCGGCCTGGTGCCGGGCGGCGGTGCGGCAGCGGGACGCGGAGTGGTCCCGGGCGCTGCTCGGGGAGCCCTCCGCGCCGGAGGCGGGCGGTCCGGGGGCGGTGTCCCTGGCCGAGCGGGCCAGGCTGCTGGCCGCCCTGGGTCCCGGCGAACGGGCGGCATGGGTGGCCGGGTTCATCGAGACGCACGGCCTGTCCGAGGCGTTCCAGCTGCTCGGGGTGTGTGCGGTGCCCTGGGCGCCGCCGCTCGGGCGGGCCGTGGTCGACGCGCTGAACATCGCGCGGGACGCAGGGAGTTATCCATGGAGTTTCAGCGGAGTCATGGGCCTGGCGGAGCGCTGCCTCGACCCGTCCGAGGCGAGCCGTCTGGACGCCCTGCTGGCGGTGCCGGACGAGCCGGAGGACGCGGCGCCCGGAGCCGGGGGCTACTGGTCGGAGGCGTTCCAGCGCCTGGTGACCACGCTGCGTCTGCGCGGCGCGATGCTGGCCGAGCTGGCTGCGGAGGAACCGGCACCCTGACCGGCCGGGTCGTCCCTGTCACGTCACGGTCCGCTTCCGGGGCGGGGTGGGCCGGCCCGCACACCGGCGGGAGCGGGCACACCGGTGGACGCCCGCAGGACCGGCGTCCGGCGACCGGCCGCCCGCCGCCCGCCGTCTGCCACGCGGCACCGGCTCGCGCAGCACAGGCACCACCGGCACCGGCCCTCGGGCTCCTGCCCGCGTCAGCACCGGCCCTCCGGCCCCCGCCCGCGTCAGCATCGACCCCCGGGCTCCTGACCGCGCCGGCACCGGACGCCCACGCGGCCCGCGTATCCGCGTCTCTCACGGGAGGGGCGCCCGGCGCCCCGGTGCCCGTGCGGCTACGCCTCCGCCGGCTGGCGGACGTTCGCCCGTACCCAGTCCACGATGGACGCGGTGGTGGCACCCGGCGTGAAGATCTCCGCGACGCCCTGCTCCTTCAGCGGGGGGATGTCCGCCTCGGGGATGATGCCGCCGCCGAAGACGAGGATGTCCTCCGCGTCCCGCTCCTTCAGCAGGGCGATGACCGCAGCGAACAGCGTGTTGTGCGCGCCCGAGAGGATGGACAGGCCGATCGCGTCGGCGTCCTCCTGGATCGCGGTGTCGACGATCTGCTCGGGGGTCTGGTGGAGCCCGGTGTAGATCACCTCCATACCGGCGTCGCGCAGGGCCCGCGCGATGACCTTGGCCCCGCGATCGTGGCCGTCGAGCCCCGGCTTGGCCACCACCACGCGGATCGGACCGGCTGCCACACCCATCACTGCCTCCATGAAGCGACTACATCCATCCGTATCGACCAGTACCGCACACATCGCACGGATTCCCCGGCCCGAACCGGCCGTAGAAGTGAACGAACGTTATCTCCAGCATCCCGCACCCGGCAGTTTCGCGGTGCACAGGGAGGGGGAAATCACACGGTGGGAGACGTCCGTCGCGCAGCGTTCCCGGGCCGGGCCGCCGAGCCGAGTGCCCGTGCGACACAGGGACATCAGTGGGAACATGCGCATAAGGGATGCGCCTCGAGGTCGACCCACCACCGCGCACCGTCCACGCGTCACCGGCGCGCGCCGTCGACCGCTCTCGGAGCGCCATTCCACGAGGGCGCACGGGGGACGAGGCTGTCCCCTCGTGTGCCGACAGGAGGTCGGCCATGAAGGTCACCCAGGCAGCTCTTCCGTTCCTGCCCCTCTGCCGGCGGCTGCTGCCGGCCCGGCTGGCGGATCTCTCCGTGAGCCTGCTGAAGGCGACCGCCCTGGAGCTGGCGATCCTCGCGGGCCATGTCCTCCTCTATCCCGCCGGAATCATCCAGGAGCGGCGCGGCCCCGACCGCTCCGCGCTGACCGCCCCGGAGGGGACGGCGCAGCTGCCGACGGAGGCCAAGCCCCCGGTCGTGCTCCTGCACGGCTTCATCGACAACCGCTCGGTCTTCGTCCTGCTGCGCCGCAGCCTGGCCCAGCACGGCCGGCAGCAGATCGAGTCGCTCAACTACTCCCCGCTGACGTGCGACATCCGTACGGCGGCCGAGCTGCTCGGCCGCCATGTCGAGCAGGTCTGCGAGCGCACGGGCAGCGAGCGGGTCGACGTGGTGGGGCACAGCCTCGGCGGCCTGATCGCGCGGTACTACGTGCAGCGGCTGGGCGGCGACCGGAGGGTGCGGACGCTGGTCACGCTCGGCACCCCGCACTCGGGCACCCGTGTGGCGCCGCTGGCCAACGCCCATCCGATCGTGCGGCAGATGCGTCCGGGCTCGCCGGTGCTGGACGAGCTGGCGCAGCCCGCACCCGGCTGCCGTACGTACTTCGTGGCGTTCTGGAGCGACCTCGACCACATCATGGACCCGCTGGAGAACGCGTGCGTCGAGCACCCGGACCTGAAGGCGGTCAATGTGCGGGTGAGCGGCGTGGGCCACCTGGCGCTGCCGGTGCACCCGGCGGTGGCGACGGGCATCAGGGAGGCGCTGGACACGGCGCATCCGGGTGAACCGTCCGGCGGACGGGCGAACGGCCTCACGGTGGCCTGAGGGCCGGGACGCCCGACACGCCCGGCGCCGCTCCCTCCGGACGGTCCCCGGACGGAGCGATCTCTCGCGCCCACAAGCGATCAACATCGGTCAGGGACGGCCGACTTGTCGTCGCCCGCACCTCACAAATTCGAACGCCTGTCGAACAAAGAGCCAAGACCGCGCCCGCCGACCGCCAAAACCCGACCGAATGCCCGTTTCCTGCGGTCGTGAAACCTGGGGAAGATTGTCGCGCCCGCATACCGCCGGGTACAGTCGCCGCACTGCTCTGGCAGCCCCTGTTGTCGAGGCGAAAGAGAAGTTGGTGAACGACCGTCACCCGTCGGGGACCATGACCCCGGCCCCGGCTTCCGATGCCGCCTCGGCGCCCTACGCGTCGTACGGCAGCCAGGAGGCCCCGTACGGGGACGTCACCTCCTACGGCTACGACGCCACCTACTACGGCACCGGCGACCACGCCGCCGGCACCTTCGCCGCCGACCCCCTCTTCGGGAGCATGCCGGGCGAGGACCCCGCGCAGGCCGCCTGGACCACCGGCCAGTGGCCGGCCGGCACGCAGGACACCGGGCACTACGACGCCTACGCCTTCCAGCAGGCCGCGTACGGCACCGACGGCCACGACGCGACCGGCTGGACGACCGGCCAGCAGCCGATGGCGGTGATCCCCCAGCAGGGCGGATCCCCCGAGACCGGCCAGTGGGACGCGACCGCCTGGCTCCAGCCCGAGCAGCCGGCCGACCCGACCCAGCAGTGGGACTGGGGCACGCAGACGTTCGACAGTGGCGTCTACGACGCCACGCAGTGGAACTCCGCCGGCGGCGAGACACCCGCACCGGACGCGCAGCAGTACGGCGGCGAGCCGTACGAGCAGCAGACCTTCGCGCAGGAAGACTTCACTCAGCAGGACTTCACGCCGGAGGACTTCACTCAGGAGAACCTCGCGCAGGAGTCCTACGGGCAGGAGCCCTACGGCCAGGACGCGCCCGACCAGCCGTACGCGGAGGACGCATACCGCGGGGAGCCCGGTCCGGACGAACCCGTGGCCGGTGAACCGGCCGACACCGGCGAACTGCCCGCCGTCTCCCTCCTCGAGGATCAGGAGGAGGTCGTCCCCGCACCGCGCGCGGCCTCCCGTTCCGCGTCCCGCTCCCGCCGCCGCACCCCGCCCAAGCGCTCCGCGCTGCTGACCGTCGCCGTGCCCTCGGCCTGTGTGATGGGGGTCGCCGGCATCGCCGCCGCCTCGGTGGGCGATCTGTCCGAGGACGGCGGCCAGGAGGCGCGGACGACGGCGGCGGACGCCAAGCCGGTCCAGCCCTCCGCGGCCAACGTCAAGCTGGACACCCAGCTCGAGGGCCTCGCCGCGAGCGCCGACGACTTCGCCGACCGGGCCAGCCGCGCCCAGGGCCGCATCGACCTCGAGGCCCAGCAGGAGCTGGAGCGCAGGCGGGCGGCCGAGGAGGCGGCCCGCAAGGAGCGGCTCCGCCCGAAGTTCGCGCTCCCGGTGGCGCAGCACGGACTCAGCGCCTACTACGGCCAGTCCGGCATCAACTGGATGTCCCTGCACACGGGCATCGACTTCCCCGTCTCGTACGGCACGCCCGTGATGGCCGCAACCGACGGCACGGTGCGCACCCAGTACAACTCCGCCTACGGCAACATGCTGATCGTGACGGCGATGGACGGCACGGAGACGTGGTACTGCCACCTCTCCAGCTACCAGGTGCCCTCCGGGGCGACCGTCAAGGCCGGCGACCAGATCGCGTTCTCCGGGAACTCCGGCAACTCGACCGGCCCGCACCTGCACTTCGAGGTGCGCCCCGGCGGCGGCTCGTCGATCGACCCGCTGTCCTGGTTCCGCAGCCACGGCCTCGAACCGACGTAAGCCGTCCCGCGGCGCCGTGATCCGCGCCCGTCGCGGCGCCGGGGCGAACCCCGGCCCCACGACGGGCCTCGACGACGCCTAGAGCTTCTCCACCGGCGCGTACCGCAGCAGCAGGCGCTTGGGCTTGTCGTCGCCGAAGTCGATCGTCGCCTCGGCGTTCGCCCCCGTGCCCTTCATCGCGACGACCGTGCCCAGGCCGAACTGGTCGTGCGTGACACGGTCGCCGACCGCCAGCGACACCACAGGCTTCTCCGAGGTGCGCCGGGTGGCGAAGCCGGACGCGCCCGACGCGGACGACCGGGAGCGGGACGACGACAGCGACGCCGCCACCCCGGACGCGGGGCCGGAGGCCACCGGCCCGCTCCCCCCGGTCCGCTTCCACTCCAGGTGCGCGGCCGGGATCTCCTCCAGGAACCGCGAGGGCGGGTTGTACGACGGCTGGCCCCAGGCGCTGCGCATCGTCGACCGGGTGAGGTAGAGCCGCTCCCGGGCGCGCGTGATGCCGACGTAGGCGAGGCGGCGCTCCTCCTCCAGCTCCTTCGTCTGGCCGAGGGCGCGCATGTGCGGGAAGACGCCGTCCTCCATTCCGGTGAGGAAGACGACCGGGAACTCCAGGCCCTTGGCGGTGTGCAGGGTCATCAGCGTGATGACGCCGTCGCCGTCCTCCTCGTCGGGGATCTGGTCGGAGTCGGCGACCAGGGCGACCTGCTCCAGGAAGTCGGCCAGCGTGCCGGTCTCGCCCTCGCCGCGCTCCTGCTCGAACTCCAGGGCGACGGCCGCGAGTTCCTGAAGGTTCTCGATGCGGGTCTCGTCCTGCGGGTCGGTGGAGGCCTGCAACTCGGCGAGGTAGCCGGTGCGTTCGAGGATCGCCTCGAGGACCGTCGCCGGTCCCGCTCCCGACTCGACGACCGTACGGAGGTCCTCCATCAGCGTGTTGAACCGCTTGACCGCGTTCGCCGACCGGGCGGCCATGCCGTACGCCTCGTCGACGCGGCGCAGCGCCTGCGGGAAGCTGATCTTCTCGCGCTGGGCGAGCGCGTCGATCATGGCCTCGGCGCGGTCGCCGATGCCGCGCTTGGGGACGTTGAGGATGCGGCGCAGCGGCACCGAGTCCTCGGGGTTGGCCAGCACCCGCAGGTAGGCCAGGACGTCCCGGACCTCCTTGCGCTCGTAGAAGCGGACGCCGCCGACGACCTTGTAGGGCAGGCCGACGCGGATGAAGATCTCCTCGAAGACACGGGACTGCGCGTTGGTGCGGTAGAAGACGGCGACGTCGCCCGCCTTCGCCTCGCCCGCGTCCGTGAGGCGGTCTATCTCGTCGGCGACGAACTGCGCCTCGTCGTGCTCGGTGTCCGCGACGTACCCGGTGATGCGCGCGCCGGCGCCGGCGTTGGTCCACAGGTTCTTCGGGCGGCGGGACTCGTTGCGCTCGATGACGGCGTTGGCGGCGGACAGGATCGTCTGCGTGGAGCGGTAGTTCTGCTCCAGCAGGATCGTCGTCGCGTCCGGGTAGTCCTCCTCGAACTGGAGGATGTTGCGGATCGTCGCGCCGCGGAAGGCATAGATCGACTGGTCGGCGTCGCCCACCACGCACAGCTCGGCGGGCGGCACCTCGGCCTCCGGCGGGACGTCGACGGGGTGCTCGGAGGCGCCTCCGACGAGCTCGCGCACCAGGGCGTACTGGGCGTGGTTGGTGTCCTGGTACTCGTCGACCAGGACGTGCCGGAAGCGGCGGCGGTAGTGCTCGGCGACGTCGGGGAAGGCGCGGAGCAGATTGACCGTCGTCATGATCAGGTCGTCGAAGTCCAGCGCGTTCGCCTCGCGCAGGCGCGACTGGTAGAGCGCGTAGGCCTGGGCGAGGGTCTTCTCGAAGCCGTCGGTGGCCTGGGCGGCGAAGTCCTCCTCGTCGATCAGCTCGTTCTTCAGGTTGCTGATCTTGGCGCTGAAGGACTTGGGCGGGAAGCGCTTGGGGTCGAGATCCAGGTCGCGGCAGACCAGGGCCATCAGGCGCTTGGAGTCGGCGGCGTCGTAGATCGAGAAGGACGACGTGAAGCCGAGCTTCTTGGACTCGCGGCGCAGGATGCGCACGCACGCGCTGTGGAACGTCATGACCCACATGGCGTTCGCCCGGGGGCCGACGAGCTGCTCGACGCGCTCCTTCATCTCGCCCGCGGCCTTGTTGGTGAAGGTGATCGCGAGGATCTGGCCCGGGTGGACGCCCCGCTCGGCAAGCAGGTGGGCGATGCGGTGGGTGAGCACGCGGGTCTTGCCCGACCCGGCTCCGGCCACGATGAGCAGGGGGGAGCCGGAGTGCACGACCGCGGCGCGCTGGTTGTCGTTCAGCCCTTCCAGCAGCGCGGCGGAGTCGATCACCGGGCGGGGAGCGCCGTCCCGGTAGTACGTGTCCCGGTCCGGGGGCACGTCGAACTTCCCGCCGAACAGGTCGTCCGGCAGGGGCTCCGGCGCATACTCGTCCTCGGGTGGCGGCGGGGGCTCGTCCGCCGGGCCGCGCTGGGCCTGGAGGTCCGCCAGGAAGCTGTCGTCAAAGAGGCTGCTCATCGCTCTCCGAGTCTAGGGCGCTCCACCGACAACCCGGGCCCGCCCCGGAAACATCCCGCGCCTCCGCCGGCCGTCCCGCCGCCGGGCACCCTCCACGGTCACCGGATCACCCTGCGTGACATCGCCCACAAGGTCACGAAAATGTATCGGGCATATCGCCCATCAACCTTCACAAGGGCCACACCAGTTGGCTACCGTGCGGTCCGGGCCGCTCGTCCCCCGCCGGCGAACCTCGCCGGACCGCGCGGCCCCCGCCGAGTCCGTCACTGTCCGCCGTGGCAGCCGGAGCCGGGGACCCACCGAGACTTGGGGTGAATCGGCCCACTCTTCGGAGCGGCCGTAGGGCAACCCTTCCGATCAAGACACCCGCCCGAACCCGACAGCTAACCCGGTAGGCGGAGCACTGGAAGGAGTCGCCTCCCTTGGCGTCGCACCGCAAGTCGCGCACCCCCGGCGCGCGCGTGGCCGGCATACGCACCCCGGCCCTGGCCACGGCCGCGCTGACCTCCGTCGCCCTGCTCTCCCAGACCGCCGACGCCGCCCCCGGCGACGACCGGCCGAGCCTGGAGGAGGTCGAGAAGAAGGTCGGCGACCTCTACCGGCAGGCCGAGTCGGCGACCGAGAAGTACAACGCGGCCAAGGAGAAGACGACCAAGCAGCGCAAGCAGGTCGACACCCTCCTCGACGACGTGGCGCAGCGCACGCAGAAGCTGAACGAGGCGCGCGCGGAGCTGGGCTCCTACGCGGCCGCCCAGTACCGCACCGGCGCGGGCATGCCCGACACCGCGACGTTCCTGCTCGCTCAGACCCCGCAGGACGTCTTCGACCAGCGTCAGGTGCTGGACCGGATGACCGGCCGCCAGAAGGCGGCGGTGGACGACTACGTCATCCAGCAGACCGAGACGATGAAGAAGCGGCAGGAGGCCACCGAGAGCCTCCGGACGCTCACCGAGACGCAGGGCGACCTGAAGACGGCCAAGGCCACCGTCCAGAAGAAGCTCGCCGACGCGCGCGAACTGCTGTCGGAACTGACCGCCGAGGAGAAGGCGCGGCTCGCCGCGATCGAGAAGCGCAAGCAGCAGGAGGCCGCCCGCAAGGCCGCGGAGCTGGCCCGGCAGCAGGCCGCGCAGGAACAGGCGGAGCAGCAGGAGCGCGAGGAGGCCGCGCAGCAGGGCGGCGGCTCCTCGGAGGGCTCCGGGTCGGGGTCCACGGGCTCGGCGGACACGCCGCCGGCCGACTCCTCGTACGCCGCCAAGGCCGAGAAGGCCCTCGCCTTCGCCCGCGCGCAGATCGGCAAGCCGTACGTCTGGGGCGCGACCGGTCCCGGCTCCTACGACTGCTCGGGGCTCACGCAGGCCGCCTGGAAGGCCGCCGGCGTCTCCCTCCCGCGCACCACCTACGACCAGGTGGACGCGGGCACCACCGTCCCGGTGTCCCAGGCCCAGCCCGGCGACCTGGTCTTCTTCTACGACGACGTCACCCACGTGGGCCTCTACATCGGCAACGGCATGATGATCCACGCCCCGAAGCCCGGCGCGTACGTCCGCGAGGAGTCCGTCTACTACGACGGCGAGTCCGCGATCCACAGCATCGTCCGCCCGGCCTGAGGGACGGCTTCCGGCACGCCTGCGACGGAACCGCCGGCCGGGCCGGTGACGGCTCGGCCGGCGGTTCCGTGCCGGCCGCGGGACCCGGTGTTCCGGGGACGCGCGACGGGACTCAGGTCCAGAGGACCGCGATGAAGATGTTCGCCACGGTCAGCAGGCCGACCAGACCGAAGACGCCCTTGTCCACCTTCTCCTCGTCCCGCTTCACGTAGACCAGGCCGAGGATCACGATCAGCAGCGCCAGCTTCACGCCGATCTTGATGTTGTCCACGGAGTAGTCCTGGGCCTGGTTGAGGCCCACCAGCACCACACCCGTGACCAGCATCGTCAGCGCGCCGTGCAGCATCGCGGGGACGAAGCGGGCGGTGCCCGCGCCCATCGCCTTCATCTGGGTGAGGAAGCCGCCGAGCAGCGACGCGATACCGATGATGTGCAGACCGACGAAGATGTGGATGAGTACGTCCATGAGGCCGGAGCCTAGCCAGGGGCGCCCCATAGCATTCCGCCGCCCTCACCCTTCCCGCCTTCACCACAACGGTCATCACCCTGAGTGAGAGCGAAGCACCACAGGCGGCCCGACGGTCACTTACGGTCACCCGACGGTCCGAGGGCAACAGTTCCGCACAACCCGTATCCGGCCCCGCGCGGCCCGGCCTAGCGTCCTGCTCCAGGTGACCGGCTCCGCATACGCCGCTCGGGCCAGGAGCGGCGGCCGGACACCACCGCCGAAGAAGGTCCGGCGGCGGACGGCTCCCCTGTCACCCCGCCGCCGGACCGCCGGGCAGACGTCCGGCCCGGCGGGCGGCGCCAGTGGGAAGGACGGCAGCGAGGGTGGCAGCGCACCGCAGGTCACGGCAGCGTCCGACGGGCGGCACCACGGTCCGGGCGGCCGCCACCGTCGTCCTCGCCGGAGCGGCCACCGCGGCCGGCTTCGACGGAGCGGGGCACGCGGCGCCGCAGCCGGCGCCCGCCCTCACCGGCGCCGACGTGGACCGCCTGTACCGCGAGGCCGAGGTCGCCACCGAGAAGTACAACGGCGCCATGGAGAAGGCGGATTCGGCACGGCAGCGGCTGCGCGACCTCCAGGACGAGACGGCCCGCGCCCAGGCGCGGCTCAACGACGCCCGGGAGGCATTGGGCACCGTCGCGGCGGCGCAGTACCGCGCCGGCGGCCTCGACCCCGCCCTGCGGCTGATGCTGTCCGAGGACCCGGACGCCTACCTCGACGGCGCGGCCCTCACCGAGCGCGCCGGCAGCCGCCATCACGCCGAACTGGGCCGGGCCCGCGCCCAGCTCCGGGAGATCGAGAAGCTGCGCGGCGCGGCCCGCGTCGAGGCGAAGACGCTCACCGCCCGCCGCGCCGAACTGAAGCGGCACAAGAAGACCATCACCGAGAAGCTGTCCGCCGCGCGTCTGGCGCTGTCCCGGATGTCACCGGAGGAACGCGACCGGATCACCGGCGGCTCCGGCCGCGCCGCCCGCACGGCCGCCGGTGCGGTACGGGACGCCGCCGCCCCGTCGCAGGCGCCGAACGCGCGCGCCGCGCAGGCCGTCGCCTACGCCCATCAGAAGCTCGGCAGCCCCTACGTCTGGGGCGCGACCGGCCCGGACGCCTTCGACTGCTCGGGCCTCGTGCTGGCCGCATACCGCTCCGCGGGCGTCTCCCTGCCGCGCACGACCTACGCGCAGATCGGCGCGGGCCGCCGCGTCTCCCGCTCCGAACTCCTCCCCGGCGACCTGGTCTTCTTCTACTCCGGCATCAGCCACGTCGGCCTCTACATCGGCAACGGGCAGATGATCCACGCCCCGAACCCGTCCGCCCCGGTCCGCGTGGCGCCGATCGACCAGATGCCGTTCGCGGGGGCGACACGCGTGGTGTGACCGGGCCGGCCCGCTCGAACAGTCCCCGGCCCGATCGAACTGCCCCCGGCCTGCTCAGACCAGGCGGCGGGCCGTCGCCCAGCGGGTCAGCTCGTGACGGTTGGACAGCTGGAGCTTGCGCAGCACCGCGGAGACGTGCGACTCGACCGTCTTCACCGAGATGAACAGCTGCTTGGCGATCTCCTTGTACGCGTAGCCGCGGGCGATCAGCCGCAGCACCTCCCGCTCGCGCTGGGTGAGACGGTCGAGGTCCTCGTCCACCGGCGGGGCGTCGGTCGACGCGAAGGCGTCCAGCACGAACCCGGCCAGCCGCGGCGAGAACACCGCGTCGCCCTCCTGCACCCGGAAGATCGAGTCGATCAGGTCGGCGCCCGTGATCGTCTTGGTGACGTAGCCGCGCGCGCCGCCCCGGATGACGCCGATGACGTCCTCCGCCGCGTCCGACACGGACAGCGCGAGGAACCGCACCGGCCGCTCCGCGTCCCCCGTCAGCGAGGCGCAGCGCCGCAGCACCTCCACGCCGCCGCCCCCGGGCAGGTGCACGTCGAGCAGCACCACCTCGGGGCGGGTCGCGGTGATGACCGTGACCGCCTGGTCGACGTCGGCGGCCTCGCCGACCACCTCGACGCCCGTCTGATCGGTCTGCCCGATCTCCGCCTGCACTCCTGTGCGGAACATGCGGTGGTCGTCGACGAGGACCACGCGCACATGGCGCCGCCCGGTGCCGCCGGCCGGCTCCGCGGGCCCGTCCCCCGGTGCCGCTTCCGCCGCTGCGTTCGCCTCGGTCGGCTCGCTCATGACGTCTTCTCCGCCCTCTCCATCTCCAGCTCGACCTCCGTGCCGCCGTCCGGCACCGCGCGCAGCCGCGCCGTGCCGCCGTTGCGTTCCATGCGGCCGATGATCGATTCTCTGACGCCCATGCGGTCGGCGGGTATCGCGTCGAGGTCGAACCCGGGACCGCGGTCCCGGACGGACACGAACACCGTCCTCCCCTCGACCTCCGCGTAGACCTGGACCGCGCCTCCCTCGCCACCGTACTTGGCGGCGTTGACCATCGCTTCCCTCGCGGCCTGCATCTGCGCGCCGATCCTCTCGTCCAGGGGGCAGTCGCCCACGACGACGACCTCCAGGGGGACGCCGTGCTTGTCCTCCACCTCGGCGGCGTTGCGCTTCACGGCCTCCGCGAGGGTGGCGGGCTCCTCGTCCTCGTCCTTGCCGTTGCCCTCCGGCTTGTAGAGCCAGGCGCGCAGGTCGCGCTCCTGGGCCCGGGCCAGGCGGCGCACCTCGCCGGGGCTGTCCGCGTTGCGCTGGATCAGCGTGAGCGTGTGCAGCACGGAGTCGTGGACATGGGCGGCGACCTCGGCCCGCTCCTGGGCGCGGATGCGCATCAGGCGCTCCTCGGAGAGGTCCTGGGTCATGCGCACGAGGTAGGGGCCGGCGAGCAGGGTGACGCCGACCAGGACCGCGAGGGCGGCCTGGAGCACCGCGCCGAGGTGGCTGCCGGAGCCGCGCAGGACGAAGATGCCGGAGGCGCCCGCCGTCACCAGCAGCACCCCCGCCACGGCCCGCAGCAGCGTGACCGTGCGCCGTCGGCGGCCGACCTCCATCCAGCGGGCCCGGCGCGCGTTGTCCGCCTGCCGCCACACCAGGGCCACGCCCGCGCCGACCAGGACGGTCGGCCACAGGTAGGCCCGGGCGCCGTTGGTGAGGTCCACGCTGCCCACGAAGATCATGGCCACCACGACCATGAGGAGCAGGGCGACGATCTGGCCCTTGTCCGGCTTGCGCGTGACGAGTCTGCGGCGGCCGTCCGGGGTGGTCTCGGTGCCGATGGGCGAGGGCGGCTTCTGCGCGTCGACGCCGCCCACCCCGAGCGGCACGAAGAACCAGAACGCGGCGTACAGCAGGGCCCCGAGACCGTCGGCCATGAACAGGGCGACGAACGCGAGGCGCACCCAGATCACGGGCAGGCCGAGATGCCCGGCGAGCCCCCGCGCCACCCCACCGAGCCAGCGTCCGTCGCTGCTGCGGTAGAGCTTGCGCGGCGGCCGCGGCTCGACAAGGGGCGCTGCTGCGGCTTCCGGCATGCCAACGATGGTCACACGCCGTGCGACCCCGGGCATCAGGGTCCGTCCCGGAGACTCCCCTGATCTCGGTACGCGGGGCCGGCCGGCTCCGGGCCGCGGTGTCCGGTCGAGACGCGGGCCCGGCTTCCGGCCTCCGGCCCCGGCCCCTTCGGCCGCCTCTCGGCCCCCGGCCCCCTGGGCCCTTCGGTCCCCGGCCCGGGGCCTGCCTCAGGGACGGATATCAGGGTCCGGCCAGGGTCGTTCCGACTGCCGCCGGGGCGGCTCGCCCGTCACCATGGACCCATGACGGATCACCAGCATGCCGCGTCGGATCCGGGCCCGGGCCCGCGTCCCGGGTCCGGTCCCGGCGCGCCCGCCGCGGACTCCTCGCGTGCGGGCGGGCGTGCGGGCGCGGGGAAGGAGGGGACGGCCGGCTCGACGGCCCACGCACCGGACGGGGCCACGGGTGGAGCGGGGCCTGTCGACCCCGGCCGGCACTTCCGGCGCGACCGGCGGCACCAGATGTTCGGCGGGGTCTGCTCCGGGCTCGCCCGGCAGTACGACATGGACCCGGTGATCTTCCGCATCACCCTCGCCGTGCTGTCCGCGACCGGCGGCATCGGCCTCATCTTCTACGGCTTCGCCTGGCTGTTCGTCCCCTACGACGACGAGGACGAGAACCAGGTCCGCCGGCTGCTCACCGGCCGGGTCGACGGGCACACGCTGGCCGCGGTGCTGTTCGCGCTGGTCGGCTGCGGCGTCTTCCTGTCCATGCTGAGCAACGACGGGGTGCTGAGCTTCGCCGTCATACTGTCCCTGCTGCTCGCGGGCGCCGCCTACTGGTCGCGGCGGCGCGGCACGCCGAGTCCGGACCCGATAGCCGCGCAGGCCGCCGCCGACGCCCCGCCGGAGCCGCAGGCCCCGCCGGTCCCGGCCGCGTACCCGTCGTGGTGGCGCGAGCCCATCGTGAAGGACGGCACCTACGTCGGGGGCACGGGCTATCTGTGGGGCCCCGAGGACTCCCGCGACCTGGACATCGCCACCGCGGTCGGCGTCGGCGTCCGCTCCGGGACCGGCGGCGGGGCGAAGGACGTGTGGCGTCCGCCGCGGGCGCGCCCGCCGAAGCCGCGGGGGCCGCGCGGGATCGGCGGCTGGGTCTTCCTCTTCGCGCTGCTCGCGGCCGGTCTGGGCACGGGTCTCACCTGGGAGACGCAGCCCCTCGGCACCAGCCTCCAGACGGGTCTGGCGTGCGCCCTCGGCGTCATCGGCCTCGGGATCGCCGTCAGCGCCTTCCTGGGCCGCACAGGGGCCGGGTCGATCGTCCTCGCGGTGCTCACGGCGGGCCTGCTCGCCGGGTCGACCGCCATGCCCAAGGACATCGGCACCGACTGGACCCGCACGGGCTGGCAGCCCGCCTCGGCCGAGCAGATACGCCCGGTGTACGACCTGGGCGCCGGCGAGGGCGAGCTGGACCTGTCGGCGGTCCGCGTCCCCGAGGGCGACACGGTCTCCACCCACGTCGAGGTGGGCCTCGGCCGGATCCATGTGATCGTCCCACGGGACGTGACCGTGCGGCTGCACGTCGAGGTGGGGCTCGGGGACATCCAGGTGCCGGGCGACGGACGGAAGGACGTGGACGTGGCCCCGGGCAAGTACAAGGACATGACCCTAAAGCCGCCCGCCGGCGCGGGAAAGGCGGGCACGCTCCGGCTCGACCTCAGGGTCGGCGCGGGACAGGCGGAGGTGAGCCGTGCTGCGTCATGAGTTCCGGCCCGGCCGGCTGATCGCCGGCACCGCCCTCGTCACGGCCGCGGTGATCTACGGCGGGGACGCGGGAGGAGCCTGGGAGACACCGTGGTTCGTGGTGATCCCGCTCGTCGTGGGCGGCCTCTGCCTGGCCGGCGCGGTGGGTGCGGTGACCGGACAGGTGCGCCGCCGCCGGGGCCGCCCGGTCCCGGAAGGAGCGGACCCGGCCGACCACGCGGGGACGAGGGGAGGCTAGAGGGGACGAGGGAGGCTAGAAGGTTCCGCGCCGGCGGCGTGCGCGGAGGGCGGCGTCCACGGACAGCAGCGGGGCCCCGGCCAGGATCAGCGGGGTCCAGGCCATCAGGTACGGCAGGTCGTTGCCGTAGTAGTACGGCTCGGCGGCCCAGCTCACGGTCAGCCACAGGCTGAGCGAGATCAGTGCCCCGCCGAGGGCGGCGATCCGGGTGAGCAGTCCGAGCAGGGTGCCGATGCCGACGGCCAGCTCGCCGAGGGCGATGGCGTAGCCGAAGCCGACGGGAGCCTCCAGCGCCATGTCGACCAGCGCGGGGATGGCGGAGGAGTCGCGGACGGCGCGCATCATCTCGCCGATCGACCCGGCGCCGGAGTCCTTGAGGAAGGCGCTGTCGGTGAGCTTGTCGAGGCCGGCGTAGATGAAGGTGACGCCGAGGAAGATCCGCAGCGGCAGCAGGGCGTAGCGGGCGGCGGCGTCCCGCAGCCCTCCGTCGCCGTCGGGACGGGGGGTGTGACTGTCTGCGCGCATGCCGTGCGTCATGTCGCCGTGCCTCTCGATCCTGACCCACCTGGACAGACCGAACGTACGGCAATCGGCGCCGGGTGGACCCGGCCGACAGCGCTTTATCAGGGAAGCGACAGCGGACGGCCAGGAAAGGAGCCGCCCGCGCGGCTCTCCCTCTCCGGCCGCCGTCCCGTCACCCGGTCACGCGCCGCCCGCCGGTCCGTCACTCCGTGATGTCGACGGTGTAGCGGTTGGTCTCCACGCCGGCGGCGGTGACCACCTGGACGTCGACCCGGCCGGGTTCCACCTCCGCGGGCACCGGCACGGTCAGCAGGTCGTCGGTGGGGTTGTCGAAGCCGCCGACGACCGGCACCAGCGGGACGTGGACGTTCACCGCGCCGACCCGCACCACCATGCGCGCGAGCCGGTCCGCGCCCTGCGCCCCGGACGGCACGAAGCCGGTGCCGCGGATCTCGATGTCGTCGCCGGTCCGGATCGGCGCGTCCAGGTCGCCCGCCTCCCGGGCGCGCACCACGGACAGGATCACCGGGCGCCCGCCCTCGGCGTACTTGCCGGCCAGGTAGGTGCCCGCGGACACCAGCACCACCACGGCCAGTCCCCACGGCAGGTCCGGCAGCTGGTCCGGGCGGCGGGCGAGCCGTACGGCGGCGAAGGCGAGGGCGACGCCGTTGATGACGACGTACTGGATGTCGGCGAAGCTGCCGCGTCCGGAGTCGTCGGTGAGCAGGTCGGCCGCCCTGGGCCGGTGGGCGCGCACCTTCTGGAGCCGCTGTCCCTGCACCCGCAGCCCGACCACCCGGCGGACCAGCACGGCGATCCCGCAGACCACGGCGAGCACGGTCACCACGCCGGCGCCGCGGGCGAGTTCCAGGCCGTCGATCAGCGCGTCCCGCTCCCGGTGGCCGGAGGCGGCCGCGAGCCGCCCCACCAGCACGAGCACCGCGAACGCCAGGAACAGCACCCAGGAGCCGGCCACCGCGCGTGACGTGGAGAGCCGGTTGTCCTCGCCGATGACCGGGGCGAGCGCGCCGCCCCGCGCCCGGTGGAACCAGGACGCCGCGGTGAGCGCGCCCGCCACCAGCACGGCGGACAGCAGCCCCGCGGTGCGGGCGGAGGTCCAGCCCGCGCCGATCGCGGTGAGCGCCTGCACGAGCAGCAGCACGACGACCCCGGCCCAGACGACCACCGCCGTCCGCTGCCGCAGGCGCGCCAGCCAGGCGGCGCCCTCGGCCCGGCCGCGTTCGGCCACCGCCTCGGCGGCCTGGGCGAGTTCCTCGGAGACCCACTGCCGGGAGGCAGAGGCGGAGTGGGCCACCGCGGCAGGGAGACCCTGGCCGGTGGCGTACTCGTCCCGCTTCACCAGGAACGCGGCGACCGCGCGCCGATGCCCCTCACGCGCCCCGTGCGGACAGTCCCCGCAGGTGCAGCCGCCCTCGTGGGCAGCAGGGTCCGCTCCGCCCTGTCTCGCCTCCTGCACCGCCACGCCCGAAGCCGCCTTCCCCAACTACCCGACACATCTCGACACACCACGACCGCCGTCGGCGGTCACCGGACAACTCCCCCGCATCGAGAGCGAATTGTGCCCTACGCCACGCCCGTCACGTCCCCCGGGCCCGGTCGCCACGGGTGAATCTCGAGGCGCGTGGTTGACGCATCCCCCGGGAGGCGGCTCAGTCCAGCAGATCCGGTTCGCTCCGCGTGATCTCCCGCCACATCGGCTGGTAGTTGATCCATGCCACGAGGTCCCCGCCCAGCTGCTCCCGCGTGGCCACCGCCTGCCGGTGGTCGATCAGCACGGGACGTCCCGCGGCCCGCGCGGTGAGCTGCACCTGGCAGGAGCGTTCCATGGTCATGAACCACCAGGCCGCCGCGTCCACCGAGTCGCCCACGGTCAGCAGCCCGTGGTTGCGCAGCACCAGCGCCTTGCGGGTGCCGAGGGCGGCGGCGATGCGGCGGCCCTCCTCGGGGTCGACGGTGACGGAGGTGTAGGCGTCGTAGAGGGCGTGGTCCTCGTAGAAGGCGCAGCTCTCCTGGGTGATCGGGTCGAGCAGCTCGCCGAGGGCGGCGAGGGCACGGCCGTGCACCGAGTGGCAGTGGGCGACGGCGACGACGTCGGGCCGGGCCGCGTGCACCTGGGCGTGGACGGCGAAGGCGGCCTGGTTGACGTGGTGTCCGCCCTCGACGACCTGGCCGTCCTGGTTGGCGAGCACCAGGTCGCTCACGGTGACGTGCCGGAACGGCATGCCGAACGGGTTCACCCAGAAGCAGTCGCTGTACTCGGGGTCGCGTGCGGTGATGTGCCCGGAGACGCCGTCCTCGTAGCCGAGCCGCCCGAACAGGCGCAGCGCGCCCGCCAGCCGCTCCTTGCGGTGCCTGCGCTCGTCCTCGAGGGACTCGTGCATGGGCGGCATGGCGAACTGAAGCTTGTCGGTGGGCACCGGCGGGGGCGGAGTGGGCCCGTGCATGAGTCCTCCCGCGAGGGGTCGCGTACGGGGCGGAAGTTACCCGTGGGGCGCGCCGTACGACAGCTCTGTTCCGTAACACCGGACCCCTCCCGGATACCCGGGGCGACCGCCCGGATACCCGACGAAAGATGTCGGGTATCCGCGTCACACTCGCACCATGAGCACGTACACGGACACGGACACCCCGGCGGACGCCGCCGTGGACTGGGGGGCCTTCGCCGCGGCGGAACCGGAGCTCGCGCGGACCGTCGAGGAGCGCTTCGCCGCCTACACGCACCACGTCCTGGCGACCCTCCGCAAGGACGGCTCGCCCCGGACGACGGGCCTGGAGGTGCGCTTCCTGAACGGCGAGCTGTGGTTCGGGATGATGCCGCGGTCGATGAAGGCGCTGGACCTGCGCCGTGATCCACGCTTCTCGCTCCAGGCCAACCCGGGCGACGGCACGGGCATGGGCGGCGGCGACGTGCGGATCGCGGGGCGGGCGGTCGAGGTCGCCGACGACGACACGGAGACCCGGCGCCGGTACGCCGAAGAGGTGAAACCGCCGGAGCCGTTCCACCTCTTCCGCACCGAGCTGACGGAGGTCGTGCGGACCTACGTCGAGGACGAGAAGTATCTCGTCGTCCAGGTCTGGAAGCCCGGAGCGCCGGTGCGCACGCTCAAGCGGACCTGAAAACCCGGGGACCCGGGAGGGTCACTCCCACTCGATGGTGCCCGGCGGCTTGGACGTGACGTCCAGCACGACCCGGTTGACGTCGCGTACCTCGTTGGTGATCCGGGTGGAAATCTTCGCGAGGACGTCGTACGGCAGCCGCGACCAGTCGGCGGTCATGGCGTCCTCGCTGGAGACGGGGCGCAGCACGATCGGGTGACCGTAGGTGCGCCCGTCGCCCTGGACGCCGACCGAGCGGACGTCGGCGAGCAGCACCACCGGACACTGCCAGATGTCCCGGTCGAGGCCGGCCGCGGTCAGCTCCTCGCGGGCGATCGCGTCGGCCTCGCGGAGCAGGTCGAGCCGCTCCTTGGTGACCTCGCCGACGATGCGGATGCCGAGGCCGGGGCCGGGGAAGGGCTGGCGGTGGACGATCTCCTCGGGCAGGCCGAGCTCCTGGCCGACCATCCGGACCTCGTCCTTGAACAGCTTGCGCAGCGGCTCGATCAGCTGGAACTCGAGGTCCTCGGGCAGACCGCCCACGTTGTGGTGGGACTTGATGTTGGCGGTGCCGGTGCCGCCGCCGGACTCGACGACGTCCGGGTAGAGGGTGCCCTGCACCAGGAACTCCACCGCGGGGCCCTCGTCGGCGATGATCTCGGCCTGGGCCTGCTCGAAGACCCGGATGAACTCACGGCCGATGATCTTGCGCTTCTGCTCCGGGTCGGAGACCCCGGCCAGCGCCTTGAGGAACCGCTCCTCGGCGTCGACGACCTTGAGCTGGACGCCGGTCGCGGCGACGAAGTCCTTCTCGACCTGCTCGGTCTCGCCCTTGCGCATCAGGCCGTGGTCGACGTAGACGCAGGTCAGCTGCGAGCCGATGGCCTTCTGCACGAGGGCCGCGGCGACGGCGGAGTCCACGCCGCCGGACAGGCCGCAGATGGCGCGCTTGTCGCCGACCAGCTCGCGGATGGCGGCCACCTGCTCGTCGATGACGTTGCCGGTGGTCCAGTTCGGCTTGAGGCCCGCGCCCCGGTACAGGAAGTGCTCCAGCACCTGCTGTCCGTGCGTGGAGTGCATCACCTCAGGGTGGTACTGGACGCCGTAGAGCTTCTTCTCGTCGTTCTCGAAGGCGGCGACCGGCACGACGTCCGTGGACGCGGTGACGGTGAAGCCCTCGGGGGCGGCGGAGCAGGCGTCGCCGTGCGACATCCAGACCGCCTGCTCCTCGGGGGTGCCCTCGAAGAGGGTGGAGGAGTTCTTGGCGACGTGCAGGTCGGTGCGGCCGTACTCACGGGCGCCGGTGTTGTCCACCTGGCCGCCCAGGGTCTGGGCCATGAGCTGGAAGCCGTAGCACATGCCGAAGACGGGGACGCCGGCCTCGAAGAGCTCGCGGTCGAGGCGGGGGGCGCCCTCCTCGTACACGGACGAGGGGCCGCCGGAGAGGATGATCGCCGCCGGGTTCTTGGCGAGGATGTCCGCGACCGGCATGGTGCTCGGCACGATCTCGCTGTAGACCCGCGCCTCGCGGACGCGACGGGCGATGAGCTGGGCGTACTGCGCGCCGAAGTCGACGACCAGGACGGTGTCGGGCGCGTTGGCAGCGGGAGTCGCTGATGACACGAGGTGCCTTCCGGCGGTGGGGAGGGGGTCTTGTGCCTCCCGATTCTACCGAGACGGCGGCGAGGTCCGTCCCGGGCAGGTCGCCGCCCGGCGTCCCGCGCCACGTCTCAGCATGCGGCCCGGCGTTGGACGGACCGGGCCGACCGGGCATACTGGCCGCATGCTCACGCACCCGACCTTCCTCTTTACCTATGGCACCCGGCCCGCCGGCTGCCATGGTCGTGCTGCTTGAGCAACTGACAAGCGACTTCCCAGGCGCCCCGGGCCGACAGGTCCGGGGCGCCTGGCGTTTCACCGGACCGTGTCGCTCCGGGGCCCGACCGTCACTCACCGAGGAGCCCCGACATGACCGCCGCCACCACCGAGCCGACCGAGAAGACCGGCGCCCGCACCGCCGAGGCCGCCGAGCTGATCGGCAACGCCCGCGAGCGGATCGACGCACTCGACGACCGGATCATCGGTCTGGTGCAGGAACGGATGGCGGTGTCCGCCGTGATCCAGAAGGAGCGCATCGCCTCCGGCGGCCGGCGCGTGAACCTCTCCCGCGAGATGGAGATCCTCGCCACGTACCGGGACGCCCTGGGCAAGCCGGGCACCGCGCTGGCCATGACCCTGCTGGAGCTGTGCCGGGGCAGGATCTGACGCCACGGGGTGTGCGGGCCGCGTCTCACCCGTACGGCGCGTGACCGGTACCGGCATCGCTTCGTTGGTCCCGGTGTCCGCGTCGGCCAGGGGCGGACCGGAGGAGCAGCATCACGCGTGGCTCGCCGGAGCGATGAGACGGACGGCTCGCGCCGTACGTCGTGGGACCTCGCTCCGGTACCGGTGACCGGGAGGCAGGGGACAGCCGCCCCGGTCACGCGAGAGATCGGCCGGCCCCGGGGACGCCCGGGGCCGGCCGACGCGCGTGTGATCCAGGTCACGTAAAGATCCTGTGAGTTCAGGGACAACCATCCGGGGCCGTCGGTGATCGAACTCACCGACACGACGGATCGAACTCCCGCGCCCGCACGAAGGCGCACCTTTCGCAGCGTGCCGCGTCCGCGCGGCACACCGGACTCACCGAGGTCTTCATGAAGCTTCGCCGCGCCCTGGCCGCAGCGGCCGCGACGGCAGCGATAGTCCCGGCCGCCCTTCTCGCGGCCCCGGCCGCCCACGCGACCGACGACCCCACCACCGCCGCCTCCGCGACCCGGTTGCCGGAGACGGGGACGACCGCCCCGACGACCGCCCCCGGCGACACGGAGTCC
>MUNG01000174.1 GCA_002154585.1 Streptomyces pseudogriseolus
GCCCGGGCCCGGGCCTCCGGGTTGGTCCGGCGCCACTCGGCCTCCTCGGCCCCCTGGATCGCCCGCTCCACGGTGTGCATCCGGCCCTCGACCTTCGGGCGGGCGTCCCTCGGCACATGGCCGATGGCCTCCCAGCGCTCGTTGATCGCACGGAACGCGGCCCGGGCGGCCTTCAGATCCGTGATCGGCAGCAGCTTCTCCGCCTCGCCGGCCAGCTCCTCCTTGAGCTTGAGGTTCTCCGCCTGCTCCGCGTCACGCTCGGCGAACACCGAGGAACGGGCCGCGAAGAAGACGTCCTGGGCGCCGCGGAAGCGGTTCCACAGTTCTTCCTCGTGCTCGCGCTGGGCACGGCCCGCGGCCTTCCACTGCGCCATCAGGTCGCGGTACCGGGCCGCGGTCGGGCCCCAGTCCGTGGAGCCCGACAGCGCCTCCGCCTCGGCGACCAGCTGCTCCTTGATCCGGCGGGCGTCCTCGCGCTGCGCGTCCAGCTGCGCGAAGTGCTGCTTGCGCCGCTTGGAGAACGCCGACCGCGCGTGCGAGAAGCGGTGCCACAGCTCGTCGTCGGACTTGCGGTCCAGCCGCGGCAGACCCTTCCAGGTGTCCACCAGGGCCCGCAGCCGTTCCCCGGCCGCCCGCCACTGGTCGGACTGCGCCAGCTCCTCGGCCTCGACGACCAGCGCCTCCTTGGCCTGCCGCGCCTCCTCGGACTGCCGGGCCCGCTGCGCCTTGCGCTCCTCGCGGCGCGCCTCGACCAGCTCCACGAGCTTGTCCAGACGGCCCCGGAGGGCGTCCAGGTCACCGACCGCGTGATGGGCGTCGACCTGCTCGCGCAGATGGTCGATCGCGGCCATGGCGTCCTTGGACGACAGGTCGGTGGTCCTCACACGCTTCTCGAGGAGGCCGATCTCGACAACCAGGCCCTCGTACTTGCGCTCGAAGTAGGCCAGCGCCTCGTCAGGAGAGCCGGCCTGCCAGGAACCGACGACCTTCTCGCCGTCGGCCGTACGCACGTACACGGTCCCCGTCTCGTCGACGCGGCCCCACGGGTCGCTGCTCACAGCGCCTCCTCCACATGATGCCGTCGAGGGGCCTGTGCGCTCCCCCGGGCATCGTCCACAGTTTCGTCACGGCCAACATAGGCGACCGACGGGATGCCTGTCCGCATCCCGCGCGACCGAAATTACGCAGTTGGGGCTCAGGAAGCGGTGACGGTCGCCTTGTCGATCACGACCGTCGCGTTGGGCGCCCCGTCGCCGGCCCCGGTGCTCTCCCCGGCGTCGGCGATCTTCTTCAGCACCTTCAGGCCCGCGTCCGAGACGGTGCCGAACGGTGTGTAGCTGGGCGGAAGCTGACTGTCCTCGTAGACCAGGAAGAACTGGCTGCCGCCACTGTCCTTCTGCCCGGTGTTGGCCATCGCGACCGTGCCCGCCGGGTAGGTGTTGTTCTTCAGGCTCGCGTCCTTCAGGTTCTCGTCCGGGATCGTGTAGCCGGGACCGCCGGTGCCCGTGCCCGTGGGGTCGCCGCACTGCAGCACGAAGATGCCGGCGGTGGTGAGCCGGTGGCACTTGGTGTGGTCGAAGTAGCCCTTGCCCGCGAGGAAGTTGAAGGAGTTGACCGTGTGCGGGGCCGCCGAGGCCTTCAGCGCCAGGTCTATCGTCCCGCAGGTGGTCTCGAGCGTCATCGTGTACTTCGCCGACTTGTCGATCGACATCGCCGGCTCCTTCTTCCACGTCTGCTTCTCGACCGCGCCCTCGGCCGGCTTCTCGCACGGGTCCGGAGCCTTGCCGGTCTGCTCGGCCTCCGGCGTGACCTCCGCGGCCGCGTTGGTCTTGTCGTCGTCCTGCTCGAACACCCCCGTCGTGTACAGCGCGAGGCTGCCGATCAGGGTCACACCGAGCACCGACGCGACGACCGCGTTGCGGACCCTCGACTTGCGCCGCGCCTCGGTACGCCGCTGCTGCTGCCGCAAGAACTTCTCCCGGGCGAGCTGACGCCGCCGCTGCTCCTGGCTGACCACCGGATTCTCTCCTCATGCGTCTCGTGTGCCGGCCGGTACGCGTGCGTGCGGTGAGCCGACCGCCTGCGTGTGCCCCGTACCGTATATGGGTTCGCTGAGGAATCGGCAGCGCCGGTAGGCTCTGACCACGGGCGCAGCCCCGTCGCAAGCCTCCCGTACCGACACAAACGAAGGACGATCGTGCTCATTGCCGGGTTCCCCGCCGGGGCATGGGGGACGAACTGTTATCTCGTCGCCCCCGCCGCCGGTGAGGAGTGCGTGATCATCGACCCGGGCCACCAGGCCGCCGACGGTGTGGCGGAGGCGGTCCGCAAGCACCGGCTCAAGCCCGTCGCCGTCGTCCTCACCCACGGCCACATCGACCACGTCGCCTCGGTGGTCCCGGTCTGCGGGGCGCACGACGTGCCCGCCTGGATCCACCCCGACGACCGGTACATGATGAGCGACCCGGAGAAGGGCATAGGCCGGGCCATCGGCATGCCGCTCATGGGGGAGCTGACGGTGGGGGAGCCGGACGACGTCAGGGAACTCACCGACGGCGCCGCGCTGAAGCTGGCGGGCCTGGAGTTCTCCGTCGCGCACGCCCCGGGCCATACCAAGGGGTCGGTGACCTTCAACCTGCCCGAGTCGGCCGACATCCCGCCGGTCATGTTCTCGGGCGACCTGTTGTTCGCCGGCTCCATCGGACGCACCGACCTGCCCGGCGGTGACATGGCCGAGATGCTCGACTCGCTGGCCCGCGTGTGCCTGCCGCTCGACGACTCGACCGTGGTGCTGTCCGGCCACGGCCCCCAGACCACCATCGGCCAGGAGCGCGCCACCAACCCGTATCTGCGGCAGGTGGCCGCCGGCCCGGGAGCCCAGGAGGCTCCCCGACGAGGAATGTGACGACTACTTCCGTGAGCACCTTCAAGGCACCCAAGGGCACCTACGACCTGCTGCCGCCCGATTCCGCCAAGTACCTCGCCGTGCGTGAGGCGATCGCCGCCCCGCTGCGCGGCTCCGGCTACGGCTACATCGAGACGCCCGGCTTCGAGACCGTCGAGCTGTTCGCGCGCGGCGTCGGAGAGTCCACCGACATCGTCACCAAGGAGATGTACGCCTTCGAGACCAAGGGCGGCACCAAGCTCGCCCTGCGTCCCGAAGGCACCGCCTCCGTGCTGCGCGCCGCGCTGGAGGCGAACCTGCACAGGGCGGGCAACCTCCCGGTGAAGCTCTGGTACTCCGGCTCGTACTACCGCTACGAGCGCCCGCAGAAGGGCCGTTACCGGCACTTCTCGCAGGTGGGCGCCGAGGCGATCGGCGCGGAGGACCCGGCGCTCGACGCCGAGCTGATCATCCTGGCCGACCAGGCGTACCGCTCGCTGGGCCTGCAGAACTTCCGCATCCTGCTCAACAGCCTGGGCGACAAGGAGTGCCGTCCCGTCTACCGGGCCGCCCTCCAGGACTTCCTGCGCGGCCTCGACCTGGACGAGGACACCCTGCGCCGGGCGGAGATCAACCCGCTGCGCGTGCTGGACGACAAGCGCGAGTCGGTGCAGAAGCAGCTCGGCGACGCCCCGCTGCTGCGCGACTACCTCTGCGACGCCTGCAAGGCGTACCACGAGGAGGTGCGCGAGCTGGTCACGGCGGCGGGCGTGACCTTCGAGGACGACCCGAAGCTGGTGCGCGGCCTGGACTACTACACGCGCACCACCTTCGAGTTCGTCCACGACGGCCTCGGCTCCCAGTCCGCCGTGGGCGGCGGCGGCCGCTACGACGGCCTGTCGGAGATGATCGGCGGCCCCGCGCTGCCGTCCGTCGGCTGGGCGCTCGGCGTCGACCGCACGGTGCTGGCCCTGGAGGCGGAGGGCGTCGAGCTCGAACTGCCCGCGGCCACCAGCGTGTTCGCCGTGCCGCTCGGCGAGGAGGCCCGCCGGGTGCTGTTCGCGAAGGTCACCGAGCTGCGCAAGAACGGCGTGGCCGCGGACTTCGCCTACGGCGGCAAGGGCCTCAAGGCCGCGATGAAGGCGGCCAACCGCTCGGGCGCCCGGTACGCGCTGATCCTCGGCGAGCGCGACATCGAGGAGGGCGTGGTCCAGCTCAAGGACCTGGAGTCCGGCGAGCAGACGGCGTTCGGCGTGAACGAGGTCGTGGCGGAGCTGGAGTCCCGCCTGGGCTGACACGCGCGTTCCCGGGCGCCGGGTCCCCGTCCGCGGGGGCCCGGCGCCCGTGCCGTCAACCGCGCGTTCGGGCCGCCACCCTGTCGGGCGGACCCGCACCGGACCCGCACCGGACGTGCGTACTAGCGCCCCGCGAGGACCGGCCGAAACCCCGCACCCGTGGGTGAACACCCGTACGCCTTTATCGCGGCCCAACGGCGCGGGAAGGGGGCCGTACGGCACAATGACCCCTGCCCGAAGCAGGTCCACACTCACCAGTGACGGAATCGGCGTGATGAGCAAGACGACAGTCAGGGACGTCGACATGGAGCCAGAACCCTCCGCCTCGCAGCAGCGAGCCGCGGCAGCGCCCCGTACCGAGGGCGCGAGCCGTGCGTTCGCCCTGCTCCTGGTGATCACCGGCGCGGCCGGCGTGCTCGCCGCCTGGGTGATCACGCTCGACAAGTTCAAGCTGCTCGAGGCCAAGGTCAAGGGCGAGACGTTCGTCCCCGGGTGCAGCCTCAACCCCGTCGTCTCCTGCGGCAGCGTCATGGAGAGCGACCAGGCCTCCGTCTTCGGCTTCCCCAACCCGATGCTCGGCCTGGTCACCTACGGCATCGTCGTCTGCGTCGGCATGAGCCTGCTCGCCCGGGCCCGCTTCCCCCGCTGGTACTGGCTCACCTTCAACGCGGGCGCCCTCTTCGGCGTCTCCTTCTGCGCCTGGCTGATGTTCCAGTCCCTGTACCGGATCAACGCCCTGTGCCTGTGGTGCTGCCTGGCCTGGGTCGCCACGATCATCATGTTCTGGTACGTGACGTCCTTCAACGTCCGCAAGGGCTTCCTGCCCGCGCCCTCCTGGCTCAAGAGCTTCTTCGGCGAGTTCACCTGGGTCCTGCCCGTGCTGCACATCGGCATCATCGGCATGCTGATCCTGACCCGCTGGTGGGACTTCTGGACCAGCTGACCGCCCGCCCCCGGGCTGTCGGCGCGGTGCTTTAGGGTTTCAGCGTGGAGCCCGACCTGTTCACCGCCGCAGCAGAAGAACGCCAGGAGAAGGACCCGACCGGCAGCCCCCTGGCGGTCCGGATGCGCCCGCGCACCCTCGACGAGGTGGTGGGCCAGCAGCACCTCCTGAAGCCGGGCTCGCCCCTGCGCAGACTCGTCGGCGAGGGCTCCTCGGGCCCCGCGGGACCCTCCTCGGTGATCCTCTGGGGCCCGCCCGGCACGGGCAAGACGACCCTCGCCTACGTGGTCTCCAAGGCCACCAACAAGCGCTTCGTGGAGCTCTCCGCGATCACCGCGGGCGTCAAGGAGGTCCGCGCGGTCATCGACGGCGCCCGCCGCGCCTCCGGCGGGTACGGCCAGGAGACGGTCCTCTTCCTCGACGAGATCCACCGCTTCAGCAAGGCCCAGCAGGATTCCCTGCTCCCCGCCGTGGAGAACCGCTGGGTCACGCTCATCGCCGCGACCACCGAGAACCCGTACTTCTCGGTCATCTCCCCGCTGCTCTCCCGCTCCCTCCTCCTCACCCTCGAGCCGCTCACCGACGACGACGTCCGTGACCTGCTCCAGCGCGCCCTCACCGACGAGCGCGGCCTCAAGGGCGCCGTCACCCTCCCCGACGACACCGCCGCCCACCTGCTGCGCATCGCCGGCGGCGACGCCCGCCGCGCGCTCACCGCCCTGGAGGCCGCCGCCGGCGCCGCCCTGGACAAGGGCGAGTCCGAGGTGAGCCTGGCAACGCTGGAGGAGACCGTCGACCGGGCCGCCGTGAAGTACGACCGCGACGGCGACCAGCACTACGACGTCGCCAGTGCCCTGATCAAGTCCATCCGCGGCTCCGACGTGGACGCCGCGCTGCACTACCTGGCCCGCATGATCGAGGCCGGCGAGGACCCCCGCTTCATCGCCCGCCGCCTGATGATCTCCGCCAGCGAGGACATCGGCCTCGCCGACCCGAACGCGCTGCCCATCGCCGTCGCCGCCGCCCAGGCCGTCGCCATGATCGGCTTCCCCGAGGCCGCCCTCACCCTCAGCCACGCCACCATCGCCCTCGCGCTGGCCCCCAAGTCCAACGCCGCCACCACCGCGATCGGCGCCGCCCTGGAGGACGTACGCAAGGGACTGGCCGGTCCCGTGCCGTCGCACCTGCGCGACAGCCACTACAAGGGCGCGACCAAGCTCGGGCACGGCAAGGGCTACACCTACCCGCACGACCTGCCCGAGGGCATCGCCGAGCAGCAGTACGCCCCGGACGCCCTCAAGAACCGCGAGTACTACGAGCCCACCCGGCACGGCGCCGAGGCGCGGTACGCGGACGCCGTGGAGTGGACCAGGAAGCACCTCGGTCGCAAGCGGTCCTGAGCACCCTGTAGACTCACGCGAAGTGCTGTGTCCCGTGTCCGGCTCCGGTCGGCGCCTCAGGCGGGACGACCAGCCGGATCCTTCGATCCAGGAGCGTCGCGCACCGTCGTAGGTGTCGCGGGCAGCCCACCACCACCCGTAAGTCCCGGGACCGGTCGGTGGGCCGTTCGTGTGCTGCACGTATGTGCCCAGTCCAGGGAGCGGCTGCCTGGCTCGTCCCTCGCGGACCTGCCGGGATTCCCGAACTGCGGATGCGACCTCCCGTAACCCTGAGGCAGCCGAAACAGGAAAAGGAAAAGAAGTGGCGAACCAGTCCCGCCCCAAGGTCAAGAAGTCGCGTGCCCTCGGTATCGCGCTGACCCCGAAGGCCGTCAAGTACTTCGAGGCCCGCCCCTACCCGCCGGGCGAGCACGGCCGTGGCCGCAAGCAGAACTCGGACTACAAGGTCCGTCTGCTGGAGAAGCAGCGCCTGCGCGCGCAGTACGACATCTCCGAGCGCCAGCTGGTCCGTGCCTACGAGCGCGCCGCCAAGACCTCGATGAAGACGGGTGAGGCCCTCGTCATCGAGCTCGAGCGCCGCCTCGACGCGCTGGTCCTGCGTTCGGGCATCGCCCGCACGATCTACCAGGCCCGCCAGATGGTCACCCACGGCCACATCCAGGTGAATGGCAAGAAGGTCGACAAGCCCTCCTTCCGTGTCCGCCCGGACGACGTCGTGGAGGTCCGCGAGCGCAGCAAGGAGAAGACCCTCTTCACGATCGCCCGTGAGGGTGGCTTCGCCCCCGACGGTGAGATCCCGCGCTACCTCCAGGTGAACCTCAAGGGCCTGGCGTTCCGCCTGGACCGTGAGCCGAACCGCAAGGAGATCCCGGTGATCTGCGACGAGCAGCTCGTCGTCGAGTACTACGCCCGCTGATCCGGCAGGCACGCGGTATCCCGAGCCCGTCGTCCTCCCGCCCTCCGGGGCGGGAAGGCGGCGGGCTCGTCCTCGCCCCGGGGCCGTCCGCCCGGGACCGGCGCCGTGGCGGACGGTAATCCGGTACGGAGACCCGTCACCGGCGCGATAGGCTCGGTCACACGACTTTCTCGATGTTCAGGCGCGTTTCAAGGGAGCGGGTGCACACAGTGTCCGGTGGCGAGGTGGCCGGAATCCTGGTGGCCGTCTTCTGGGCGATCCTGGTCTCCTTCCTCGCCGTGGCACTGGCGAGGCTGGCCCAGACGCTCCGGGCGACCACCAAGCTGGTGGCGGACGTGACCGACCAGGCCGTCCCTCTGCTGGCGGACGCCTCCACGGCGGTGCGGTCCGCGCAGACCCAGATCGAACGGGTCGACGCGATCGCCTCCGACGTCCAGGAGGTCACCTCCAACGCCTCCGCGCTGTCCACCACCGTGGCCTCCACGTTCGGCGGCCCCCTGGTCAAGGTCGCCGCCTTCGGCTACGGCGTGCGCCGGGCCATCGGCGGCCGCAAGGAGGACGCGCCGGCCAGGACACGGCGCGACGTGATCGTCGGCCGCACCGTCCCGGGCGCACGGCGCGACAAGCGGACCCGGGGAAAGAAGGACTGACCCGACCATGTTCCGCCGAACGTTTTGGTTCACCACCGGCGTCGCCGCCGGCGTCTGGGCCACCACCAAGGTCAACCGCAAGATCAAGCAGCTCACCCCCGAGCACCTCGCGGTCGCCGCGGCGAACAAGGCGATCGAGGCCGGCGGCCGGCTCAAGGACCGCGCGGTGGACTTCGCCCTCGAGGTCCGCGACCACATGGACCGGCGCGAGGCCGAACTCGGCGACGCGCTCGGACTGAACGCTCCTGTCGACCGCGAACTGCCCGCACCCCGCGGCTACGCCGTGATCGAGAACCGCAACAGCCCCCCGTACGTCGAGGGCCCCAAGAAGTCGACGTACCCGACGTACCCGTACAACCGGAATGAGGACCACTGATGGAGTCGGCCGAGATCCGCCGCCGCTGGCTGAGCTTCTTCGAGGAGCGCGGGCACACCGTCGTCCCGTCGGCGTCGCTCATCGCGGACGACCCGACTCTGCTCCTCGTCCCGGCCGGCATGGTGCCCTTCAAGCCCTACTTCCTCGGCGAGGTCAAGCCGCCCTTCGACCGCGCGACCAGCGTGCAGAAGTGCGTGCGCACCCCCGACATCGAAGAGGTCGGCAAGACCACCCGCCACGGCACGTTCTTCCAGATGTGCGGCAACTTCTCCTTCGGCGACTACTTCAAGGAGGGCGCCGTCAAGCTCGCCTGGGAGCTGCTCACCACCCCCCAGGACAAGGGCGGTTACGGCCTCGAGCCGGAGAAGCTGTGGATCACCGTCTACCAGGACGACGACGAGGCCGAGCGGATCTGGCACGAGGTCGTGGGCGTGCCCAAGGAGCGCATCCAGCGCCTGGGCAAGAAGGACAACTTCTGGTCCATGGGCGTCCCCGGCCCCTGCGGCCCCTGCTCCGAGATCAACTACGACCGCGGCCCCGAGTTCGGCCCCGAGGGCGGCCCCGCCGTCAACGACGAGCGGTACGTGGAGATCTGGAACCTCGTCTTCATGCAGTACGAGCGGGGCGAGGGCACCGGCAAGGACGACTTCGAGATCCTCGGCGACCTGCCCAGCAAGAACATCGACACCGGCCTCGGTCTCGAGCGGCTCGCCATGATTCTGCAGGGCGTGCAGAACATGTACGAGATCGACACCTCCATGGCCGTCATCGAGAAGGCCACCGAGCTGACCGGCGTCCGCTACGGTGACGCCCACGGCTCCGACGTCTCCCTGCGCGTGGTCACCGACCACATGCGCACCGCCACCATGCTCATCGGCGACGGCGTCACCCCCGGCAACGAGGGCCGCGGCTACGTGCTGCGCCGCATCATGCGCCGCGCCATCCGCAACATGCGCCTCCTCGGCGCCACCGGCCCGGTCGTCAAGGACCTCATCGATGTCGTCATCGGCATGATGGGCCAGCAGTACCCGGAGCTGATCACCGACCGCGAGCGCATCGAGAAGGTCGCCCTGGCCGAGGAGAACGCCTTCCTCAAGACGCTGAAGGCCGGCACCAACATCCTCGACACCGCCGTGTCCGAGACCAAGGCCGCCGGCTCCAGCGTGCTGCCCGGCGACAAGGCCTTCCTGCTCCACGACACCTGGGGCTTCCCCATCGACCTCACCCTGGAGATGGCCGCCGAGCAGGGCCTCTCCGTGGACGAGGACGGCTTCCGCCGTCTGATGAAGGAGCAGCGGGAGCGCGCCAAGGCCGACGCCCAGGCCAAGAAGACCGGCCACGCCGACCTCGGCGCCTACCGCGAGATCGCCGACCGGGCCGGGGCCACCGACTTCATCGGCTACACGGACACCGAGGGCGAGTCCTCGGTCGTCGGCATCCTCGTCGACGGCGTCTCCTCGCCCGCCGCCACCGAGGGCGACGAGGTCGAGATCGTCCTGGACCGCACCCCCTTCTACGCCGAGGGCGGCGGCCAGATCGGCGACACCGGCCGCATCCGCACCGACTCCGGCGCCGTGATCGAGGTCCGCGACTGCCAGAAGCCGGTCCCGGGCGTCTACGTCCACAAGGGCGTCGTCCAGGTCGGCGAGGTCACCGTCGGCGCCCGCGCCCACGCCGCCATCGACGACCGCCGGCGCAAGGCCATCGCCCGCGCCCACTCGGCCACCCACCTCACCCACCAGGCCCTGCGCGACGCCCTCGGCCCGACGGCCGCCCAGGCCGGCTCCGAGAACCAGCCCGGCCGGTTCCGCTTCGACTTCGGCTCGCCGTCCGCGGTGCCGCAGACGGTCATGCTCGACGTCGAGCAGAAGATCAACGAGGTGCTCGCCCGCGACCTCGACGTGCGCGCCGACGTCATGGGCATCGACGAGGCCAAGCGGCAGGGCGCCATCGCCGAGTTCGGCGAGAAGTACGGCGAGCGCGTCCGTGTGGTCACCATCGGCGACTTCTCCAAGGAGCTGTGCGGCGGCACCCACGTGCACAACACCGCCCAGCTGGGCCTGGTGAAGCTGCTCGGCGAGTCGTCCATCGGCTCCGGCGTGCGCCGTATCGAGGCCCTCGTCGGCGTGGACGCCTACAACTTCCTCGCCCGCGAGCACACGGTGGTCAACCAGCTCACCGAGCTGCTCAAGGGCCGCTCGGAGGAGCTGCCCGAGAAGGTCTCCGCCATGCTCGGCCGGCTGAAGGACGCCGAGAAGGAGATCGAGAAGTTCCGCGCCGAGAAGGTGCTCCAGGCCGCCGCCGGCCTCGCCGAGTCCGCCAAGGACATCAAGGGCGTCGCCGTCGTCACCGGCCAGGTCCCGGACGGCACCACCGCCGACGACCTGCGGAAGCTGGTGCTCGACGTGCGCGGCCGCATCCAGGGCGGCCGGGCCGCCGTCGTCGCCCTGTTCAGCACCGTGAACGGCAAGCCGCTCACGGTCATCGCCACCAACGAGGCCGCCCGCGAGCGCGGACTCAAGGCCGGCGACCTGGTGCGCACCGCCGCCAAGACCCTCGGCGGCGGCGGTGGCGGCAAGCCGGACGTCGCCCAGGGCGGCGGCCAGAACCCGGCCGCCGTCGGCGAGGCCGTCGACGCCGTGGAGCGTCTCGTGGCGGACGCCGCCAGGTGACCGGTCCCGCGCACGAGCAGGCGGACGGCCCGGCCCTGCGCCGCGGCCGCCGCCTCGCGGTCGACGTCGGGGACGCCCGGATCGGGGTCGCCTCCTGTGACCCCGACGGAATCCTCGCCACCCCGGTCGAGACCGTCCCCGGCCGGGACGTCCCGGCCGCGCACCGCAGGCTGAAGCAGCTCGTCGAGGAGTACGAGCCCATCGAGGTCGTCGTCGGTCTCCCTCGCTCCCTCAAGGGGGGCGAGGGCCCCGCCGCCGTCAAGGTCCGCGGCTTCGCCCAGCAGCTGGCCCGTATGATCGCCCCCGTTCCGGTGCGGCTCGTGGACGAGCGGATGACCACGGTGACGGCCAGTCAGGGACTGCGCGCCTCGGGCGTGAAGTCCAAGAAGGGGCGGTCCGTCATCGACCAGGCCGCCGCTGTGATCATCCTCCAGCAGGCACTGGAATCCGAACGGGTGTCAGGCAGACCACCCGGCGAGGGCGTCGAAGTGGTCATCTGATCGCGATACGGTAACGTTCCGCGCGATGCGGGCGATGTTCGAACAGCCCCCGCACAAAGAGAGGCGGAACGGGAGCCGTGGTCTTCAGGTGGCCGGGCTGCCGCCGCCTCGCGGCTCTAGGGGATCGATGACTGAGTATGGCCGGGGCCAAGGCTCCGATCCGTGGCATCCGGACGACCCGTTGTACGGGGACGGCGGATGGGGAGGACAGCAGGCCGCCCCACAGGCCCAGCAGTCCTACGGCGGCCAGCCGCAGCAGTACCCGCAGCAGCCGCAGCAGCAGTACGGCGACTGGGGCACGGGTGACCAGCACGGGTACGGCGATCAGGCGTACCCGCAGTACGACCAGTACGGTCAGCAGTACCCGCCTCAGCAGCCTCAGCACCCCCAGCAGCCCGGGCACCAGCAGCAGCATCAGCAGCCGCAGTACGACCAGAACGGCTGGCCGACGGGCTCCTACCCCCAGGACCCCTACGCCGGCGGCCCGCAGGACCCGTACGCGCAGCAGCCCGCGTCCTACGGCGGCGAGCAGTCCGACTACTACGGCACCCCCGAGGCCTACCCGCCGCCCGAGCCCCCCGGCCGGCGGCGGCCCGAGCCGGAACCGGAGCCCGAGCCGCGGACCGACTGGGACCCCGGCCCCGACCAGGGCGAGCACGCGTTCTTCGCGGGCGGCGACGACGACGGGGACGGCCGTGACGGCGACGACGGCCGCGACGGCGAGCCGGGCGACCGGCGCGGGCGCGGCGAGCGCCGGGGCGGCGGCGGCAAGGAGAAGAAGCGGCGCAGCGGACTGGCCTGTCTGGTGGTCGTCGCCGTCTTCGGCGGCGGACTGGCCGGTGTGGGCTACTTCGGCTACCAGTTCTACCAGGATCGTTTCGGCAGCGCCCCGGACTTCGCGGGGTCCGGCAACGGCCAGCAGGTCACCGTCACCATCCCCAAGGGTTCCGGCGGCTACGCCATCGGCCAGGTGCTCAAGAAGATGGGCGTGGTCAAGAGCGTCGACGCCTTCGTCGCGGCCCAGGCGGCCAACCCGGACGGCAAGAGCATCCAGGACGGCGTCTACACGCTCCAGAAGGAGATGTCGGCCGCGAGCGCGGTCGAACTGATGCTCAGCCCGAAGAGCCGCGACAACCTGATCATCGCCGAGGGCAAGCGCAACGCGGCCGTCTACGAACTGATCGACGCGCGCCTGGAGGTCGCGAAGGGCACCACGGCCAAGGTCGCCGAGACCAGGTGGAAGTCGCTCGGACTGCCCGACTGGGCCGTGAACCACCCGGACGTGAAGGACCCGCTCGAAGGGTTCCTCTTCCCCTCCAGCTACGCCGTCGCCAAGGGGCAGAAGCCGGAGGACGTGCTCAAGCAGATGGTGGCTCGTGCCACCGAGAAGTACGAGGCCCTGGACTTCGAGACCAAGGCGGAGAGCCTCGGTCTGGAAGGCCCCTGGGAACTGGTGACGGTCGCCAGCCTGGTGCAGGCGGAGGGCAAGACCCACGACGACTTCCGCAAGATGTCGGAGGTCATCTACAACCGGCTGAAGCCGACCAACACCGAGACGAACCAGAAGCTCCAGTTCGACTCGTCGTTCAACTACCTCAAGGGGCAGAGCGAGATCGACATCTCCGAGTCGGAGATCAACAGCAACACCGACCCCTACAACACGTACACCAACAAGGGCCTGCCGCCCGGTCCCATCGGCAACCCCGGTGACGACGCCATCAAGGCGGCGCTCAACCCCACCTCGGACGGCTGGATCTACTTCGTGGCCACCGACGGCATGGACAAGACCGAGTTCGCCAGGAACATCGAGGAGCACCAGAAGCTCGTCGACAAGTTCAACGCGTCGAGGGGCGACTGATGCCGGGCGCCCGTCGTGCCGCCGTGCTCGGCTCCCCGATCGCCCACTCCCTCTCCCCGGTGCTGCACCGCGCCGCCTACGCCGAACTGGGCCTGGAGGGCTGGACGTACGACCGTTTCGAGATCGACGAGAAGGCGCTGCCCGGCTTCCTCGACGCCCTCGGTCCGGAGTGGGCGGGGCTGTCGCTGACCATGCCGCTGAAGCGGGCCGTCATCCCGTTGCTCGACGGCATCAGCGAGACCGCGGCCTCGGTCGACGCGGTCAACACCGTCGTCTTCGCCGAGGACGGCCGCCGCACCGGTGACAACACCGACATCCCCGGCATGGTCGCGGCCCTGCACGAGCACGGCATCGACAAGGTGGACACCGCGGCGATCCTCGGCGCCGGCGCCACCGCCTCCTCCGCGCTCGCCGCGCTGTCCCGCGTCTGCACCGGCGAGATCGTCGTCCACGTGCGCAGCGAGGCCCGGGCCGACGAGATGCGGCAGTGGGCGGAGCGCCTCGACGTCACCGTGCGGATCGCGTCCTGGGACGACGCCGCGAAGGCCCTGCACGCCCCGCTGGTCGTCAGCACCACCCCGGCCGGAGTCACCGACTCCCTCGCCCACGCGGTGCCCGAGCGCCCGGCGGCCCTCTTCGACGTGCTGTACGACCCGTGGCCGACCGTCCTCGCGGCCCGCTGGTCCGCGTACGGCGGGGCTGTGGTCGGCGGTCTCGACCTGCTGGTGCACCAGGCGGTGCTCCAGGTGGAGCAGATGACCGGCCGGTCCCCGGCCCCGCTGGAGGCCATGCGGCGTGCCGGCGAACAGGCCCTGGCCGCCCGGTAGGATCCCTGCTCGTTCCGCAGGGGGCGGAACGTGAGGGAGGGGACCCTTTTCATGTCCGCAGGCGTGCCGCTGGCGTCCTGGAAGACGCAGATGTTCGAGTCGCTGCTGGGCTTTCTGCCCGACCGGGTGCAGATCACCGTGCTGGCGCTGGTGGTGCTCGGCTTCCTGACGGCCTGGGCGCTCAAGCTGAAGCGCCGGATCGCCGCCCGCCGCGCCCGGCGGACGGGCGCGCCCGTCCCGTCCGGGCCGAGCGGTGCCGACTTCCTCGGGCCGTACGCCCCGGGGAACCAGGGCGGTGGCGCCGCCCGTTCGGGCGACCGGGAGCCGAGCGGCGCCGACTTCCTCGGCCCGTACGCCCCGCGCCGTGAGGGCGGTGACCGGGTCTGATCCCCGTGCCCGACCGGTGATCGCGGCCGTCCGTCAGGTGGACCGGCGGCCGGACGCCGTGCCCGGCGTGGGAGGATCGAAGGACGGCGGACCGGGACCCGCGCACCCCGTCCCGCCGCGCGCGCACGCGACAGGAGCGTGCGCAGGGCAGTACCGGGGCGCGAACACGGAGGAGCACCGTTGAGCAGGTTGCGCTGGCTGACCGCGGGGGAGTCCCACGGTCCCGCACTCGTCGCGACGCTGGAGGGCCTTCCCGCCGGCGTGCCGATCACCACGGACATGGTGGCGGACCACCTGGCGAGGCGGCGGCTCGGCTACGGTCGCGGCGCGCGCATGAAGTTCGAGCGGGACGAGGTCACGTTCCTGGGCGGCGTCCGGCACGGACTCACCCTGGGCTCGCCGGTCGCGATCATGGTGGGCAACACCGAGTGGCCGAAGTGGGAGCAGGTCATGGCGGCCGACCCGGTCGACCCGGAGGTGCTGGCCGGCCTCGCGCGCAACGCGCCGCTGACCCGCCCGCGTCCCGGCCACGCCGACCTGGCCGGCATGCAGAAGTACGGCTTCGACGAGGCCCGTCCGATCCTGGAGCGCGCCTCCGCCCGTGAGACGGCCGCCATGACCTGCTCCCACTTCGGCCACTCGGTGTTGCCCACCATGATCGCGACCGGCGAGCCCAGGGTGAGTCCGTGCCGGACGCCGCCCAGGAACGTGACCTCGTCCCGCTCGAACTTCATGCGCGCGCCGCGACCGTAGCCGATCCGCCGCCTCGCCAGGTGGTCCGCCACCATGTCC
>MUNG01000175.1 GCA_002154585.1 Streptomyces pseudogriseolus
GCTCAGGGCCGGCCCGGGGGCGCACCGTCGTGGCGCGCCCCCGGGGTGGGGCGTCAGACCAGGGGGAGGCCGGTCGCCTCGGCGAGGAGTTCGGCGCGGACGGCGGTCGCGGCGGCCTCGGCGTTGGGCGCGGTCACCGGGCGGATGCCGAGGCAGGCGACCATCGCGTCGATGTGGATGGCCTCGATCTCGGCGTCGGTGGCGGGCATGGGCTCGACCGCGATGACGTCGGTGTCGGCGCCGTTGATGATGGCGATGTAGGCGTTGGGCTTGTCCAGGGTGATGGCCATGGCTGGTCCGTTCTGGCTGGTGGGAATGGGAGCGGGTGTTGTCCGGCTCGCTCGTGCCGTCCAACGAGTGAAAACGTACACCACATCAAAGCGTGTGCGCCACCAGCTCGTTGAAACTCGCCGTGCCGAGCTGGCAGCGACTCACGGGGGTAGCGACCGCTCCCTGTGCGAGTTCCTTTGATGTGGTTGTCACTTTGCTTCTTTGTCGTATAGCGTTGTGGTCAGCGGGGCCGACCGGCACGAGCGAGCCGGACGCCCCCACCGCTCCCAACCCACCAGAGAGGGACCCATGGTCATCTCGTTGGACATCCCGACGGTCCAGGCCGTCGCCATCATGTGCGGCGCCTGCGGGCGTCTCCCGCGGTTCCTCACGTCGGACGGTGATTTCGCCTGCGCCGACGGCCACGTCATCACCGAACGGGACTTGGTCCTGGAGACCGGTGAGGCGTGGTGCGTGACCCCCGCCGGCCGCCTGGCCTACGTCACGGACCCGAAGCACGCGGTGCGCGTGATGAGTGAGGCCGCGGCCGCCATGGCGCTCCCCGACGGGGAGTCGGAGTTCGCCGACCCGCACGCCGCGTACGCGGAGGCCAGTAGCGCGCTGCTCGCGGCCGCCGCGAACGGTCTGCGCCTGCCCGCCGGGACGGAGGTCGCCCGATGACCCGCACCGCGCGCATCCGCCTCCGGCAGCGCATCGAAGCGTTCGCCGCTCTCACCGGAATCGTGGCCCTGACCGTTCTCGCGCTGCTCGCGTCCATCGGCGCGGTCCGCAGCGACGAGAGCGCGCCGCGCCCCACTGTCACGGTTGCGGGGGACGACAACCGCGACGGGACCGTGGACGAGGACGAATCCGGCTGGGACTGCCAGACGATGGGCAACCGCCAGTGCGGCAGCGTCCCGCCGGAGTGCCAGGGGGAGGACGAGTTCCCCGACGTGTGCGTGATGGTCGCCGAGCGGCCCGCCTACACGTGGACGGACACCGACGGGACCGTGCACCACGTGCCGGACGGGCGGACGCTCCTCGCCGGGATCGACGCGCCGCGCGGTACGGAGGCCTTCCAGATCCGCCTGTTTGAACTCGACGCGGAGTTCGTGGAGCGCGCGCTCCACAACGAGTAACACCCCCCTCGCGCTCTCTCTCCTCCGGCCGGGCGCGCCCCGGTGCGCCCGGCCGGCCCACACACCACACCCCTTGGAAGGGGCCTCTGATGACCTCCACCACCGCCACCGTGACCGTTCCCCGCCACGAGACGGGGGAGCGCCTGAGCATCCAACTCTTCACCGTTGAGGGCACGTCGCTGGGCCCGTACGTCGCGCTGCCGCTGAGTAGCGTGTGGACGCCGTACTCCGGTCACCTGTTCACCCGGCAGACCGCCGAGAAGATCGTCGCCGACCTGCACCGGGAGGACGCCGACTGCGGGCTGTCCGCCGCGTGGGGCGACGACGGCGCGCTCACCTTCACGTGGACCGACGCCTACGACGGGGAGGGCGGTAGCCAGGTGATCCGTCCCGACGCGTACGGCCGGTACGAGATCGGCGACCTGTGGGCGTGGGACGAGTGGCGGGAGGAGACCCCGCAGACGCAGGCGCAGCGGCTCATCGCGGCGGGCGCCTGGGAGTACCGGGGCGCTGACCGGTCGCTGCTGTTCCCCCCGGCCGCGGCCGCCCTGTACGCCATGGGCCGCGTGGAGGCGCACCGGGTGACGCTGCACCTGGACGACGCGCCGGAGGTCCGTATGCGGGCCGCGCTCGCGGAGTACGGCATCAGCGCCGTGACGGACACCGACTGCGGCAACACCTGGCTGGAGATCCCGTTCGACCAGGACAGCGACTACGACGGGGGCGGCGCGCACCTGGTGGCGTACGTGGAGGCGCCCGGCACGGAGGGCGTGTTCGTGGACGAGCCGATGAACGGCCGCCGCGGCACGTGGACCGTGAACATCGCCGACGGCAACCGCCCGGAACGGCTGGGGTTCACCTGCGACGCCGACGACTTCGCGGCCGCCGCCGACTTCATCGCCGACCGGCTGACCCGCCCCACCGACTGACACCCCCTCTCGGCCCCGGGGCGCGACGTTCACCGGCGCGCCCCGGCATCCTCCCCCCTCGCCTTCTCCTACGGCCGCGTCCGGCGGCCGGCCCGCTCACCGCCCCTTGGAAGGAACCCTCATGGCCCGCACGCTCACCCTCATCGCCCCCGCCCCGTTCGCCGCGCGCTCCCTGTTCGTCGGCGCGTTCAACACGGTCTACGAGGACGACGCCCGCATGTGGATCAGCGTCGTGCGCGGGGACGGCACCCGCGTGTCCGTTTCCGGCGCGCTGGACGACTGGGCGATGAACTTCCGGCCGGAGGGGGTCGCGGCGGTCCTGGACGCGCTCACGGCCGCGCTGGACGACCCGGAGGCCGTCATCACCGTGACGTCGCTGCTGGACTGGGACGCCGGTTTCACGGGGTCGGCGTGGCGGATCGCGGACGGCACGGAGATCGGCACGGCCGCCGCCGCCGAGGTGTTCGCGGACGACCCGGCCGTAGGCGTCTACGGCGACCAGGTGAAGCCGATCGGCGCGCCGTGGGTGGTCCTCTCCCGCGACATGGACACCAGCGACCTGACGTTCACCGCGCTCACGCAGCCTGTGAAGGACGTCATCGCCCGCCACGGCGCCTGACCGGCTGCTGCGCCCCGGTCTCCGGCCCGCCGGGGCGCACCGCGACCCCGGGCCGGCCCCCTTCGCTCACCGACTGGAGAACCCCGCTGTGACTGCTGTCCTCTTCGCCGTTGACCCCGTCCGGCGCCCGCTGCTGGTGCGCTCCCGCCCGGTGAACCGCGAGTATGTGCCGCTGCCCGAAGGGACGTCGGAGGCTTCGGCTGTACTCCTGGCCGCGCGCGACGTGCGCGCCGGGGACCTGGTCGTCGCCTCGTTCTGCGGCTGGATGACCGAAGGCACGATGACCCGGTCCACGTGGTGGATGAACACCCCGTACCGGGCCGACCCGGCGCCGTGGGACCCCAAGTGCGGCTGCGCCGAGTGCTGGACCGTGCGCCAGGTGTTCGGCAAGCCCTCGACACCCGCGGGGCGCATCGTCATGACCCGCGACGAGTGGGACGGCGTCTGCGACGTGTGGGACGCCGACGAGCCGCTTCTCGTCATCCCGACAGCGCTGTCCCCCGCAGCCGCCTGACACCCCCGCCCCTGCTGCGCCCCGCGGCCGCACGCCGGCCCGGGGCGCGCCCTCTCCCCGGAAG
>MUNG01000176.1:0-242 GCA_002154585.1 Streptomyces pseudogriseolus
GGCCCGGACCCGGGTCCTCAGACCGCGGCGGCGGTGACGGGCGGCTCGTCGCCGGTTTCGGTGAAGGCGAGCAGCGCGGTCCGGACGTCGTCGCGCAGGTCCCGCATGAAGGCCGGGCTGAAGCACGCGGTGTAGTGCGGGAACTCGATGGCCAGCCGGCCGTCGAAGGAGACGACGCAGGCCATGAGCGGGCTGCGGCCCGCCTGCGGGAAGTACTGCTCCCGGGCCGGCACCAGACGCAC
>MUNG01000176.1:299-29530 GCA_002154585.1 Streptomyces pseudogriseolus
TCGCCGCGCTCGATGGCGTCGCGCAGGTGCGTGCCGAGCTCGCGGGCCAGCGCGAGGGGATCGCTGTCGGCGTCGACCTCGACGGCGTGCAGGTGGGTGGTGACCGCGGCGACCATCGTCGAGGCCGGCACCGGCGGGTGCAGCCGGGACCGCAGGTCGACCGGCGACAGACAGCCCAGGACGCGCGGGCCGTCACCGCCGAGGCGGCGGCGGACGACGGTGAGCAGCGCGGAGCCGATCAGGCCGTGCACGGAGACGCCCGCCGCCCGCGCCGACTTGCGCAGCCGTTCGGTCCGGTCGGCGTCGAGAAGCAGCCGGCACGCCTCGATGCGGGGCTCGTCCGCCGTGCCGGCCGGATCCCCGTTGCCGGCCGCCGCGTGCGTCTCCCGCGGCGTGTCGTACGGCAGCAGCTCGACGGAGCGGCCCTCCGTCTCGGCCAGACGGCGGCGCAGGTACGCGGCGGTCTCCGCCTCGTCGACAGGCGGCAGCAGCTCGCTGACGGGCGTCGGCCACACCGGCTGCTCCGACGCCGTGGCGGGTGCCTCGGTCACAGCCGCAACCGCGGCCCCAGCCGCCGCGTCACCGTCCTCGACGAGTGCCCGGTAGCGGTCCCAGAGGGTGTTGAGCAGCGTGATGGCGCTGTGCCCGTCGGTGACGGTGTGGTCCACCGACACGACGAGCAGGTGGCGGTCCCCGTCCGGCTCACTGGCCAGGACCGCGCGGGTCAGGGGGGTGCCCACCGGCAGCGGGGTGTTGAGTTCCTCCTGGTACACCTCGTCGCCGCCGGTCCGCACGGTCAGCCGGGGCCGTTCGGCCTCCCCGAGGAGTTCGAGGGCGTATCCCGCGCCGTCCTGGACGATGCGGGTGCGCAGGGTGGGCTGCTCGGCGGTCACCGTGTCGAAGGCCCGGGACAACGCCGCCGCGTCGACGGGCCCGCGCAGTGCGCAGGAGAGCACGGCTCTGCTTCTCTGACCCACGTAGAGGGTTTCCACGGGACACAGCACGCGTCGCATCGTTCAGCCTTTCTCGCCGCCTCCGTTCTGCGTCCACGGGAACGGCAGGCGGTCCTTCGCCGCGGGAATTTCGGGAGCTTCACAGGAACGTTGACGAACTCACAGGGGAGCAGAAGAGAGGAAATCCGAAGCGGGAGCCACCGGACAAGGCGCGCAGGGCATGCTTAGGGGTTTCCTCAGAACACCCTGTGTGGTCCGGCGGCTTCGCCCCGCACAGGGCCGGCGGCACGTCACCGCCCCACACCACCGGGCCTCACCCCGCCCGTCGGCCCGCGCGCCCGGGCCCGTTCGCCATTTCTTAGGTGTTTCCCCAGGAATGAATTCCCGGCCCCAGGAAAGGGCGCTTGACGCTCCCTCGGGCCTCGTGCAAGGTGATCCGGCGGCAGGTGACCGCGGTCCGTTCCGCGATTCCCGCATCCGGGCACACGACCGTTTCGACCGCCGTCCTCTCCGCCGGACATTCCCGGGCACGCCGAACGCCGGCCGTCCCGGGCGGCGCGAACGCGGACGGCCGGATCCGTCCGCTGCCCGCCCCCGTCACGCCGGGTCCGTCCTGCGCATTCGTGTGAAGACCGCTCGCCACTGAGGGTTGGTGCCATGTCAGTCCAAGAGGACGATCGTCGACCGCTGTCCGGGGCGCAGGAGGGGCTCTGGTTCGCCCAGCGTCTCGCCTCCGGCAGCGCCGCCTACAACACCGGTGAGTACGTGGAGATCCACGGGCCGGTCGACACCGCTCTGTTCGAGACCGCCCTGCGCCGTACCGTCGCCGAGGCCGACACCTTCGCGCTCCGTTTCACGCACACCCCCGACGGCCCCCGGTGCGCGCCGGACGCGCCCGCGGACTGGCCGCTGCACCGCGTGGACGTGAGCGCGGCCGCCGACCCGTCGGCCGCCGCCGAGGAGTGGATCCGGCGCGACCTGGCGACGCCGGTGGACATCGAGTCGGGTCCGCTGTTCTCCCACGCGCTGCTGACGCTCGCCCCCGACCGGTACATCTGGTTCCTGCGCGCCCACCACATCCTGCTGGACGGCTACAGCTACAAGCTGGTGGCGCGCCGCCTCGCCGACACCTACACCGCCCTCGCCACCGGTGAGGAGCCCGCCCCGGCCACCTTCGAGCCGGTCGGACGGCTCCAGGAGGAGGAGGCGGCCTACCTCGCCTCCGAGCGCCACGCGCGCGACCGCGCCCACTGGGCGGAGCGGCTGGCCGGCCTGCCCGAGCCGGTGCGGCTGGCCGAGCGGACCGCCGCCCCCGTCGCGCCCTTCCTGCGCCGCACCGTCGACCTGACCCCGGCCGAGGCCGAGGCCCTGTCGGCGGCCGCCGCCCGCGCGGGCGTCTCCCGCACCGATCTGCTGGTCGCCGCCGTCGCCGCCTATCTGCACCGGATGACCGGCGCCGACGACCTGGTGCTGGGCCTGGCCACGATGAGCCGGCTCGGCAGCGCCGCGCTGCGCACCCCCGGCACCGCCTCCGACGTGCTGCCGCTGCGGGTGCGCACCGAGGCCGGCGCGCCGTTCGGCAAGCTGCTGCGCACCGTCGCCGCCGAACTGCGGGACCTGCGCCGGCACCAGCAGTACCGGGGCGAGTTCCTGCGCCGTGATCTCGGGCTGCTGGGCGGCGGACGGCGGCTGCACGGGCCCGTGCTGAACATCGTCCCGTTCACCGAGGACCTGGTGTTCGCCGGCCATCCCTCCACCTCCCACCACCTGTCCGGCGGCGCCGTCGAGGACCTCCAGATCTCGGTGCGCCCGGGAGCCGACCCGGCCGGGCTGTGGCTCGCCTTCGACGCCAACCCGGCGGTGTACGACGAGACCGAACTCGGCCTGCATCTCCAGCGGTTCCTGCTTCTGCTGCGGCAACTCGCCGACGCCGCGCCCGAGACGCCCCTGGCGGACGCGAACCTGCTGCTGCCGGGCGAGCACCCCGAGGACACCCCGGCGCCCGAGCACCAGGTGACCACCACGCTCACCCGGCGCTTCGAGGAGCAGGCGGCCCGTGCGCCCCGGCGCACCGCGGTGACCTGCGAGGGCGCCTCGGTCTCCTACGCGGACCTGAACGCCGACGCCAACCGGCTGGCCCGCCTGCTCGTCGAGCACGGCGCGGGTCCCGGCCGCATGGTGGCGCTGGCCCTGCCGCGCGGGATCCGGCTGATCACGGCCCTGCTCGCGGTGCTGAAGACGGGCGCCGGCTACCTCCCCCTCGACACCCGGCACCCCGAGCAGCGGCTGCGTCTGGTCCTGGAGGACGTCGGCCCCGTCGTCACGGTGACCGACGACGCCCACGCCGGGCGGCTCCCCGCGGTCTCGGCGCCGGTCGTCGTCCTCGGCGCCCCGGACACCGACCGCGCCCTGGCGGAGCGCGGCGCCGACGACCTCACCGACGCCGACCGCACGGGTCCGACCGGGCCGGACGACATCGCGTACGTCATCCACACCTCCGGGTCCACCGGCCGCCCCAAGGGCGTGCCCGTGCCGCACGCCAACGTGGCGCGCCTCTTCGAGGCGAGCGAGCGGCACTTCGGGTTCGGCGAGGACGACGTGTGGACCCTGTTCCACTCCTACGCCTTCGACTTCTCCGTGTGGGAGATCTGGGGCGCCCTGCTGCACGGCGGGCGCCTGGTCGTGGTGCCGTACGAGGTGAGCCGCTCGCCACGGGAGTTCCTGCGGCTGCTGCGCGCCGAGGGGGTGACGGTCCTCAACCAGACGCCGTCCGCCTTCGAGCAGCTGATGCGGGCCGACGCCGAGGACGCGCCGGCGTCCGCCGCGGACGCCGCGGAGGCCCCGGACGGCCTGCGCCTGCGGTACGTGATCTTCGGCGGTGAGGCGCTGCGCCCCGAGCGGCTGCGCCCGTGGGCCGACCGTCACGGCCTGGACTCCCCCGTGCTGGTCAACATGTACGGGATCACCGAGACGACCGTGCACGTCACCCACCACCGGGTGACCCGGGCCGACCTGGACGACCCGCGCCGGGCCAGTGTCATCGGCCGGCCGCTGGACGATCTGCGCGTGCACGTCCTGGACGCCGCGCGCCGTCCCGTGCCGCCGGGCGTGACGGGTGAGATGTACGTGTCCGGCCCGGGCGTCGCCCCCGGCTACCTGGACCGGCCCGAGCTCACCGAGGAGCGGTTCCTGCCCGACCCGTTCGGGCGGCCCGGTTCCCGCATGTACCGCACGGGCGACCTGGCGCGGCGCCGCGCCGACGGCACGCTGGAGTACGTGGGGCGCGCCGACCAGCAGGTCAAGATCCGCGGTTTCCGCATCGAGCCCGCCGAGATCGAGGCCGAGCTCGTCCGGCACGCCTCCGTGGCGCACGCGGCCGTGGTGGCCCGCAGGGCCGACGGCGCCGACGACAGTGACATGCAGCTCGTCGCGTACGCGGTGCTCGCGGACGGGCAGTCCGCCGAACCCGCCGAGCTGCGCGCCCATCTCGCGGCGCACCTGCCCGAGCACATGGTCCCGGCCGCCTGCGTCCTGGTCGAGGAGCTGCCGCTGACCGCCAACGGCAAGCTCGACGTACGGGCCCTGCCCGCCCCGGACTTCACCGCGGCCGCCGGTTCGGCGCGCCCCGCCACGCCCGAACAGCGCCTGGTGTGCGGCCTGTTCGAGGAGGTGCTGCGGCTGCCCGAGGACACCGTGGGTGTGGAGGACGACTTCTTCGAGCTGGGCGGGCAGTCGCTGCTGGCCACCCGGCTGCTGGCGCGGCTGCGCGCCGAGACGGGCACGGACGTGCCGATCTCCGCGCTGTTCGACGCGCCGCGGCCGGCCGCCCTCGCCGCCCGGCTCGCCTCGGCCCCCGACGGCGGGCCGAGGACGCCCGCGCTGACGGCGGCCGAGCGCCCCGGGCGCGTGCCGATGTCCTTCGCGCAGGAACGCATGTGGTTCCTGGACCGGCTGGGCGAGGCGTCCGCGACGTACAACATCCCGCTCGTCGTCCCGCTGCGGCACGCGCCCGACGAGGAGGCGCTGCGTGCCGCCCTCGGCGACCTGGCCGACCGGCACGAGAGCCTGCGCACGGTGTTCGTGCGGGACGGCGGCGCCACCTACCAGCGGATCGCGCCGCCCGGAGAGCTGCGTCCCGTGCTGCGAGTCGTGGACTGCCCTGCCGGGGAGACGGCCGCGCAGGTGGCGGCGGCCCTGCGGCACCGCTTCGACCTGACGCGGGACAGCGCCCTGTGGGCGGCGCTGTTCGGCACCGGCGACGAGCGCACCCTGCTGCTGGTGCTGCACCACAGCGCGGCCGACGGCTGGTCGCTGCGTCCCCTCGCGGACGACCTGGGCGCCGCCTACGAGGCCCGCCGCGCGGGCCGGGCGCCGCGGTGGGAGCCGCTGCCGGTGCAGTACGCGGACTACGCGCTGTGGCAGCGGCGTGCGCTGGCGCCCGCCCCCGAGGGTCCCGGCCGTCTCGAGGAGCTGACGGCGTTCTGGCGCGGCGCGCTGGCCGGGCTGCCGGAGGAGAGCGCCCCGCCCGCCGACCGGCCCCGGCCGCACGGCGGCACGGGCGGCGGCGCGAGCGTGACGGCCACCGTGGACGCCTCCCTGCACCGCGCGCTGCTGCGGCTGGCGGACACCGAGGGCGTCAGCATGTTCATGGTGCTGCACGCTGCGCTCGGCACCCTGCTCAGCCGCTGGGGCGCGGGCGAGGACGTGGTGATCGGCACCCCGGTCGCCGGCCGGTCCGAGCCCGTCCTGGACGACGTGATCGGTCTGCTCACCAACACGGTGGTGCTGCGCACCGACACCTCCGGCGACCCCGCCTTCCGTGACCTGCTGGCGCGGGTGCGGGCGTTCGACGTGGCGGCGCTGGACCACCAGGACCTGCCCTTCGACCGGCTGGTGGAGGAGCTCAACCCGCCCCGTCATCCGGCACGGCATCCGCTGTTCCAGGTGATGCTGGCGCTTCAGAACAACGAGCGGGCCGTGCTCCGGCTGGGCGAGGACCGGGTGGCGCTGCGCCCCACGGCGACCGGCACCGCCAAGTTCGACCTGTTCGTCGACGTGCTGGAGCGGTACGGCGCCGGCCACGCGCCCGACGGCCTCGACCTGCACGTCGAGTACGCGACCGACCTGTACGAGCCGCACACCGCCGAGGAGTTCGCCCAGGCCCTGCGGGCGCTGCTGGAGGCCGTGTGCGCCGACCCCGGCGTCCGGATCGGCGCGCTGCCCGCCTCCCGGACCGCCCGCCCGGACGCGGACGCCGGTTGGGCCGTCCGCGCGGCGGAGCTGGAGCGCACCGCGCTCGCGGTGCCGGGCGTGCGCGACGCGGTCGTACTGCCCGGGGCCGGCGGGGAGCCGCCCACGGCGTACGTGGTGGCCCACCGGGCGGGCGCCGTCGAGCAGGTGGAGCAGGCCTTCGGCGGTTCCGCGGAGGCGCCCCGGGTCAACGCCGTCAGCGACCTGCCGCGCACATCCGACGGCCTTCTGGACGCCGAGGCGCTGCGGGCCCTGCCGACGGTCGACCGGCGGGCCGCGGAGGCGTGGCGGCGGCGTGTCGCGGCCGTCCCCGGTGTCCGAGAGGCGGACGTGCGGCTGGAGGACGTACCGGGGGAGCTGGAGCGCCGGCACACGGGCGCCCCGCGCGCGGCGGCCGTGGAGACGCCGGGGGCCGGCGACGCGGCGGAGGTGCGGAGCGACTCGGTCCCGGCGCTCAGCGAGGGTCCCGCGCTGCCCGAGCCGTCGGTGCCGGACTGGGCGTCCGCGCTCACCCGCGCCGCGCGGAGCCCTCAGGGCGAGATCGTGCACGTGCGCGCCGACGGGAGCGAGACGCGGCGCAGTTACGCCTCGCTCGTCGAGGAGGCCTCACGGGTCCTGGCCGGGCTGCGCCGGGCGGGGCTGCGTCCCGGGGACAAGGTGATCCTCCAGTGCGGCGACAGCGAGGACTTCGTCGCCGTGCTGTGGGGCTGCGTCCTGGGCGGGTTCGTCGCGGTGCCGCTGACGGTGCCCGCCTCGTACGCCACCGCCTCGGCCGCGGTCGCCAAGCTGGAGGGCATCTGGCGGATGCTGGGCCGCCCCTGGATCGTGGCCTCGCAGGAGAGTGAGGCGGGGCTGCGCGACCTGGCCGTGCGTCAGGAGTGGCCGGGCCTGCGGCTGACGACGGCGGACGCGCTGCGGGACGCGCCAGAGGACCGCGACTGGCACCCGGCGGGCCCCGACGACCTGATCCTGATGCTGATGACGTCCGGCAGCACGGGTCTGCCCAAGGCGGTGCGGCTCACCCACCGCAACGTGCTGACCCGTTCGGCGGCCACCGAGGCCATGAACGGCCTGGGCGCGGACGACGTCTCGCTGAACTGGATCCCGCTGGACCATGTCACCGGTGTGGTGATGTTCCACCTCCGGGACGTCTACCTCGGCTGCCGGCAGGTCCACGCGCCGACCCCCTACGTCCTCCAGGACCCGCTGCGCTGGGCGGACCTCGCGCACCGTCACCGCGCCACCGTGACCTGGGCCCCCAACTTCGCGTTCGGGCTGCTGGCCGAGCAGGCCCACCGCTTCCACGACCGCGACTGGGACCTGTCGCCGATGCGTCTGGTGATGAACGCGGGCGAGGTGGTCGTGGCGGCCACGGCCCGCTCGTTCCTGCACGCCCTGCGGCCCTTCGGGCTGCCGCAGGACGTCATGCACCCGGGCTGGGGCATGTCGGAGACCTGCTCGGTGGTCACCGACTGCGTGCTGCCGTCCGAACCGTCCGGCGAGGACGAGTCGTTCGTCAGCTGCGGCCTGCCCTACCCCGGGTTCGCCATGCGGATCGTCGAGGAACGCGACGGCGTCCTCACGGTGCTGGCCGAGGGGGAGGTCGGCCGGCTCCAGGTGCGAGGCACGTCGGTGACCCGCGGCTACCACGACAACGCGGCGGCGAACGCGGAGGCGTTCACCGACGACGGCTGGTTCGACACCGGCGACCTGGCGTTCCTGCGGGAAGGCGAGCTGTACATCACCGGCCGCGCCAAGGACGTCATCATCGTCAACGGCGTCAACCACTACAGCCACGAGATCGAGGCCTGCGTCGAGGAACTGCCGGGTGTCGTAAGGAGTTTCACGGCGGCCTGCGCGGTGCGGTCCGACCCGTCGGCCACCACCGACGAACTCGCCCTGTTCTTCCACCTCGCGCCCGGGCAGGACCCGGCGGCCGTGATGCGGGAGATCGGCGGCAAGGTCACCCGGGAGATCGGCGTCAGCCCCGCGTTCCTGATCCCGGTGCCCGCCGAGGCCGTACCCAAGACGGAGATCGGCAAGATCCAGCGCACCCGGCTGCGCAAGAGCTTCGAGGCCGGCGAGTTCGACGACGCGGTGCGCGAGGCGCAGCTGCTGCTCGGCACGGCCGCCACCCTGCCCGACTGGTTCCTGCGGCCCGTGTGGCGGCCCGCCGAGGCCCTGCACCGCACCGCGCCGCCCACGGGTCATCACACCCTGGTGCTGGCGGGCGGCGACCCGCGCGCCGAGGAGCTGGCCGGCCGCCTTGCCGGACTGCTGCGTGCCGAGGGCCGCCTGTGCACGGTCGTCACCGACGGACCGGCCGCGGAGCGCCTGGACGCGGCCCGGCACCGGATCCGCCCCGGCAGCGAGGCGGACCACGCGGCACTGCTGGCGCGCCTGGCCGAGGACGGGCGGGAGATCGACGCCGTCGTGCACCTCGGCGCGCTGCACGGCCCCGGCGTCGCCGACGACGAGGCGGACGTCGCGCCGTGGGGTGAGCGGGACGGCACCGAGTCCCTGCTGGTGCTGTCCCGCGCGCTCGCGGAGCGTCCCGGCCGGGCCCGTCCGGTGGACCTGCTGTTCGTGACCGCCGGCGCCCAGGCCGTCGCCGGTGACGAGCGCCCGAACCCCTTCCACGCGGCAGCGGGCGCCCTGCTCAAGTCGCTGCGTGAGGAGATGCCGTGGCTGCGCGGCGTCCACCTCGACCTCGCGCCGGGTGACGACCGGGAGGCGGCCGAGGCGATCCTCGCCGAGAGCGCCGTCCATCCCGTGGACACGGAGGTCGCCCTGCGTGACGGGCGCCGCTTCGTGCGCCGGCTGGTGCCGCTGCCCGACCCGCTGCCCCGCACCGCACCGTCCACGGCGGACGGCTTCCATCTGATCAGCGGTGGTCTGGGCGGGGTCGGCAGCGAGGTCGCCGCGCATCTGCTCGCCACGCCCGGCACCCGGCTGCTGCTCCTGGGCCGCACCCGGCTGCCGCACGAGGACGACTGGCAGCGGCACCTGGACGAGGCGGGCCCGGCCGCCGGCCGTATCGAGGCGCTGCGCCGGCTGCGGCGGCTCGGCGAGGTGCGGTACGAGTCCGTGGACGTCACCGACGCCGAGCAGGTGCGCGCGGCGGTGCGCCGGGCCGCCGACGCGTGGGAGGCGCCGCTCACCTCGGTGCTGCACCTGGCCGGTGCCTTCGACGAGCGGCCCGTGCGGGACGTGACGCCGGAGGACTGGGAGCGGCTGCTGGACGCGAAGGTGCGCGGCGCGTGGACCCTGCACCGGGTCGCCGCCGAGCACCCGGTGACCTCCTTCGTCGTCTTCTCCTCCGTCAACGGCTTCTTCGGCGGCTCGATGAACGCCGCCTACTCCGCCGCCAACGCCTTCCTGGACGCCCTCGCCGTGCACCGGCGGCGCGCGGGCCTGCCCGGGCAGAGCCTGGCGTGGAGCATGTGGCGCGAGCGCGGCATGAGCCTCGGCTACCAGCTCACCTCCCTCACCGAGGCCCGCGGCTACCGGGTCCTTGAGGCGTCCGCCGCGCTGCGCTCGCTGGACTTCGCCCGCACCCTGGACGAGCCGCACCTCCTCGTCGGCGCCGACCGCACGGCGCCGTGGGTGGGCAGCCACGTGGCGGCGCCCGTACGGCAGGTGCGCCGCCTGGCAGGACGCGTCGGCCTGGAGGAGGGCACCGATCTGGGCGCCCTGTACGCGGCCGCCGCGGAGGCGGCCGGTGCGGGCGGCGTCGCGGACGCCTGGGTGCTGCGCTCGGCGGGCACCGCCGAGCAGCCGTCGGCGGCCGGTGCGGGGGAGGAACTGCGCCGCCTGGAGAACGAGCTGGCCGCCGTGTGGTGCACGGTGCTGGGCCGCGACCGGGTGTCCCGCGACGAGAACTTCTTCGACCTGGGCGGCAACTCGCTGCTGCTGGTCGCCGCGCAGACGGCCCTCAACAAGGCGCTGGGCTGCGAGCTCACCGTCGTCGACCTGTTCGCGCACCCGACCGTACGGGCGCTCGCCCGCCACCTGGCCGACCAGGGCACCGCGGTGCCCGCCGCGTCCGCCGCCCCCGCTCCGGACCCGTCGGCGACGCAGGCCGGGACGACCGGGGCCGCGGGAACGGCCGGGACGACCGGGACGGCCGAGTCCGAGGGGCTCGGCCGCGCCAAGGAACAAGCACAGCGGCAGCGGGCCGCGCGCGCGGCGCGCCGCTCCGCACGGGAACGAAAGGACCGAGGCCGTGGCTGAGCCGACGGACCCGCAGGACGACGCGCCGCCCGCCGTCGCCGTGATCGGCATGGCGGCGCGCTTCCCCGGCGCGGACGACGTCGACGCGTTCTGGGACAACCTCGCCGCCGGCCGGGAGTCGATACGCCCCGTCAGCGACGAGGAGTTCCTCGCCGCCGGCGGCGACCCCGCCGACCTCGACGACCCCTCCCTGGTACGGATGGCGTCGGTCGTGGAGGGCATCGACCGCTTCGACGCGGGGTTCTTCGGCTACAGCCCCGCCGAGGCCGCCGTCGTCGATCCGCAGCAGCGTCTGCTGCTCGAGACGGCGTACCACGCCCTGGAGGACGCGGGCCGCCCCGACCGGTTCGCGGCGGGCATGACGGGCGTGTACGCGGGCGCCGGCGACAGCCGCTACTACCCCGCGCACGTCCACCCGCGCTTCGCCGGGCAGCCCGGCAGCGTGGAGCTCGTGCACGCGGCCACCTCGAACTCCCTGGGCACGCTGGCCACCCGGATCTCGTACGAGCTGGGCCTGACCGGACCGAGCGTGTCCCTTCAGACGGCGTGCTCCACCGCGCTCGTCGCCCTGCACTCCGCGTGCCAGGACCTGCTGGATCACCGCTGCGACGCCGCGGTGGCCGGCGCGGTCTCCCTCAACCCCTCCGCGTTGCTGGGCTACCGGCACGTCCCCGGGGGGCCGTTCTCGCCCGACGGGCGGTGCCGCGCCTTCGCCGCGGACGCGGCCGGCACCTCCTCGGGAGACGGGGTGGGGGTGGTGGTCCTCAAGCGTCTGGAGGACGCCCTCGCCGACGGTGACCGCATCCGCGCGGTGATCCGCGGCACGGCCGTCAACAACGACGGCCGCCGCAAGGTCGGTTTCACCGCGCCCAGCACCGCCGGGCAGACCGAGGTGATCCTCGCCGCGCAGGCCGAGGCCGACGTGGACGCCGGCACCATCGGGCTGCTGGAGGCGCACGGCACCGCCACCCGCATCGGCGACCCCATCGAGGTGACCGCACTCACCGACGCCTTCCGGCAGAGCACCGACCGCCGGGGCTTCTGCGCCCTGGGCTCGGTGAAGACGAACATCGGGCATCTCGGGGCGGCCGCCGGCATCGCCGGGGTCGTCAAGGCCGTCCTGTCCCTGGAGCACCGGCAGATCCCGCCGAGCCTGCACTTCGACGAGCCCAACCCGCTCATCGACTTCGCCTCCGGGCCGTTCCGGGTGCCGACCGCCCTGGAGGACTGGCCCGCGGCCGAGCACCCGCGGCGGGCCGCGGTCAGCGCCTTCGGCATCGGCGGCACCAACGCGCACGTCGTCCTGGAGGAGGCGCCGCCCGTCGCTCCGGCCGCGCCGCGCCCGGCCGAGGACGGCCGCCGGCAGGTGCTGCCGCTGTCCGCGCGCACGGCCGGCGCGCTGCGCGGCCAGGCCGAGGCCCTGGCCCGGCACCTGGAGGCGCGGCCCGGCCTGCGGCTGGACGACGTCGCCCACACGCTGCGCACGGACCGGCCCGCCCTGCGCCACCGGCTCACCGTGACCGCGGCCTCCCCCGAGGAGGCGGTCGCCGCGCTGCGGGCGGCAGGCCCGGCCGTCCCGCCGGTCCCGGAGGAGACGCCGAAGGTGGCGTTCCTGTTCCCGGGCGGCGGCACGCAGTACGTGGGCATGGGCGAGGAGCTGTACCGCGACCACGACGTGTACCGCGACGCCGTCGACCGCTGCGTCCGCGTCCTGCGCCCGGTGCTGGGCCGGGACCTGCGCACGGTGCTGTTCGAGGAGGCCGACCCGGAGGGCACCGCCACGCTGCTGGCCCTGGTCGTCACCGAGTACGCGACGGCCCGCACCCTGATGGAGTCGGGCGTGCGCCCCGACGCGCTGATCGGGCACTCCCTCGGCGAGTACACCGCGGCCTGCCTGGCCGGGGTGATGGAGCTGGAGGAGATGCTGCCGCTGGTCGCGGAGCGCATCCGGCTCATCAAGTCCGCCGGCGGCGCGACGGTCGGGGTGGCGGCGTCCGCCGAGACCGTGCTGCCGCTGCTCGACGAGCGGCTGTCGCTGGCCGCCGCCAACGGGCCGGCCGCCTGCACCGTCGCCGGGCACACCGAGGACGTGGAGCGGCTGGAGCGGGAGCTGACCCGCCGTGAGGTGCCGTTCCGCAGGCTGCGTGTGCCGGCCGCCGCGCACTCCCACGTCCTCGACCCGGTCCTGCCCGCCTTCGAGGACCGGCTGCGCACCGTCACCCTGCGCGCGCCGCGCCTCCCCTACGTCACCAACGTCACCGGCACCTGGGCCACGGGCGAGCAGGTCACCGACGTACGGCACTGGCTGGACCACACCCGGCACACGGTGCGCTTCGCGGACGGCATCTCCACCCTGTGGGAGCGCGACCGTCCCGTGCTGGTCGAGATCGGTCCCGGCGACAGCCTCACCAAGCTCGCCCGCGCCCAGCTCGCCGACCACGAGCCGGTCTCCGTGACGACCATGCGGCACGCCAAGGCCGACAGCCCGGACGGTTTCGTCCTCGCCGAGGCGCTGGGGCGGCTGTGGTCCGCGGGCGTGGACGCGGCGCTGCCCGCGGTGGCCGGCGAGGCCGCGCCGCGGCGGGTCCCGCTGCCCGGCTACGCCTTCGAACGGCAGCGGCACTGGATCGACGCCCCGGGCGCCCGTACCGCGCCGGAGACGGCCGAGGCGCAAGAGGCGTCCGCCGCCCCGGGCACGGCCGGGCTGGCGGCCCGGCCCCGGCTGACCACGCCGCACGTCGCGCCGCGCACCGAACGCGAGCGGGCCGTCGCCCGGCTGTGGGAGGAGACGCTCGGCATCGGCGGCATCGGCGTCCACGACAACTTCTTCGACCTCGGCGGCGACTCCATGCGGGCCGTGCTCCTCGCGGGCAAGCTGCGCGGGGCGGGTGTGCTGGACGTGCCGGCCGCGTCGCTGCTGGCCGCGCCCACCGTCGCGGGCGTGCTGGCCGCCGCCGACGAGAACACCGCGGGTGACGCCCTGGGCCCCCTGCTGCCGCTGCGGTCCGAGGGCACACGGCGGCCGCTGTTCTGCGTGCACCCCGGGGCCGGCGTGTCCTGGCGCTACACCGGGCTGCTGCCCCATCTCGGGGAGGACCAGCCGGTGTTCGGCCTCCAGGCGGCCGGCCTGGACGGCGCCCGGCCGCCCGCCCCCGACGCCGCGTCCATGGTGGCCTCGTACGTGGAGCTGGTCCGCCAGGTGCAGCCCGAGGGCCCCTACCGGCTCCTGGGCTGGTCCTACGGCGGTTTCGTGGCCCACGCGATGGCCTGCCGGCTCCAGGAACAGGGCCAGGAGGTCGAGTTGCTCGCCCTGCTGGACGCGCCGCTCCCGCACGGCGTCCCGTACACCCCCGAGGCCGCCGAGCGGCAGGTCGCGGCGCTGCTGCTGCGCATGGCCGGGCTGCCCCTCGGCCCGGACGCGGACCTGCCGGACGTCGACGCCGTCCTGGACCGCATCGGCCGGCTCGCCCGGACCGACGGCGGCTCCGCCCTGCCCGTCACACGCGAGGAGGCCGCCGCGATCGCCGGCGTCATGCGCAACAACCTGCGCATCGCACCGGAGTTCACGCCCGGCGTCTACCGCGGCGACATGCTGTTCTTCACCGCCGCCGAGGACGCCTCGGGACGGGCCGGCGCCGACGCGGGCGACCTCGCCCTCGCGCCCGACAAGGCGGACGCCTGGCGTCCCCACGTCGACGGCGTCCTCGAGGACCACAGTGTGCCGTGCGGCCACTACGACATGACCGAGCCGGAGCCGATCGCCCGCATCGGCGCGGTCGTCGCCAAGGCCCTGCGCCCCGCATCCGACTGACACCGGCGGCACACGCCGCCTCCCAGACCCGCCGGGCCCCGCCCCGGCGGCCGGCCGGGTCCCTCGGCCGGCACCGCTCCCACCGCTCAGGAGATCTGCCGTGACCAAGGTCCAGGACCTCTACGAACTCGGCGACGCGCCCGAGATGGGCACCGTGCCCAGACGGATGTACGCCTCCCTCATACGCCAGGAGCGCTACGGACAGCCGATCGACGCCTTCCGCACCGAAGTGGTCGACGTGCCGCCCGTCGGCCGCGGCCAGGTGCTGGTCAAGGTGATGGCGGCCGGCGTCAACTACAACAACGTCTGGGCCGCCCTCGGTTCGCCGCTGGACGTCATCGCGGCCCGGCAGAAGGCGGGCGCCACCGAGGACTTCCACATCGGCGGCTCCGACCTGTCCGGCATCGTCTGGGCGGTCGGCGAGGACGTGCGCGGGGTACGGCTCGGCGACGAGGTGGTGGTGCTCGCCAGCCGCTGGGACGAGTCCGCCGAGGACATCCGCCTCGGCGCCGAGCCCGCCACCTCCAGCAGCCAGCGCGTGTGGGGCTACGAGGAGAACTACGGCTCCTTCGCCCAGTTCGCCGTCGTCGACGACTACATGTGCCACCCCAAGCCGGCCCGGCTGTCCTGGGCGGAGGCCTCCTGCTACATGGCGACGGCGGCCACCGCCTACCGCCAGCTGTTCGGCTGGCACCCGCACACCGTCCGGCCCGGCGACCCGGTGCTGATCTGGGGCGGTGCGGGCGGCCTGGGCAGCATCGCCATCCAGCTCGTGCGGCACGTCGGCGGCATCCCCGTCGCGGTGGTCTCCAGCGAGGAGCGCGGCGAGTTCTGCGTGAAGCTGGGCGCCGAGGGCTACATCGACCGGCGCGACTTCGACCACTGGGGGCGGCTGCCGGACGCCTCGGACGAGGCCGCCATGAACCGCTGGCTGACGGGGGCCCGCGCCTTCGGCCGGCGCTTCTGGGAGGTCCTCGGGGAGCGCCGGGCGCCCCGTATCGTGCTGGAGCACTCCGGCGCCGACACCATCCCGACCTCGATCTACATGTGCGACAACGCCGGCATGGTCGTCATCTGCGGCGGCACCACCGGCTACAACGGCGACGTGGACCTGCGGTTCCTGTGGATGCGGCAGAAGCGCCTCCAGGGCTCGCACGTCGCCGGCGTCCGGGAGGCGCGCGAGGTGACCCGGCTGATCGACCAGGGCGTCATCGACCCGTGCCTGTCCCGGACCTTCGGCTTCGAGGAGATCGGGCTCGCCCACCAGCTCATCCACGACAACCGCCACCCGGCGGGCAACATGGCGGTGCTGGTGAACGCCAAGGAGTAGGCGAGGGGCTCCTGCGGAGGCAGTGACGGAGGGGCGGCGGTCCCGGACCGCCGCCCCTCCGTCGTCGTCGGCGCCGGCACCCGGACGGGCACACACCCAGGCCGCCGCCACCGCACGGCCGGACACGCGATCGGCAGCGCGCCGCACCGGCGCGAACGGTGACGCGGAAGGCAGCGGTCGCGCACGAGGACCCGCCGCCCCACCGTCACACGTCCCCGGCACCCGGCAGGCGGACCCCGCTGAACCCGCCCTGGCGAGCGAGGCATCGCACACACGAACACCCGCGCCGACGCCATCCGACGGCGGTCCGAAGACAACCGCCGCCCGTCGTCACACGTACCCGGCACCCGAATCAACCGCGGCCCCGCCGACCATGCGGACCCAGCTGAACACGCCCGCCGCGACCGGACACACGCACACACGGAGGTCCACGCCGTCGTCGCCGCGGCGCCGGACCCGGAAGCCGCCGCCGTCCGGTTCGGGAACCGCGTACAGGTCACGCAGGGTCCGGGCGCCGCCCTCCGCCGCATCACCGGAGCCGGAGCCGGCGCCGTCCGCCGCCCCGTACAGCGCCTTCCACGCCGCCTCCTTGGCGGAGAACACCGCCCGCAGCCGGGCCGGCGCGAGAGCCGGGCCGGCGTCGTGCAGCCAGGCCTCCTCGTCCTCGCGCAGCACCAGACGGGCCGCTTCCAGGGGGAAGCGGCCCAGCTCGAGGTCGCATCCGGCGGGGCCGGTGTGTCCGGGTGGCCGGGCGACCGCCACCGCGAGGCCCGCGTCGTGCGTGATCGAGGCCGCGTACCCCGGCGGGAAGACGGGCCGCCGTCCCGCGCGGGGGACGTCCCCGCAGGTGAGTCCCACCGACCGCAGGGCGCGCCGGGCGGCGAGGCGGCCGGCCAGGAACTCCCGGCGGCGGTCCGGGATCATGCCGGCGGCGGCAGCGGCCTCGGCGGGCCCGGCGGGACGCGCCGCCGGGTCGGACGCCAGGGCCACACCCAGGCCGAGGCCCGCGGCGGCGAGCGGCGCGCGCAGGCGCTCCAGCTCCGCCCGCGCGTCGGCCGCCACGCCGCCCGCTCCCGCCACGCCGTGCGCCTCCGCCGTGTCGTACGCCGCCGCGTCCGTCTCCGACGCCACCGCGTCAGACCCGCAGCAGCTTCTTGACGATCTTCCCGGCCGGGTTGCGCGGCACCTGCTCGATGAACTCGATCGCGCGGGGCCGCTTGTAGGGCGCGAGGTTGTCCTTGACGTGCCCGAACAGGTCGGCGGTGGTGGTGCCGTCCTCGGCGACGACGTAGGCGAGCGGCACCTCGCCGTAGTCCTCGTCGGGCATGCCCACGACGGCCGCGTCGCGGACCGCGGGGTGGGTCATCAGGACGCGTTCGATCTCCGAGGGGTACACGTTCTGCCCCGCCCGGATGATGAGGTCCTTGCTGCGGTCGACCAGGTGGATGCGGCCGTCCTCGTCCATGAAGCCCAGGTCGCCGGTGACGATCCAGCCGTCGAGGGTGACCTCGCGGGTGGCCTCGGGGTCGTTCCAGTACCCCTGCATGACGCCCGGGCCGCGGACCACGATCTCGCCGATCTCCCCGCGCGGCACCTCACGGCCCTGCCGGTCCACCGCCCGTGCCGACATGCCGGGGATGACGCGCCCGCACGGGATGCGCGCGCTGACGTCGCCGGGTGCCGGGTGCTCGTCGGGGCCGAGGGTGACGAACGGGCCGCCCACCTCCGTCATGCCGTACACCTGACGGAAGCCGCAGCCCAGCCGCTCCACCGCCGTCGCGTACACGTCGAGCGGCATGGGGGCGGCGCCGTAGAGCACCTCCCGCAGCGAGGACAGGTCGGTGCTGTGCGAGGCCTTCGCCTGGAGCATGAAGCGCAGCATCTGCGGGACCAGCCACATGTGCGTGGCCCGGTGGCGCTCGACCGCGGCCAGCGCGCGCTGCGGGGTGAAGCCGGGCATCAGCACCACGGTGGCGCCGGCGGCCAGGTAGGTGAGGGAGACGACCATGCTGCCGTGGTACAGCGGGCAGCAGTTGACCATCACGATGTCGTCGGTGGGGCGGGCCGACACCAGCCAGCCCAGCGCGATGGCGCGGAAGGAGCCCGCGTCGACGGTGACGCCCTTGGCCTGTCCCGTGGTCGCGGAGGTGTGCAGCACGGCGACCGGGTCGGTGTCGGACACCTCGGGCAGCTCGACGGGTTCGGCCAGGGTGCCGAGCGCGTCGAAGGCGGGCACGTCGAACGCCATCCTGATGCGCACGGACGCCGGCAGCGTGGGGTGGCGGTCCAGCAGGCCGGACTCGCCCAGCACGGCGACGGCGCCGACGCGTTCGATGATCCCGGCCACCTCGGGCACGGCCAGGCTGTGGTTGAGCGGCACGAACAGCGCGCCGAGCCGGGCGAGCGCGAAGTAGGTCTCCAGCACCTCGATCCGGTCCTGGGAGAGCACCGCGACCCGGTCGCCGCGCTCGATGCCCAACCCGGCCAGACCCCGTGCCAGTTCCGCCGTCCGGTCATGGAACTGCGCCCAGGTCACACTGCGCCGCTCGTCGACGAGCGCGGTGCGGTCGGGGAAGCACTGGCGGTTGCGCTCCACCAGTTGCGTCAGCCACATCACGCACCGCCGGCGGCGACGGAGCGCTCCTCGACGAAACGCTCGTAGTCGGCGATGGTGTGCAGCTTCTCCATGTCCTCGGCGGTGATCTCCACGCCCGTGCGCTGCTCGACGAGCAGCACCAGACGCACCAGGTCACCGGAGTCGATGCCGCTGGCGGCGAGGTCGACGTCGTCGCCGATGGCGTCGGCGTACTCGGCGGTGCCGGTGAGTTCGACCAGCAGCTCCCTGATGGTGCTCATGGGTGTCCCCTTTCGCTGTGCCACGTGTGCCACATCCGTTGCCACATCCGTGTGTCGCCAGAAGAAGAGGCGGCGAGGGCGGCCGGCACTCCCCCGCCCCCGCGTGACGTCCGTCACGCGACGAAGCGGCGGGGGCGGGGATAGCGGGCGCGGTGCGCGGCCTCTGTTCTCGGTGGAGGTTCCGCCCGCCGGTCCCGTGCCGGCCGGGCGGGCGGTCGCAGTCGCGAGGGAGTGATGAGGGTGCGCAGGCAGAGCGCAGGGACGGGCATCGTGGGACGGACCGGTCCCGGCACCGGGCGGGCCGGGGACGGTACGCCGTGAGCGCCGCGCTCGCCGGGGCCGCTCCGGCAGCCGTCACCGAGGAGGAGCGTGCCGCGCGCTTCGAGGAACTGCTGGGCGAGGGCGGGACGGTGGAGCCGCGGGACTGGATGCCCGACGGCTACCGCCGGATGCTGCTGCGTCAGATCGCCCAGCACGCCCACTCCGAGATCATCGGCATGCAGCCGGAGGGCGCCTGGCTGACCCGGGCGCCGTCGCTGCACCGCAAGTCGGTGCTGATCGCGAAGGTGCAGGACGAGGCGGGCCACGGCCTGTACCTGTACTCGGCGGCCGAGACGCTGGGCGTGGACCGCGCCGAACTGCTCGACGCCCTGCACCAGGGGAAGCAGCGTTACGCGGCCACCTTCAACCATCCGGCGCTCACCTGGGCCGACACCGGTGCCATCGCCTGGCTGACGGACGGCGCCGCGGTGATCAACCAGGCGCCGCTGTGCCGGACCTCGTACGGCCCGTACGCCCGCGCGATGCTCCGCGTCTGCCAGGAGGAGGCCTTCCACGTGCGGCAGGGGTACGACATGATGCGCGCGCTGTGCGAAGGGACCCCGGAGCAGCGGCAGATGGCGCAGGACGCGGTCGACCGCTGGTGGCTGCCGGCGGTGGCCCTGATGTTCGGGCCGCCCGACACGGTCGCGGGGGGCGCCGACGAGCGCACCGCCGCGCTGGGGGCGGCGGTGTCGCGCCGCGCGATGGCCTGGGGCATCAAGCACCACACCAACGACGAGCTGCGGCAGCGGTTCGTGGACCAGTGCGTGCCGCAGGCCGAGCGCCTGGGGCTGACGCTGCCCGACCCGAACATCCGCTGGAACGAGGAGCGCGGGCACTACGACTTCGGGCCGATCGACTGGGAGGTGTACCGGGGCGCGCTGGGCGACGACTCGGCCTGCGCCCGGCAGCGGCTGGCCCACCGGACGGCGGCGCACGAGGACGGCGCGTGGGTGCGCGAGGCGGCCGCCGCCCACGCCGCCCGCGAGCACGCCCGGACCGCCGGGGACGCCCGGACCCCCGAGACCGCACCGGACGCCGCACACACGACGGAGCCTGCGACATGAGCCGTACGACGAGCCGTACGACGGAGGGCGCGCCGGCGTCCTGGGAGGTGTTCCTGCGGCCCCGCAGGGGGCTGGCGCACCAGCACGTGGGGTCGGTGCGCGCCGGCGACCCGGACACGGCGCTCTCGTACGCCCGCGACCTGTACACCCGGCGGGGCGAACCGCTGTCGCTGTGGGTGGTCCGCTCCGACGCGGTGCACGCCGCGTCCCCCGACGAGCACGACCCGTTCTTCGCCCACGCACGCCACAAGCCCTACCGGTATCCCGAGCAGTTCGCCCCGCTGACCGGGGACAGCGACGCCGAGGGGAGCGACGACGATGCCTGAGACCGGACGCACCCTGGCACCGCCGCCGGCCGACCGGGCCGCGGACACCGACCGGGCCGCGGACGCCGACCTCGCCCTGCTGACGCTGCGTCTGGGCGACGACGCCCTGATCCTGGGGCAGCGGCTGTGCCAGTGGATCACGCGGGCGCCGACGATCGAGGAGGACCTGGCGCTGTCCAACATCGCCCTGGACCTCGTCGGGCACGCCCGCGCCCTGCTGGCGCGGAGCGGGCAGCTGGACGGCACCGGCCGCTCCGAGGACGACCTCGCCTTCGGCCGCACGGACCGCGCGTTCCGCAACGCCCTGCTCACCGAGCTGCCCAACGGCGACTTCGCCGTGACCGTCGCCCGGCAGCTCGCCTTCACCCACTACGCGGTGCTGCTGCAGCAGGCGCTGGCCGACGGCACGGACCGGGAGCTGGCCGCGTTCGGGGCGCGGGCCGCGAAGGAGACGGCGTTCCACCGCCGGCACGCCGACCTGTGGACGGAGCGGCTGGGCCTGGGCACCGAGGAGAGCACCCGCCGGATGCGGGCGGCCCTGGAGCAGGTGTGGCCGTACACGGCCGAGCTGTTCGACGAGGACGACCTCACGGACCGGCTCGTCGCGGCGGGCGTGCTCCCGCCGCTCGCCGCGCTGCGCACCGCGTGGCAGGCGAGCGTCGCGGCCGTCCTGGACCGCGCCGGACTCACCGTGCCCACGCCCACGTGGCAGGGGCGCGGCGGCCGGCAGGGCCTGCACACCGAGGCGTTCGGTCCGCTGATCGCCGAGATGCAGTCGGTGCGCCGGCAGTTCCCGGGGGGCACCTGGTGACCGCGCGGACCGACACGACCGCCCCGCTCCGTGGCGCTCCCGTGGCCGTCACCGCGCCGCGCCTCGACGTCGCGCGGGTGCGGGCCCGGGTGGAGGCGGTGCCCGACCCCGAGCTGCCGATGATCACCCTCGGCGACCTGGGTGTCGTGAGCGCCGTGACCACGGCGGACGACGGCGTCCTGACGGTGGAGCTCACCCCGACGTTCCTGGGGTGCCCGGCGCTGCCTGCCATCACCGCGGCCGTCCAGGACGTCCTGGAGGAGTGCGGCCACCCCGACGGCCGGGTCCGCCATGTCCTCGCGCCGGCCTGGAGCACGGACCGCATCACCGCGGAGGGCCGCGCCAAGCTCGCCGCCCACGGCATCGCCCCGCCCTCCCCCGCCGGCGCCGCGTCCGGGCCGGTGCGCGTCGACCTCGGCGTCCCCTGCCCGCACTGCGGGTCGCGGGCCACCCGGCCGCACAGCTCCTTCGGGCCGACGCGCTGCCAGTCGATGCTGCGCTGCACGGCCTGCCGGGAGACCTTCCCCACCATGACGGCGATCTGAGGTGACCGCATGAGCACAGCGCCCCTCACCCACGACGCCCCGCAGCACCCCGGACAGGACGGGCGGACGAGGGCCGGGGTCCGGCCCACCGGCTGGTTCCGGCTGACGGTCGCCCGCCTGGAGCGCCTGGCCGAGGACACCGTGGCCATCACCCTGGACGTCCCGGCGGATCTGGCGGGGACCTTCGCCCACCGGCCCGGTCAGCACGTCGTGGTCCGGCACCGGACGCCCGGCGGCGAGCTGCGCCGCAGCTACTCGCTGTGCCCGCCGCCCGGCGACCCCGCCGCACTGCGCGTGGTGGTCAAGCGCAACTCCCCCGACGGCTTCGGCGCGTACGCGCTCACCACGCTCCTCGAGGGTGACCTGCTGGAACTGTCCCCGCCCGCCGGCACGTTCGGCCTGCCGGCGGTCAGGGGCGGGCACCACGTCCTGATCGCGGGCGGCTGCGGCATCACCCCGCTCGCCCCCATGGCCGCCGCGGCCCTGCGCGAGGACCCCGGCTGCCGGGTCTCCCTGGTGCACGCGGCGCGCACCGCCCACGACGCCCTGCTGGCGGACGAACTCGCGCTGCTCAAGGACGAGTTCGTCGACCGTCTCACGGTGCTGCACGTCCTCTCGCGTGAGCGCCGCGAGAGCGAGCTGTGCAGCGGGCGGATCGACGCGCCCAAGCTGCTGCGGCTGCTCGAGCTGCTGGACGCCCGTCCCGGTCCCGGCACGCGGTTCGCCCTGTGCGGGCCGTACGGGCTGGTGGAGACGGTACGCGACACGCTCACCGGCTGGGGCGCGCCGGCGGCCGCCGTCCGCTTCGAGCTGTTCTCGGCCGCCGGAACGCCGGCCTCGGCCGAGCCCGCCACGCCACCGGACCGGCAGGGCCGGCACAGCCGGATCACCGCCGTCCTCGGCGGCCGTACCAGCGTCGTCACCATGCGGCCGGAGGACCGGGTGGCCCTCGACGCCGTGCTGCGCCACCGCCCGGAGACGCCGTACTCCTGCCGTGACGGGGTGTGCGGCAGCTGCCGGGCGAAGGTGGTGTCCGGCGCGGTGACGCTGGGCTCCCAGTACGCCCTCGACGCCCGGGACCTGGACGCGGGTTACACGCTCGCCTGCCGGGCCCGTCCGCGCACCGACGACCTCACCCTCGACTTCGACGCCTGACGCCCCGACCACCTCCCGGCCCGGGTCCCCGGGCTCACCCGTAAGGAGACGACCTTGACCACCACCCAGCGCCACGCGGGCAGGACCGCCCTGATCACCGGCGGCAGCCGCGGCATCGGCAGAGGCATCAGCCTCCGGCTGGCGCGCGAGGGCGCCCTGGTCGCCGTGCACTACGGCCACGACCACGCGGCCGCCGAGCGGACCGTCAAGGAGATCGAGGCGGAGGGCGGACGCGCCTTCGCCGTGCACGCCGAACTCGGTGTCCCCGGCGACGCCGCCGCCCTGTGGGCCGCCTTCGACGAAGGGCTGGCAACGCAGGAGGCGGAACCGGGCCTGGACATCCTGGTCAACAACGCCGGCATCACCCTGCCCCGGCCCATCGCCCAGGTCACCGAAGAGGACTACGACCGGGTGTTCGCGATCAACACCAAGGCGCCGTTCTTCATCGTCCAGCACGCTCTGGAGCGGCTGCGGGACGGCGGGCGGATCATCAACATCTCCTCGGTCGCCACGCGGGTCCCGCTCCCCGCGATCGTCGCCTACACGATGACCAAGGGCGCCCTGGACGCCCTCACCCTGAACCTGGCCAAGGAGCTGGGCCCGCGCGGCATCACGGTGAACACGGTCGCGCCCGGCTTCACCGAGACGGAGATCAACCCGACCCTCGCGAACCCGCGGATCCGGCAGATGTACTCGGACGCCTCGGTGTTCGGGCGGCTCGGTGCCCCCGCCGACATCGCCGACATCGTCTCGTTCGTCGCCGGGGACGACGCCCGGTGGATGACCGGCCACTGGATCGACGCCAGCGGCGGCGTACAGCTCTGACACCCGCGGCCCCCACCGCCGCCTCCCTCCGCCTCCCCCGCCGGAGGCGGTCCGCTAGGAGCACTGATGACTCACTCCACGTCCACCTGCCCGAATCTGTCCACGGACGATCCGCTGACCCAGCCCTTCCAGGGTTCCAGCCCGTACGACTCCTACGTCCACGCGTCGGTCCTCAACTCCCTCCAGCACCCGCTCACCGAGGCGGCGGACGAGATGGGGTTCCTCGTCACCACCCAGGTGATGGAGCTGTGGTTCACCCTGATCGCGCACGAGTGGCGCGTGGCCCGCGAGTCGTTCGTCAAGGACGACCTGGACGCGGCCATGGACGCGCTGGTGCGCAGCCGGCGGGCGCTGCACGCGCTCAACGCGTCCTGGGCGCCCATCTCGGCGCTGACGCCGGTGCAGTTCAACGGCTTCCGGGCCGCGTTCGGCAAGGCGTCCGGGTTCCAGTCGGCGATGTACCGGCACCTGGAGTTCCTGCTCGGGCAGAAGTCCGCGGCGCTGGTCCGCGCCCACCAGGGCGACCCCTCGGTGCACGAGGCGCTGCGCGAGGCGTACCGGGAGCCGTCGCTGTACGACGAGGTGCTGCTGTTCCTGCACCGGCGGGGCCTGCCGGTGCCGGAGCACGTACGTGAGCGGGACGTCACCGCGTCCTACGCGGCCGACGAGGGCGTGGTGGAGGTGTGGCGGCGGATCTACGCGGGCCCGCAGCACGATCCGCTGCTGGCGCTGGGCGAACTGCTCACCGACATCGCCGAACTGGTCACGCGCTGGCGGCAGGACCATGTGATGGTGGTGCGCCGCGCGATGGGCGCCAAGCAGGGCAGCGCCGGTTCGGCGGGGCTCGCGTGGCTGGAGCAGCGCGCGGCCCACATGGTGTTCCCCGAGCTGTGGGCGGCGCGCGGTGACGTCTAGGGAGATCTCCGCGTTCGCCGCGGAGGAGGAGAAGCGGGTCCTGAGCCTGAAGCCGGTGCTCGCCCCCCGGCACGGCCGGTACGGCGACCACCCCCACCAGGTGTACGACGCGTGGCCGGCCGAGGACGCGGACGCCCCGCTGGTGGTGCTGCTGCACGGCGGGTACTGGCGGTACGACCGCATGCATCTGACCCCGTTCGCCGCCTACTTGGCGCAGCAGGGGTTCTCCGTGCTGCTGCCGGGGTTCCGCAGGTCGGGGGGCGCGGGCGGATACCCGGAGACGTTCGACGACGTGGCGCGGATCGTGGACACCCTGCCCGCGGGCCGGCCCTACGTGCTGGCCGGTCACTGCTCGGGCGGCCACCTGGCGCTGTGGTGCGCGGCCCGCGGGCTGCTGCCGCCGGACTCGCCGTGGCACACGCGGGCACTGCCGACCGCCGTGCTGGCGCTGGCGCCGATCACCGATCTGGACGCCACCCGCCGGGACCGCCTCAGTGACGACGCGGCGCTGCAACTGCTGGGCGGGCAGGAGGTGTTCGAGCAGCGGCTGCCGTCCGTCGACCCGCTCACCCTGCTGCGGGAGGCCGGCTCGACCGGGGTGCCCACCGTGCTGCTGCACGGCGCCGTCGACGAGGAGGTGCCGCTCACCCAGTTCAGCGACTACGCGGCCGTGCACCACGACCTGCGGACCGTAGTGCTGCCCGGCACGGGTCACTACACGCTCATCGAGCCCGGTGCGCCGGGGGCCGCGGCGGTCGCCGACACCCTGTGGGACATGTCGGCCGCCTTCGGCGCCGTGCGTCCCGGGCGGACCGCACCGGAAGGAGCAGGCCGATGACGACCGTCCCCGCCGCCGTCGGCGAGCAGGCCGGGGCGCTGGACGCCGAGGACGCCCTGGCCCCTCTGCGGGACCGGTTCCTGCTGCCGGAGGGCGTCGTCTACCTCGACGGCAACTCGCTCGGCCCGTTGCCGGCGGCGGTGCCGCCGGTCCTCACGGACGTCGTCCACCGGCAGTGGGGCGAGGGTCTGATCGGGGCGTGGACCGAGCACGACTGGTGGGACGCGCCGGTCCGCGTCGGCGACGCGATCGGCCGGCTGATCGGCGCCGCGCCGGGCCGGACGGTGGCGGGTGACTCCACCAGCGTGCAGCTGTTCAACGCGCTCGGTGCGGCGGCCGCGCTGCGGCCGGACCGGACGCTGCTGGTCACCGACCCCGGGCACTTCCCCACCGACCGGTACCTGGCGGAGGCGGTGGCCCGGCAGCGCGGGCTGCGGGTGCGGCAGGTGCGCCCGGCCGACCTGGAGCGCTTCCTCGCCGAGGAGGGCGACCAGGTGGCCGCCGTCAGTTACTCGCCCGTCGACTACCGCACCGGCGAGCTGTACGACCTGGAGGCGCTGACGCGGGCGGCCCACCGCGCGGGCGCCCTGGCCGTGTGGGACCTGTGCCATGCCGCCGGGGCGTTCCCGCTGCGCATGGACGACGCCGGTGTGGACCTCGCCGTGGGCTGCGGCTACAAGTTCCTGTCGGGCGGTCCGGGCGCGCCGGCTTTCCTGTACGTGGCCCGCCGGCACCACGAGAATCTGCACACGCCGCTGACCGGCTGGAACGGCCACGCCGACCCCTTCGGCCTCGCCCAGGACTACGTTCCGGCGCCCGGCATCGCGCGGGCCCGCATCGGCACCCCGCCGATCCTGTCGCTGCTCGCGCTGGAGGCGGCGCTCACCGCCTTCGACGGGGTGGACCTGGAGCAGGTCCGGGCGAAGAGCCTGTCGCTGACCGGGTTCTTCCTGCGGTGCGCCGAGGAGCTGCTGGCGCCGCTGGGGTTCACCGCGGCGACCCCGTCCGACCCCGCGCGCCGGGCCAGTCAGGTCTCCCTGCGCCACCCGCACGCCTACGGCCTCGTCCGGGCGCTGGCACGGCACGGGGTCGTCGCCGACATGCGGGCGCCCGACATCCTGCGGTTCGGGGTCAACGCCCTGTACACCACGCACCAGGACATGCTCACGGCCGCCGTGCGCCTGCGGGACATCACCGTCGCAGGTGACTACGACCCCACGCCGCAGGAGCCGGGCGCGGTGACCTGAGCACGGGGCGCCCCCTCACGGCCGTACCGCCGCCGGTCCCCGGCTCTGGCCCCCTGCCGCGCGGTCTGCCCGGAAGCCCTCAAAAGGGGCGTCCGTGGCGGATCGCGCCAGGTCCGGAGCCGTGAAGTGACCAGTGATACAACAGCAGTTGCGCGTTGTTGCTCATCTCTGACCCCCTTGTGCACCAGGATGGTCGGTGACCGGCAGAAAGTCCGTCCTCGGCAGCGGTGCCGCAAGGGGGAAGCCAAGCAATGACCCGTTCACCCGGTTCCTCCGGCGAGCACCACCCGACCGGAGCGGCGCGGTCCTCCGCGGACGCCGTTCCGGCGGACCCGGCAGGCCCGGGGGACGCGGCCGGTGCGGCGGACCCGGTGGAGCGGGAGTACGAGCTCTCCGTCGTCTCCGACCTGGTGCGGCGGACGGCCGCCGGTCACCCCGGGCTGCTGCTGGTGGAGGGGCAGGAGGGCATCGGCAAGACCACCCTGCTGCGGAGCCTGGCCGAGCGGGCCCGCGCCCAGGGTCTGCGGGTGCTGGAGGCGCGCGGCGAGCGGACCGGCCGGCAGACGCCCTTCGCCGTCGCGCGCGCCCTCCTGCACCCGTACCTGACGGACCTGGAGGAGGGTCCGGCTCTGTGCGACGGACCGGTCGCGGAGGCGCCCGGGACGGCCATCGCGGCCGGCCGCGCTCCCTACCCGGTCGGCCACAACAACGTTGTCGGATGGCCGGAGGGGACGTACGACGTCCTGGCCGAGCTGCACCGCACGGTGCGGCGCATCAGCCGTCCCGGTCCCGTCCTCCTCGTGGTCGACGACGCCGAACAGGCGGATGCCGCCTCGCTGCGCTTCCTCGCGCACACCGCCCGGCGGCTGAGCGGTATGCCCGTCCTGCTGGCCGTCTCGCGCTGTCCGGAGACCGACGCGCCGCTCCTCGACGAGATGGCGACCCGCCCGCTGTCCAGCGTGCTGCGCCTGCGCCCGCTGACCGAGCGGGGCATCGGACTGATCGCCCGGCGTCTGACCGGACGTTCCGGCGACCAGGAGTTCCTCGCCGCCTGCCTGTCCGCCACGAACGGCATACCGCTCCTCGTCACCCGGCTGCTGGCCGCACTGCACCGGGAGGGCTCTCCGCTGACCGCGGCCGGGATCGCCCGCGCGCATCTGGAGGACGTCGCCCTGTTCGGCCGGCGGGTCGTGGCGACGCTGCACCAGCAGCCGGTCGCGCTGAGGGCGGCGCAGGCGATGGCGGTGCTCGGCGACGGCGCCCCCTTCGCGCACTGCGCGGCGCTCGCCCTGCTGGACCCGGCCGTGTTCACGCGGGCCGTGCTGACCCTGGACGCACTCGGTCTGGTGTCGTCGCCGCCGGGCACCGAGGACTGGTACTTCGCCCATCCCCCGACGCGGGAGACGGTCCTCGCGGACATGTCGCCGCAGCTGCTGATGTCGACGCACCTGCGCGCGGCCCGGCTGCTGCACGACGGGGGCGCCCCGGCCGAACAGGTCGCCGAGCACCTGCGGGCCTCCGGCACGACGACCACCGAGCCCTGGGCCCGTACCGTGCTGCGCGAGGCCGCCCGCACGGCCTCCCGGCGCGGCGCGCACGAGCACGCCGTGGAGCTGCTGCGGCACTGCGTCCCCGAGGACGCCGACTCCGTCGACGACCCCGCCCTGATGGTCGAACTGGGCCTGTCGGAGGTGCGTTCGGACCCGGAGGCGGGCATCGGGCGCCTGTTGCGCGCCCTGCCCCTGCTGACCGCCCCCGACCGGCGTCTGACCGTCCTCACCGCCCTGATCGGCGCGATGGTCCGCACCGGTCAGGTGCCCCGGGCCGTGGAACTGCTGCGCATCCGCCGCGCGGAGGCCGTCGCGGCCGGTGAGGGCCCGGCCGGCGCCCATGTGCTGGAGGCGCATCTGCTCCTCACCTCCAACACCAGCCACCGGGCGTTCCGCCAGGTGCTCGACGCGGCCTCGTTCGGCCTGGATCCGGCGCCGGACACGGCGGGCGGACGCGCCCTGCTCGCCGCCCGTGCGGTGATCTCCGTATCCCGTCTCGACGGCGTCGCCGAGTCCCTCGCGGCGGCGCGGGCCGTGCTGCTGCACGGGACCCCGCCGGCCGACGCCCCGGCCACGCTGGGCTCGGCGGCGGCGGTCCTGCTCTACACCGACCGCCCGGACGAGGCCGAGACCGCACTGCGCCGGCTCCTCGAGGGCGCGGACGTCCTCGACGACTGGCAGCACGCCACGCTCCTCGCGCTCTGCGCGGACGCCTACGAACGCCAGGGCGCCCTGGACCGGGCGCTGGCCGCCACGGCCGACGCCCTGCGGGGAGCGCCCGCCGAGCAGACGGACAGCTGTCACGCGCTGGCCCGGGCCGTCCGGCTGCAGACCCTCCTCGACCGGGACCAGGTGGCCGAGGCGGCCGCCCTGGCCCCGTGCGGCCCGGTTCCGCCGCTGGAGGACGGCTGGCAGTGGAACGAACTCCTCGCCGCGCGGGGCAGGCTGCGGCTGGCCGAGGGCGACGCGCCGGCCGCGCTCGTCGACCTGACGGAGGCGGGCGAACGGCAGCGCGCCTGGCAGCGCCTCAGCCCGGCCGTCTCCTCGTGGTGGTACTGGGCGGGCCGGGCGTACGCGGTACTGGGGAACATGAAGGCCTGCGGCGAACTGGCCGAGGAGGCCGTGGACGGGGCGCGCCGGGCCCAACTGCCGTGCGCCCTGGGCGCGGGGCTGGAACTGCTGGCCGCCGCGCGCGGCG
>MUNG01000177.1 GCA_002154585.1 Streptomyces pseudogriseolus
CTCGTTGGCGCCGAGGTGCGCCGACACCCCCCGGCCCGCACCGGCGTCCGGGGGTTACGGGACCCGGGTAGTCGAACCCCGTACCTCCAGGTGGACCGGGATGCTCGTCCCGGAGGGTTTCTCGCCGTTCAGGACGGCAAGCAGCGCCTCCATACCCCGCTCACCGAACAGCTCCGCGTCCAGACGCACAGTCGTCAGCTCCGGGTCGATCGCCGTGGCGAGCGCGAGATCGTCCATGCCGGTCACGGAAAGATCCGCCGGCACGCGCAGTCCCAGCCGCCGCGCCGCCTTGTACACACCCGCCGCCAGCTGATCGTCGTCGCAGACGACCGCCGTCGGCCGGTGCCCGCTCAGCGCCGCCTCCGCCGCGGCCTCCGCCCCCTTGATCGAGATCGGCGACCGCGCCGTCCGCAGCGACGTCCCCGCCACCCGCCGCAGCCGCGCCTCCAGCTCGCGCGCCCGGACCTCGAAGGTCCAGGACGGCACGTCCGCGCCGAGGTGCAGGAAGCGGCGGTGGCCCAGCCCGAGGAGGTGCTCGGTCACCTGGCGGACGCCGTCCGTGATGTCCAGGTTCACCGTGACCCCGCCGGCGGCCGGATCGCTGTCCAGCATGACCAGGGGCAGCTGGTCCCCGCGGATGGCGGAGAGCGCCTCCGCGGCCATCGAGGAGGCGATGACGCCGTCCAGCGCGGCCTGCGCGGACGCGAACGGGTCACGGGCCGGGCCGATGCCCTCCGGGGAGGGGTAGAGCACCACGCCGAAGCCGTGGCGGGACGCCACACGTGCCGCGCCCGTGTAGACGCCCGCGAAGAACTCCGTGGTCAGGGCGGGCACCACCAGCAGGACCGTACGGGTGCGGCCCAGCCGCAGGTTGCGCGCCGCGAGGTTGGGGCGGTAGCCCAGCGTGCGGGCGGCCTCGCGGACGCGTTCCGCCGTGGTCTCGGAGACCCGGCCGCGCCACTTGTCGCCGAGCACCAGGGACACCGCGGCCTGGGAGACGCCCGCTTCCCGTGCGACGTCCCGGCTCGTGGGGCGGGTCCTGGCTCTGGGCACCGGCGCTCCTTCGTCTGGACTGGTGAACAGCGGTCATGGTACGTATGGAGGAGTTAGTTATACGTAACACTTCCACGGGAGGGCCGGCATGGCGACGGGATACCTGGAGATCCTCCGGGCGCGGCACGCCACCCGGCTGCTCGTGGGCACGCTGATCGGGCGGCTGCCCAACGCGACCGCCCCGATCGCGATCGTGCTGTTCGTGCGGGCGGAAGGCGGGTCGTACAGCCTGGCCGGTGTGCTCGCCGCCGTGTACGGCGTGGCCAACGCCGTGGGGCAGCCGGTGCTGGGGCGGCTGGTCGACCTGAAGGGGCAGCCGCGAGTGCAGTTGCCGGCCGCCCTGCTGTCGGCGGTGGCGATGAGTGTGTTCGCCTTTGCCGGCACCGGGTCGCTGGTCGTCGCGTATGCGGCCGTCGCGCTGGCGGGGCTGTTCACACCGCCCCTGGAGGGTGGGCTGCGGGCGCTGTGGTCCTCGGTGCTGCCCAAGGAGGAGCACGTGCACCGGGCGTACGCCCTGGACGCCGTGGCCCAGGAGGTGATGTTCGCCGTCGGGCCGCTGCTCGTGACGGTGTGCGTCTCCCTGTGGTCGGCCCAGGCCGCGCTGCTCGTGCTGAACGTCATCGGCGTGCTGGGGGCCCTGTCCGTGGTGGTCTCGCCGCCGTCGCGGGCCTGGCGGTCGGCGCCGCGTGAGGCGCACTGGCTGGGCGCGCTGCGCTCGCCGGGCCTCATCGCGCTGCTCGGAGCCTTCCTGGCCATCGGCATGGCGCTGGGGTCCATCACCGTGGCGGCGGTGACGTACGCGGACGACCACGGCGGCGACACCGTGTACGGCTGGATGATGGCCGGGATCGGGCTGGGCGCGCTGATCGGCGGCATCGCGTACGGGGCGCGGCAGTGGGCCGGGGAGCCCGCGCGGCGCCTCCAGGTGATCGTGGCGCTGCTGGCCGTGTTCTACCTGCCGCTGATGCTGATGCCCGGGCCGGTGGCCATGACGCTGCTCACCGTCCTCGCCGGAGTGTTCCTGGCCCCGGCGATCGCGTGCGCGTTCGTGCTGGTGGACCGGCACGCGCCGCGCGGGACGGTCACCGAGGCGTTCTCCTGGCTGGTGACCACGTTCACCGTCGGCGCGTCGCTCGGGACGGGAGTGACGGGGCCAGTGGTCGAGGCCGGCGGGGCGCTGTGGGGATTCGCCGTACCGGGTGCGGCGGGCGGCGTGTCGCTGCTGGTTTTGATCGCCACCGGACGGGTATTGGCCGTTCCGGCGAGGACGGCGGTTGTCGCCGCCGGTTCGGAAAATGATCCGAACCGTGCCGTCGAACCCCGTTTCAGCTCGAAGGATCGGGCGTAATGTTCCCTCATGGACCGCCGCATTTTCGGGCTGGAGAACGAGTACGGCGTCACGTGCACGTTCAGGGGACAGCGCCGCCTGTCGCCTGACGAGGTGGCGCGGTACCTCTTCCGCCGTGTCGTGTCATGGGGCCGAAGCAGCAATGTCTTCCTGCGGAACGGCGCCCGCCTCTATCTCGACGTGGGGTCACATCCGGAATACGCAACGCCGGAATGTGACAACGTGACCGAACTGGTCACCCACGACAAGGCCGGCGAGCGCATTCTCGAAGGACTCCTGGTGGACGCCGAACGACGCCTGCACGAGGAGGGAATCGCGGGCGACGTCTACCTCTTCAAGAACAACACCGACTCGGCGGGCAACTCCTACGGGTGTCACGAGAACTACCTCGTGGCCCGGCACGGGGAGTTCTCCCGGCTCGCGGACATCCTCATCCCGTTCCTGGTGACGAGGCAGCTGCTGTGCGGGGCCGGCAAGGTGCTGCAGACGCCGCGCGGCGCCGTCTACTGCGTCAGCCAGCGCGCCGAGCACATCTGGGAGGGCGTCTCCTCGGCGACGACCCGCTCCCGGCCGATCATCAACACCCGCGACGAGCCGCACGCCGACGCCGAGCGCTACCGCCGGCTGCACGTCATCGTCGGCGACTCGAACATGTCCGAGACGACCATGCTGCTCAAGGTCGGCGCCACCGACCTGGTGCTGCGCATGATCGAGGCGGGCACCGTCATGCGCGACCTCACCCTGGAGAACCCGATCCGGGCCATCCGCGAGGTCAGCCACGACATCACGGGCCGCCGCAAGGTGCGCCTGGCCAGCGGCCGGGAGGCGTCCGCGCTGGAGGTGCAGCGCGAGTACTACGAGAAGGCGCTGGACTTCTGCGAGCGCCGCGGCATCCGCACCGGCACCGTCGACCAGGTGCTGGAGCTCTGGGGCCGCACGCTGGACGCGATCGAGTCCGAGGACCTCGACCGCATCGGCACCGAGATCGACTGGGTCATGAAGTACAAGCTGCTCGAGCGCTACCGCGCCAAGCACAACATGACCATGTCGCACCCGCGGGTCGCGCAGATAGACCTCGCCTACCACGACATCCACCGCCGTCGTGGCCTGTACTACCTGCTCGAGAAGAAGGGACAAGCCGCCCGGATCTGCAACGACCTGAAGATCTTCGAGGGCAAGTCGGTGCCGCCGCAGACCACTCGGGCCCGGCTGCGCGGCGACTTCATCCGGCGCGCCCAGGAGCAGCGGCGGGACTTCACCGTCGACTGGGTGCACCTCAAGCTCAACGACCAGGCGCAGCGCACCGTGTTGTGCAAGGACCCGTTCCGTTCGGTGGACGAGCGGGTGGAGAAGCTGATCGCCGGCATGTGAGAGGACGTGTCCCCCGGGAGTCGACGAAACACCCGGAACGTCACACGGGCGCCGTACGTTACACCGTGCGGCGCCCTTCTCACGCCGTAGAGTTGCGCGGACGCCATCCACAAGATCGATGATTACGAGGCCCCCACCGTGCGCCGACGCTCACTTCTCATTGCCGTTCCCGCTGGACTGGCCACCCTCGCCGCGTGCGGCGACGACAAGTCCGATTCCGGCAAGGCCAGCGAGACGGCCTCGCCCTCCGCGCCCGAGGAGTCGGCGGCGCCGTCGCCGAAGATCGTCGAGGGCCCGCTGCCGGCGATCACGGCGGGGACGAAGTTCGGCGAGAAGCCGACCGTCGCCAAGGGCAGCGGCGAACCCTCCAAGGACCTCGCGGTCAAGACGGTCATCGCGGGCGGCGGGCGCACGATCGCCGAGAACGACTTCGTCGTCGCGAACTACCTGGGACAGGTCTGGAGCACCGCCAAGGTGTTCGACAACTCCTACGACCGCAAGCAGCCGCTGGCCATCCAGCTCGCCCAGGGCACCATCATCGACGGCTGGCGCTACGGCCTCGTGGGCAAGAAGACCGGCAGCCGCGTCCAGATGGCGATCCCGCCCACCTGGGGCTACGGCGACCAGGGCAACGCGCAGGCGGGCATCAAGGGCACCGACACGCTGGTGTTCGTGGTCGACGTGGAGGACACGTTCAACGCCAAGAGCTCCGCCAAGGGCACCGACGTCGCCCAGGACGACATCGACCTGCCGAAGGTCGGCACCAACACCGACGGCAAGGCCCCCTCCATCGAGGTGCCCGACGCGGCGGCCCCGAAGAAGCTCGTGGCGAACTACGTCATCGAGGGCGACGGCGCGAAGGTCGGCGCCGAGGACAGCGTCCTGGTGCAGTACAAGGGCGTGCTGTGGGACGGCGGCAAGGAGTTCGACTCCACGTACGGCCGCGGCCAGCTGACGTCCTTCTCGCTCCAGCAGGTCGTCAAGGGCTGGGCGCAGGGCCTGACCGGCAAGAAGGTCGGCAGCCGCGTCCTGATCGTCATCCCGCCGGAGCTGGGCTACGGCGACAACCCGCCGCAGGGCAGCGGCATCCAGAAGGACTCCACGCTGGTCTTCTCCGTGGACATCCTCGCGAAGCTCTGAGCCCGCCGGGATGCAAGACTGTGCGTGTTCGCCTTTCCGCAGACAAGCAGGAGCATGAAGACGTGAGCATCGACAAGCCCGAGATCGACTTCCCGGGCGGCGAGCCCCCGGCGGACCTCGAGATCAAGGACATCTGGGAGGGCGACGGCGAGGTGGCGAAGGCGGGTCAGACCGTCACCGTCCACTACGTGGGCGTCGCCTTCAGCACCGGCGAGGAGTTCGACGCCAGCTGGAACCGTGGCACCCCCTTCCGCTTCCCGCTGGGCGGCGGCCGGGTCATCAAGGGCTGGGACCAGGGCGTGCAGGGCATGAAGGTCGGCGGCCGCCGCCAGCTGACCATCCCGGCCCACCTCGCCTACGGCAACCAGAGCCCCACCCCGGCGATCAAGCCCGGTGAGACCCTGATCTTCGTGGTCGACCTGCTCGGCGTCTGATCCGACCGGAGTCGATCGCCGAGGGCCCGTGCCTGTCCGGGCACGGGCCCTCGGCTTTCACCACGCCACCCCGGGGCGGTACGGTCGTCGCTCGTAAGCACCATAGGGAGGCGAAGCGCGTCGATGGCCATTGCCAAGGCAGAGCGGCTGATGAATCTGGCCCTGTGTCTGCTCGGGACGCGGCGGCCGCTCACCAAGCGCGAACTGCGGGAGTCCATCGAGGCGTACCTCGAGGCCGGCTCCGACGACTCCTTCAACCGCATGTTCGAGCGCGACAAGGACGACCTGCGCGAACTCGGACTGGTCATCGAGACCGTCGAGAACCTCGAGGGCGAGACGGGCTACCTCGCCCGCCGCGACAGCAACCGGCTGCCGGCCATCACCCTGGACGCCGAGGAGGCCGCCGCCCTCGGGCTCGCCGCGAAGGTGTGGCAGCAGGCCCGGCTGGCCGGCGCGGCCTCCGGCGCCCTCCAGAAACTGCGCGCCGCCGGACTCCCCGAGGACGTCGACCCGTACGGCGCGCACGGCGCGCTGGAGCCGCGCATCCCGGTGCACGAGGCCGCGTTCGAGCCGCTGATGCTCGCCTGCCGCGACCGCCGCCCGGTCGTCTTCGACTACCGCAAGGCCAACGCCGCACAGCCCGAGCAGCGGCACGTCGAGCCGTGGGCGCTGGAGTGCTGGCGCGGCCACTGGTACCTGGCCGGCTGGGACCGCGACCGCGGCGCCGAGCGCGTCTTCCGGCTGTCCCGGATCACCGGCAAGGTGCGCTCGCGGGCCGGCCGGTTCACCGTGCCGGTGCCGGACGTGGTCACCGTGCGGGAGACCGTCGCGGGCTGGGCCGGGGAGACCGCCGACCGCTCGGCGCGCATCCGGCTGCGCTCCGACGCCGGCTTCCCGCTCCGCGCCAAGGCCACCTCCGTCCGGGAACTCGGCAACGGCTGGGACGAGTTGGAGATCCCGTACGGACACGGACTGGACGCCTGGCTGGTGGAGTTCGGACCGGACGTGGTGGTGCTGGAGCCCGAGGAACTGCGGGCCGACGTGGTGGACCGGCTGCGTGCCGTGGCCAAGGGCTGAGGGGGAGCGGACGACAACGTGGCAGGCAAACCGGTCAGGCCCGTGAACGCCATCGACCAGACCCGGCGGATGCTGTCCCTGGTGACGTATCTGCGTGAACGCCCCGGCGCCCGGATCGAGGACGTCGCGCGCGCCTTCGGCATCACCGAGGACGAACTGGTCTCCGACCTCGACGTGCTGCCCATGTGCGGCACCAGCTTCCGCGGCGGCGACCTGCTGGACATCGACACCGACGGCGAGCGCATCTGGTGGCACAACCCGGCCGCCCTGGGCGCCGACGCCGCCGAACCGCTGCGGCTGGCCGCCGACGAGGCGACCGCGCTGCTCGTCGCCGCCCGCGCCGTCGCCACGCTGCCGGGGCTGCGCGAGAGCGACCGGCAGGCGCTGCTGCGGGCCACCGCCAAGGTGGAGACCGCGGCCGGCGAGGCGGCCGGCGCCAGTTCCCGGCTCTCGGTGACCTTCGAGTCCGAGGGCGGCGTCTTCGCGGACGTCGACCGGGCCATCGCCGAGCGCCGCCGGCTGTGGATCCGCTACTACTCGCCCGCCCGCGACGAGGTCACCGAGCGGGAGATCGACCCCATCCGCCTGGTCAGCGTCGGGCACACGTACGTCGAGGCGTGGTGCCGCCGCTCCGAGGCGCGCCGCACGTTCCGGCTGGACCGGGTCGCCGAGATCAGGATCCTGGACGAGCCGTCCGCGCCGCCGGAGGTGGAGCTGCGCGACCTGTCCGAGGGGCTGGTGCAGCCCGCCGCGGAGGACCCGGAGGTGGTCGTCGAGGTCGGTCCGGGCGGGCGCTGGGTGGCCGAGTACTACCCGCACGACAGCGCGGACGAGCTTCCCGACGGCGGACTCCGTATCACCCTGCGCACTCCCGACCCCGCGTCGCTGAAGCGGCTGGCGCTGCGGCTCGGCCGCGACGGGCGGATCGTGGAGCCGCGGGAGCTGGCCGAGAGCGCCCGCAGCGCGGCGCGTGAGGCGCTCGCGGCGTACGACGGGGCCGGGGCGGCGGGATGACCGGGCACGACGACAGTCAGGAGCGAGGGCTTTGAGCGAGTCGGCGACCCCAGGGGCACGGGGCATGACGGCGGCGTCCGCGTTCGCCGGGATGCGGAGCGTGGCCCCGGTGATGTTCCGGGCGGGCTGCCCGGACTGCCGGGAGCGCTTCGAACTGGCCGCGAGCGCGCTGCGGCTGGCCATCGGCGCCAGCAGCCGCACCACGTTCTACTCCTTCACCTGCCCCCGGTGCGGCGCCGCCGTCCGCAAGCCGGCGGGGGAGCGGATCGTGGAGCTGCTGACCGGCGGCGGGGTGCGTACGCTCCGGCTGCACTCGACCGTCTAGGCTCGGCGTCATGTTCTGGCCGATGTTCGCCGTGGCTCTGGGGTTCCTGGGGCTGGCGGTGCTCGCAGTGCTCGCCGTCCGGGTCTTCGTCGAGGCGGAGCGCCTCGGCAGACAGGTCGCGGACTCGGCCCGCCGTATCGGCCGCGCGGCCGAGGACCTGGAGCGCGCGGCGACCGCCACGGCCCGCTCGGCGGAGGCCCTGTAGCCCGCGCGGTGCTCCGCACCCGCGGGCGCGCCGTCCGGACGGGCGTCGTCACCGCCCCTGTCACCGGCCGGGGCCCGGCAGGTACGCTGCTGATCGCGGCCCGGAGACGAGGCACGGACCGCGGACGGGAGTACGCACAGGGATTGCCGGACGTTCACCCCCGGGCGTTACGATCGCTGTCTGTACCGTCCTTCGGACGCTTGTCCGACCGGTCGGACGGCCCCCACCCACCCGCCTCGGTGAGAAGGTAAAGACTTATGGGACGGCTCGGACCTACCGAGATCATTCTGATCCTCGTCGTCATCATCCTGCTGTTCGGTGCGAAGAAGCTTCCCGACATGGCGCGGTCGCTCGGCAAGTCCGCCCGCATCCTGAAGAGCGAGGCGAAGGCGATGAAGGAGGAGAACAAGTCCTCCGCTCCGGCCGACCCGCCGGCGACCGGCGAGCAGCCCCCGGCGCAGCGCACCATCCAGGCCGCCCCCGGCGACGTGACCAGCTCCCGCCCGGTCACGGAGCCGACGGACACGACCAAGCGCTGACGCAGGGCCGGTGACGTCCGGCCCGCCGTACGAGATGGGAACGTGGGTTGCTCAAGTCTGCCCGCAAACAGCAGAGGGATCCCGAGGGGCGCATGCCTCTCGTGGAACACCTGCGTGAGCTGCGGAACCGCCTGGCCAAGGCCGTGCTCGCGATCGTCGTGGTGTCGGTCGTCGCCGCGTTCTACAGCGAACAGCTCATGCAGTTCCTGGCCGAGCCGGTGCCCAAGTGCGACAGTCTGACGAACAGCGACGGCGGCAACTGCGCCATCGTGTCGTTCAACACACTGACGTCGCCGTTCACCACGACGATCAAGGTGAGCCTCATGGCCGGCCTGGTCGTCTCCAGCCCGGTCTGGCTCTACCAGCTGTGGGCCTTCGTCGCCCCCGGCCTGCACCGGCACGAGAAGAAGTACACGTACATCTTCACCGCGGCGGCGGTGCCGCTGTTCGCCGGCGGCGCGCTCCTCTCGTACGTGATCCTCCCGGTCAGCATCAAGGTGCTGCTCAGCCTCACCCCCGGGGGATCGGCGAACATCCTCTCGCTCGACGAGGTCCTCGACTTCACCATCCGCATGGTGCTCGTCTTCGGCCTGGCCTTCGAGCTGCCGCTGCTGCTGATCATGCTGAACATGGTGGGCATCGTGTCCGGCCGCCGGATGGCGGGCTGGTGGCGCGGAGTCGTCATGGGCGTCTTCGTCTTCGGCGCGGTCGCCACCCCCACCACCGACCCGGTCGGCATGCTGGCGCTCTCCGGACCGATCATCGTCCTGTACTTCGTCGCCGTGGGCTTCTCGCTGCTGAACGACCGGCGGCGCGCCCGCAAGGAGGCCGAGGGCCTCGCGGACGACGAGGCGTCCGAGCTGGACCACACCCCTGAGGCCGTCGCACCGGCCGAACCGGTGTCCGCGCTGCCCGAGCAGGCCACCCGGGACCGCGTCAACGGTTATGACGACGTGACCTGAGGACGGCCCGGCACCTCATAAGGTCACTCCCGTGACCAGCGAGATCACCCTCATCGTGAACCCCACCGCGGGCGGCGGCCGGGGCGCCCGCGCGGCGCGGTCGGCCGCCTCCGCGCTGCGCGACGCCGGCTTCCACGTCGCCACCGTGACGGGCGACGGCCCCGAGGACGCGCTGTCCCGGGCGCGTACGGCCGTCGAGGAGGGCACCGGGGCCCTGATCGCCGTCGGCGGCGACGGCATGGCCAATCTCGCCCTCCAGGCCGTCGTCGGCACCGGCACCCCCTTCGGCCTGGTCGCGGCGGGCACCGGCAACGACTTCGCCCGGGCGCTCGGCATGCCCCTGCGCGAACCCGCCACGGCCGGGCGGATGATCGCCGACGCCCTCAAGAGCGGGCGGTCCCGTGACGTCGACCTCGGCCGGATCGGCGACCGCTGGTTCGGCGCGGTGCTCGCCTCCGGCTTCGACTCCCGGGTCAACGACCGGGGCAACCGGATGCGCGCCCCCCTCGGCCGCTTCAAGTACGACCTGGCGATGGTCGCCGAGCTGGCCGCCTTCACGCCGCTTCCGTACCGCATCACCCTCGACGGCGGGGACGTCCGTGAGGTCGAGGCGACCCTGGTGGCCGTCGGCAACGGGCCGTCGTACGGCGGGGGCATGCGGATATGCCCGGGAGCGGACCTCACCGACGGCCTGTTCGACATCACGGTGGTCGGCGAGTGCAGCCGGGCCACGCTGCTGCGGGTGTTCCCGCGGGTCTACCGGGGGACGCACGTCGACCACCCCGTGGTGACGACGCTGCGGGCCGCGAGCGTGGAACTGGTCGCCGAGGACGTCACCGGCTACGCGGACGGGGAGTACGTGGGCCCGCTGCCGCTCACCGCCCGCTGTGTGCCGGGGGCGGTCCGGGTCGTCGGTCCCTGAGCGGACGTCCCCGGCGTTCCCCCACCTCAGGCGGCCGATCCGGATAATGATCGTCCTGTTGTCGGTGCGGCCCGGTACGCTCGAATGCACGATGACAGAGGACCTCTCACCGGCCGAGCGGTACGCGGCAGCACGCAGGCGCGCTGCCGAGCAGGCCACCTCGCTCGCCTCCTTCCGCGAGATGTACGACTTCGGCCTCGACCCGTTCCAGGTGGAGGCCTGCCAGGCGCTGGAGGCCGGGAAGGGCGTGCTGGTCGCCGCCCCCACCGGATCCGGCAAGACGATCGTCGGCGAGTTCGCCGTGCACCTCGCCCTCGAGCAGGGCAAGAAGTGCTTCTACACCACGCCCATCAAGGCGCTGTCCAACCAGAAGTACGCCGACCTGTGCCGCCGCTACGGCACCGGCAAGGTCGGCCTGCTCACCGGCGACAACAGCGTCAACTCCGACGCCCCCGTGGTCGTGATGACCACCGAGGTCCTGCGGAACATGCTGTACGCCGGGTCGGGGACCCTGCTCGGCCTCGGCTACGTGGTGATGGACGAGGTGCACTACCTCTCCGACCGCTTCCGGGGCGCCGTCTGGGAGGAAGTGATCATCCATCTCCCGGAGTCGGTGACGCTGGTCTCCCTGTCGGCGACGGTGTCCAACGCCGAGGAGTTCGGCGACTGGCTGGACACCGTCCGCGGGGACACCGAGGTGATCGTCTCCGAGCACCGGCCCGTGCCGCTGTTCCAGCACGTGCTGGCCGGCCGCCGGATGTACGACCTGTTCGAGGAGGGGGAGGGCCACAAGAAGGCCGTCAACCCCGACCTGACGCGCATGGCCCGGATGGAGGCCAGCCGCCCGTCCTGGGGCGACCGCCGCCGGGGCCGCAACGGCATGCGGGAGGCGGACCGCGAGCGGGAGCGCAGACAGCGCTCGCGCGTGTGGACTCCGGGCCGGCCGGAGGTCATCGAGCGGCTCGACGCCGAGGGCCTGCTGCCCGCGATCACCTTCATCTTCAGCCGCGCCGCCTGCGAGGCCGCGGTGCAGCAGTGCCTGCACGCGGGCCTGCGGCTCAACGACGAGGAGGCGCGGGCGAAGGTCCGCGACCTGGTCGAGGAGCGCACCGCCTCCATCCCGCCGGAGGACCTGCACGTCCTCGGCTACTACGAATGGCTGGAGGGTCTCGAGCGGGGCATCGCCGCCCACCACGCGGGCATGCTGCCGACCTTCAAGGAGGTCGTCGAGGAGCTGTTCGTGCGCGGTCTGGTGAAGGCCGTGTTCGCCACCGAGACCCTGGCGCTGGGCATCAACATGCCCGCGCGCTCGGTGGTGCTGGAGAAGCTGGTCAAGTGGAACGGCGAGCAGCACGCCGACATCACCCCTGGCGAGTTCACCCAGCTGACCGGCCGGGCGGGCCGCCGCGGCATCGACGTCGAGGGCCACGCCGTGGTGCTGTGGCAGCGCGGGATGAACCCCGAGCACCTCGCGGGACTCGCCGGCACGCGCACGTATCCGCTGCGCTCCAGCTTCAAGCCGTCGTACAACATGGCGGTGAACCTGGTCGAGCAGTTCGGGCGGCACCGCTCGCGGGAGCTGCTGGAGACGTCGTTCGCGCAGTTCCAGGCGGACAAGTCGGTCGTCGGCATCTCGCGCCAGGTGCAGCGCAACGAGGAGGGTCTCGAGGGCTACAAGGCCTCGATGACCTGCCACCTCGGCGACTTCGAGGAGTACGCGCGGCTGCGCCGGGAGCTGAAGGACCGGGAGAACGAACTGGCCCGGCAGGGGCAGATGCAGCGGCGCGCGGAGGCCGCCGTCGCGCTGGAGAAGCTCAGGCCCGGCGACATCATCCACGTCCCCACCGGCAAGTACGCCGGTCTGGCGCTGGTGCTCGACCCGGGGCTGCCCGCGGGACGCGCCAACGGCCACCGGGGCGTGGAGTACCACGACGGCCCGCGCCCGCTGGTGCTGACCGCCGAGCGGCAGGTCAAGCGGCTGGCGGCGATCGACTTCCCGGTGCCCGTGGAGGCACTGGAGCGGATGCGGATCCCGAAGTCCTTCAACGCGCGGTCCCCGCAGTCCCGCCGGGACCTCGCCTCCGCGCTGCGCACCAAGGCCGGCCACATCGTGCCGGACCGGCACCGCAAGAACCGGGCGCCGGCCGCCGACGACCGGGAGATCGCGCGGCTGCGCAAGGCGTTGCGGGCGCACCCGTGCCACGGCTGCCAGGACCGCGAGGACCACGCCCGCTGGGCGGAGCGCTACCACCGGCTGCTGCGGGACACCTCGCAGCTGGAGCGGCGCATCGAGGGCCGGACGAACACCATCGCCCGCACCTTCGACCGGATCGTCGCGCTGCTGACCGAGATGGACTACCTGCGAGGCGACGAGGTCACCGAGCACGGCAAGCGGCTGGCGCGGCTGTACGGCGAACTCGACCTGCTGGCCAGCGAATGCCTGCGCGAGCGGGTCTGGGAGGGCCTCGGCCCCGCCGAACTCGCCGCGTGCGTCTCCGCGCTGGTGTACGAGTCGCGGGTCGCCGACGACGCGACGGCGCCAAAGCTGCCCTCGGGCAGGGCGAAGGCGGCGCTCGGCGAGATGGTCCGCATCTGGGGCCGGCTGGACGCGCTGGAGGAGGACTTCCGGATCAGCCAGACCGAGGGCGTGGGCCAGCGCGAGCCCGACCTCGGGTTCGCCTGGGCCGCCTACATGTGGGCCTCCGGCAAAGGGCTGGACGAGGTGCTGCGCGAGGCGGAGATGCCGGCCGGCGACTTCGTGCGCTGGTGCAAGCAGGTCATCGACGTGCTGGGGCAGATCTCCGCGGCGGCCCCGGTCGCCGAGGGCTCGACGGTCGCGAAGAACGCCCGCAGGGCCGTGGACGGTCTGCTGCGCGGAGTGGTGGCCTACTCCTCCGTCGGCTGACCGCCTCCCGACACCCTCCCCGGAAGCCCGGTGCGCCCCCCCGCGCGCCGGGCTTCCGCTCCGTGCGCGCCCTCGTGTCCGCGCGCGCCCGCGTGCGGCCGCATCACCCGCCGCCCGCGCGGGCAGGGATGACAGCGCCCGCGTGAGGCCTCCGACGCCCGTTCCGAGGGCCCGGTTCACCCGTGACGGTGAGTGGCCGCCGTACGTCTGTACGCCGTCACGTAGCGTGTTCGAACGGTCTCGGACCGTGCAAATGGCCCCGAGCGTACTCCTGCCCCGGGGTCGTTTCCGGCAGTTGCTGAATATGACATGGCGATGATCCCGTCGGACTAAGCTCGCCCGCAGCGCACCGAGTTGAGATGAATTCGTGCGCCTGTTCCCTTATGTGCACGTTCCCGACCGTCAGTCGACACGCTTCAGAGGGCTCACATGGCGAGTGTCCAACTTCCTTACGCACGCGTGCTGTTGCTACCGGCCATAGTCATGGCCGCGGCGACCGGGGCCGCCGTCGCCCTGGTGACGGAGCCCGCCCGGATCGCCGTCGGCGTGTGCGGTGCCGTGGCGACCCTGCTGGTGGCCGCCGCCGGGACCGAGGCGGTGCGCCGCGGCCGCGTGCTGCGGGAGGCGCGCGCCGAACACGAACGTCACCGTGCGTATCTGGAGGCGCGGATCGCGGCCCACGACACGGAGACCGACTACTTCATCCAGCAGGTCTTCCCCACCTGCCTGGACTACCTGCACGCCGGCAACGACCCGGACGAGGTGATGCGCGCCCTGCCGCGGCTCAACCCGTCCTGGCGCGACCTGCCGAAGTACCAGCAGATCCTGCTGCGCAAGGTCCTCAAGATCATCGACGACGAGGAGAACCTGCGGGACTCCTCGCAGCGCTCCTTCGTCTCCATCGCCCGCCGCGTCCAGGCCATCGTCCACCAGCAGGCCAAGGAACTGCGGGAGATGGAGGAGGACCACGGCCGCAACCCCGAGGTCTTCGACGACCTGCTGCGCATCGACCACGGCACCGCGCTGATCGGCCGCCTCGCCGACTCCATCTCCGTCCTCGGCGGCGGCCGCCCCGGACGCCAGTGGCCCAAGCCGGTCGCGCTCTACAGCGTGCTTCGCGGCGCCATGTCCCGCATCCTCGAGTACCGCCGCATCGACCTGAAGTCGATCGCGAAGATCAACATCAAGGGCATCCACGTCGAGCCGGTCATCCACGCCGCCGCCGAACTCCTCGACAACGCCACCCGCTACTCGCCGCCCACCAGCAAGGTCAGCGTGACCGCCACCGAGGTGCAGACCGGCGTCGCCATCGAGATCGAGGACGCCGGTCTGCACCTCGGT
>MUNG01000178.1 GCA_002154585.1 Streptomyces pseudogriseolus
CGTGCGACGAGCGCGGCGCGGTCCGCCTCCCAGTCCGCGCCGCGCTCGTCGCACGGGAGCTGTCCTTCGCGGAGTTCCTCGACCGGCGCGGCCTGGTGCTGCGTTCCGACCTGCTGGGCGCCTGGACGCGCTGGATCACCCCCGAGTTCGAGCCGCGCCGCTACGACACGTGGTTCTTCGTCGCCGCCCTCCCCGAGGGCCAGCGCACCCGCAACGCCTCCACGGAGGCCGACCGCACGGTGTGGATCCCCCCGCGCGAGGCGGCCGACGGGTACGACCGGGGCGAGCTGCTGATGATGCCCCCGACCATCGCGACCCTGCGCCAGCTCATCGCGTACGGCACGGCCGCGGAGGCGCTCGACGCGGCGCCCGCGCGGGACCTCACGCCGGTGCTGGCCTCCGCGCGCCTGGTGGACGGCGAGATCGTCCTCTCCTGGCCCGGGCACGACGAGTTCACCAAGCACATCCCGACCGGGGGAGCCCCCGCATGACGGACGCCACCGCCCTCCCCGGCCAGCCGCGCGGCGGGGTCCTGTCCGGTCCCGCGACCGCGCGGGCCGTCAACGTGCTCGCGCCGAACGCCTCGGCGATGACCCTGGACGGCACGAACACCTGGATCCTGTCCGAGCCGGACTCCGACCTCGCCGTCGTCGTCGACCCGGGGCCGCTGGACGACGGGCATCTGCGGCACGTCGTCGGCACCGCCGAGCAGGCCGGCAAGCGGGTCGCCCTCACCCTGCTGACGCACGGTCACCCCGACCACGCCGAGGGCGCCGCCCGGTTCGCCGAGCTGACCGGCACGAAGGTGCGCGCCCTGGACCCGGCGCTGCGGCTCGGCGACGAGGGTCTGACCGCCGGGGACGTCGTCACCGTGGGCGGCCTGGAGTTGCGGGTCGTCCCGGCCCCGGGGCACACGGCGGACTCCCTGTGCTTCCATCTGCCGGCGGACCGGGCGGTCCTCACCGGCGACACCGTGCTGGGGCGGGGCACGACCGTCGTCGCCCACCCCGACGGCCGCCTCGGCGACTACCTCGACACCTTGCGCCGGCTCAGGTCCCTCACCGTCGACGACGGCGTCCACACGGTCCTGCCGGGACACGGACCGGTGCTGGACGACGCCCAGGGCGCCGTCGAGTACTACCTCGCGCACCGCGCCCACCGGCTCGCCCAGGTGGAGACCGCCGTCGAGAACGGCCACCGCACCCCCTCCGAGGTCGTCGCCCACGTCTACGCCGACGTCGACCGCTCCCTGTGGCCGGCCGCGGAACTCTCCGTACGGGCCCAGCTGAAGTATCTGGAGGAGCACGGCATTCTTTAGGGTCGGCACGGCTACGACACGCCCGCGCCCCCACGGCCGGGGCCGTGGGGGCGCGGAGGGTCTGTGGGAGCCGCGTCAGCGGGAGCGCTTGGCGAGCCGCTCCACGTCGAGCAGGATCACCGCCCGGGCCTCCAGACGCAGCCAGCCGCGCTGGGCGAAGTCCGCCAGGGCCTTGTTGACCGTCTCGCGGGACGCGCCGACCAGCTGGGCCAGCTCCTCCTGCGTGAGGTCGTGCACCACGTGGATGCCCTCCTCCGACTGCACGCCGAAGCGGCGGGAGAGGTCCAGCAGGGCGCGCGCGACACGGCCCGGGACGTCGGAGAAGACCAGGTCGGACATGGCGTCGTTGGTCTTGCGCAGCCGGCGGGCGACGGCGCGCAGCAGCGCGGTGGCGACCTCGGGGCGGGCGCTCAGCCAGGGCGTCAGGTCGCCGTGGCCCAGGCCCAGCAGCTTCACCTCGGTGAGCGCCGTGGCGGTCGCCGTGCGCGGACCGGGGTCGAAGAGGGACAGCTCACCGATCAGCTCGCCCGGGCCGACCACGGCCAGCATGTTCTCGCGGCCGTCGGGGGAGGTGCGGTGCAGCTTCACCTTGCCCTCGGTGACCACGTACAGGCGGTCGCCCGGGTCGCCCTCGTGGAACAGTGAGTCGCCCCGTGCCAGGGTCACCTCACTCATGGAGGCGCGAAGCTCCGCGGCCTGCTCGTCATCGAGCGCCGCGAAAAGCGGGTTCCGCCGCAGAACGTCGTCCACGAGTTCTCTCCTCTTCGACCTGCTCAGGGGATCTTGGTTCCCCTGCGTGCCAGGGGACCGTGGTTCCCATTTTGCCGGACCGTGCAAACAGTGTGATCTGTCACAAGGATGCCGCACCGGTCGGCCCGGGTATGCGGCAGGGGTCCAATTGGACGCCGATCCTCTGGGGCCGGGGCGGATGTCCGTACCGGGTCGTAGGCTGGCCGGGTGTCCAAATCGCCGGTGAGAGCACAGGCCGAGGGGGCTGCGCGGGTGAGTGCAGAACGCGATTCCGCTGTGGGCGAACAGGGCTCCGATGGCGGCAGGAAGACGGCGAAAGCCGCGAAGACGGCTGCCGCCGGGGCGCCTGACGCGGCCAGGGAGGCCGCCTCCGCTTCCGGGAGGAGGGCTGCCCCGGCGAGGAAGGCTGCCCCGGCGAGGAAGGCCGCCGCCGGGAAGAAGGCCGCCTCCGCCCCGGCGAAGAAGGCCGCCCCTTCCAAGAAGGCGTCCGCCAAGAAGGCCGCTCCCCTCAAGAAGGCCCCCGCCCCCAAGAAGCAGCTCGTCGCCCCCAAGAAGGCGACCGCCTCCGTGCCGGCCGCCCCGGCGAAGACGGTGGCCGCGCATCCGCGGGGCGAGTCCCGTACCGCGCTGGTGCGCCGGGCGCGCCGGATCAACCGTGAGCTCGCCGAGGTGTACCCGTACGCCCACCCCGAGCTGGACTTCGACAACCCCTTCCAACTCGTCGTCGCCACCGTGCTGTCGGCCCAGACCACGGACCTGCGCGTCAACCAGACGACCCCCGCGCTGTTCGCGAAGTACCCCACCCCCGAGGACCTGGCTGCCGCCGACCCGGAGGAGGTGGAGGAGATCCTCCGCCCCACCGGCTTCTTCCGTGCCAAGACCAAGTCGGTCATCGGGCTGTCGAAGGCGCTGGTGGAGCAGTTCGGCGGGGAGGTGCCGGGGCGGCTGGAGGACCTGGTCAAGCTGCCCGGCGTCGGCCGCAAGACCGCGTTCGTCGTGCTGGGCAACGCCTTCGGGCGGCCCGGCATCACCGTCGACACCCACTTCCAGCGCCTGGTACGCCGCTGGAAGTGGACCGACGAGACCGACCCCGACAAGATCGAGGCGGCGGTCGGCGCGCTGTTCCCGAAGAGCGACTGGACCGACCTGTCCCACCACGTCATCTGGCACGGCCGCCGCATCTGCCACGCCCGCAAGCCCGCCTGCGGCGCCTGCCCGATCGCCCCGCTCTGCCCGGCCTACGGCGAGGGCGAGACGGACCCGGAGAAGGCGAAGAAGCTGCTGAAGTACGAGAAGGCCGGCCAGCCGGGCCAGCGGCTGAAGCCGCCGCAGGCGTATCTGGACGCCGGCGGCCGGGCGGCCCCGCCGCTGGGGGCCGGATGAGGGCAGGCGGGACGCCCCTGCGCGCCGCGGAACGATCTCGGGACCGTCGCGCGTTGGAGCCGTGGGACGGGGCCGGACGACGGGGGTGGGCATGACGCGGGCGAGCGGGACGCAGGGCGGTCCGGTGGCCCTGAGCAGGGACGGGCTGCCCGAGTGGCTGGACCCGGTGGTCCGCGCCGCCGAGACGGTCCGGCCCACGCAGCTCAGCCGCTTCCTGCCGCCGCGGGACGGCTCGGGACGGCAGTCGGCCGTCCTCATCCTGTTCGGCGAGGGCGAGCGGGGTCCCGAGCTGTTGCTGATGGAGCGGGCCAGTTCGCTGCGCTCGCACGCCGGGCAGCCGTCCTTCCCGGGCGGCGCCCTCGACCCCGAGGACGGCGACCCGCGGGGCGACGGCCCGCTGCGGGCGGCGCTGCGCGAGGCCGAGGAGGAGACCGGGCTCGACCCGTCCGGCGTGCAGCTCTTCGGCGTGCTGCCGGCGCTCTACATCCCCGTCAGCGAGTTCGTCGTCACGCCGGTGCTCGGCTGGTGGCGTGCGCCCAGCCCGGTCGGCGTCGTCGACCCGAACGAGACGGCGCGGGTGTTCACCGTGCCCGTGGCCGATCTCACCCACCCGGACAACCGTGCGACCGCGGTCCACCCCAGCGGCTTCCGTGGTCCCGCGTTCACGGTCGAGTCGGCCCTCGTGTGGGGGTTCACCGCGGGCGTCATCGACCGGTTGCTGCACTTCGCGGGCTGGGAGCGCCCGTGGGATCGGGAGAAGCAGGTCCCGCTGGACTGGAGGGCGTGACAGGGTGGGCGCCGTGCTGCGTAGGACGAGGCGAGGCTTGAATCGGTGAACGTGCTGGACATCCTGCTGCTGGTGGCAGCCGTGTGGTTCGCCGTGGTCGGCTTCCGACAGGGCTTCGTCGTCGGCATCCTGTCGGTGATCGGCTTCCTCGGGGGCGGTCTGATCGCCGTCTACACACTGCCGGTCATCTGGGACGCGCTCACGGACGACTCCGAGGTGAGCACCACGGCGGCCGTCGTGGCGGTGGTGGTGGTCATAGTGTGCGCCTCGGTCGGCCAGGCCCTGACCACCCATCTGGGCAACAAGCTGCGCCGCTACATCACCTGGTCCCCGGCCCGGGCGCTGGACGCCACCGGTGGCGCCCTCGTCAACGTCGTCGCGATGCTGCTGGTCGCCTGGCTGATCGGCTCCGCCCTCGCCGGGACGACGCTGCCGACGCTCGGCAAGGAGGTGCGCGGCTCCAAGGTGCTGCTCGGCGTGTCCCGGGCGCTGCCGGACCAGGCCGACATCTGGTTCGCCGACTTCTCCTCCGTCCTCGCGCAGAACGGCTTCCCGCAGGTCTTCAGCCCGTTCGCCAACGAGCCCATCACCGACGTCAGTCCGCCGGACCCGGCGCTCGCGGGCAGCCCCGTCGCCGCCCGCGCGCAGCGCTCCATCGTCAAGGTGACGGGCACGGCGACGAGCTGCGGCAAGGTCCTGGAGGGCACCGGCTTCGTCTTCGACGACCGGCGCGTCATGACCAACGCGCATGTGGTGGGCGGCGTCGACGAGCCCGTCGTGCAGATAGGCGGCGAGGGCCGCCGGTACGACGCCACGGTCGTCCTGTACGACTGGAAGCGCGACATCGCCGTGCTCGACGTGCCCGATCTGGACGCGCCCGTGCTGCGGTTCGCCACGGAGGACGCGAGCAGCGGGGACAGCGCGATCGTCGCCGGCTTCCCGGAGAACGGCGCGTACGACGTCCGCGCGGCGCGGCTGCGCGGGCGTATCACGGCCAACGGCCCCGACATCTACCACCGGGGCACGGTGCGCCGCGACGTGTACTCGCTGTTCGCGACGGTCCGTCAGGGCAACTCCGGCGGCCCGCTCCTCACCCCCGAGGGTGAGGTCTACGGCGTCATCTTCGCGAAGTCGCTGGACGACGCCGAGACGGGATACGCGCTCACCGTGGACGAGATCCGCGAGGACATCGCCCGGGGCCGCAGCGCCGCCCAGGAGGTCGACAGCGACAAGTGCGCGCTCTGAGCGGGAACCGGACCGGGCGCCGACGGGACGTCAGGAACGGCCGGTGTCAGGAACGGCCGGGTGTCAGGGACGGCCCGGCGTCACGGACGGCCGGGCGGACCGTCAGCCGCGTGGGTGACGCAGCCGGACCGACACCCAGCGCGCGCGGCGGCGGAGAATGCGCGGGATGCCGACCCTGAGATCCGTAGCTGCCATCTGTGGTGCACCGCCTCGCTGGTGGGAGCCCACACCGCTCGCCGAGCGGCGATTGCGGCTTGCGTCACTGTAGTCGTGCGTCCAGCCCATACCCGGACGTGTGCCCCTGCCCCAAGGTCGATAACCGCCTGAAGGGCCGCCAATTGGCCTATGCGCCAGGCAATTGGCGTTCGTAGGACAAGCGTTCCCGGCTCACCGGTCCGGCTCGGGATCCTTCAGCCAGTTGATCAGCTCCGTCGAGAAGGTGACCGGGTCCTCCTCGTGCGGGAAGTGCCCCAGCCCGTCGAACAGCCGCCAGCGGTACGGCGCTTCGACGTACTGCCCCGAACCCGCGGCGCTGCGCGTACGTACCACCGGGTCCAGCGAGCCGTGCAGATGCAGCGTCGGCACCCGCACCGGGCGCTTCATCCTGCGGTTGAACTGGATGCCGTCCGGGCGGGCCAGCGACCGCACCATCCACCGGTACGGCTCGATCGAGCAGTGCGCCGTGGACGGGATGCACATGGCGCGCCGGTAGGTCTCCAGGGTCTTCTCGTCGGGCGGCTGGGGCCCGGACCACTCCGTGATGAGCCGCGCCACCATCGCCCCGTCGTCCGCGGTCAGCTGCCGCTCCGGGATCCAGGGCCGCTGGAAGCCCCAGATGTGCGACTGGGCGGCCGTCTGGCGGGCGTCGGCGAGCATCGAGGAGCGCCAGCGCCGCGGGTGCGGCATCGAGGACACCGCGAGGCGCCGTACGAGCTTGGGGCGCATCGCCGCGGCCGTCCAGGCGAGGTAGCCGCCCAGGTCGTGGCCGACCAGCGCGGCGTCCGGCTCGCCCAGAGAGCGGACGACGCCGGTGATGTCGAGGGCGAGGTTGGCCGGGTCGTAGCCGCGCGGGGTGCGGTCGCTGCCGCCGACGCCCCGCAGGTCCATGGCGACGGCCCGGAACCCGGCGTCGGCGAGCGCGGTCAGCTGGTGCCGCCAGGTCCACCAGAACTGCGGGAAGCCGTGCAGCAGCAGCACCAGCGGGCCGTCGCCCAGCTCCGCGATGTGGAAGCGGGCGCCGTTGGCGGCGACGTCACGGTGGACGAGTCCGGGGGCGTCCGGAAGGTCCAGGCGTACGACCGAGGGAGGCTGCGCCGAAGGAGTGGCGGGGTCCGTCATGAGGACGAGCGTGCCACAGCCTCGACGGCCTCGGGGCCACGGTGCGCGGGGAGGGCCGGACGCGGATGCGGCTTGGCCTTCTGCAGGACGCCTGCCGTCTCCTTCACCGAGGCGGCGACCTTCTGCGGGCCACGGCCCTTCTTGGCCTTCTTGGCGAAGGTGACGCCGATGAGCGCGAGGACGCCGGCGACGAGGCAGTTCGCCGCGAACGACAGCAGGAAGCACACCGCCATGTTCCAGCCGCTCCAGGTGCGGATGCCGTAGGCGAGGGCGAAGTTCAGCATCGGCAGGGAGAACAGCAGCAGAACGCCCGCCGCCATGAACGCGCCGCCGCTGGTCGCGCCCCGCTTCACGTCCTGCCTGAGCTGCGCCTTCGCCAGCGCGATCTCGTCGTGCACCAGCGCCGACATCTCCGCCGTCGCCGTGGCGAACAGCTGGCCGATGCTGCGTTCGGCGCCGACCGGGCTGCCGTCGGGTGCGCTCATCGCGGTCTCCCTCTTCTCCGTACGCCTCGCGTACGTCCGTCGTGCCTGCGCGGGACGTTCCCGTCTTTTGTACCGTCTCGTCAGATCATGCCGGACCGTCGTGCCGATCGCCTGCCCCGCCCGGCACTTGTGCAAGCGCGTCTCGCGCGGCGGCCTTCTCGCGGGCGAGCCGCCGGTGCTCGGCGGCCTTCTTCTCGAAGATGCGGGCCATGCGCAGGTGGTACTCCGGGTCGTCCTGCTCGTAGACGTCCGGGACGCCGTCCTGGTCCTCGTCCCGCTCCTCTTCGTCGGCCAGCCTGCGGTACCTGGCGTTGCGGATCTTCAGCAGCACGGTCGCCAGGGCGGTGGCGATCAGCGAGCCGGCCAGGACGGCCGCCTTCACGCTGTCCGTCATCGCCGCGTCGTCCTCGAACGCCAGCTCCCCGATGAGCAGCGACACGGTGAAGCCGATGCCGGCGAGCGTGGCCACCGCGAACACGTCCGCCCACTCCAGGTCGTCGCTGAGCGAGGCGCGCGTGAAACGGGACGTCAGCCAGGTGCCGCCGAACACGCCGAGCGTCTTGCCGACGACCAGGCCGAGGACGACGCCGAGCGTCTCGGGCTGCGTGAACACCTTCGCGAGCGCGTCGCCGGAGACCGCGACACCGGCGCTGAACAGCGCGAACAACGGGACCGCGAGCCCCGCCGACAGCGGCCGGACGCGGTGCTCGATCCGCTCGCCCGGCGACTGCTCCTCGCCCTCCTCCCGGTGGCAGCGCAGCATCAGGCCCATCGCCACGCCGGCGATGGTGGCGTGGACGCCGCTGTTGTACATCAGCCCCCAGATCACCACGGCCAGCGGCACGTACACGTACCAGCCGCGCACGCGCCTGCGCAGCAGCAGCCAGAAGACCACCAGGCCCGCGACCGCGCCGCCGAGCGCCGCGAAGTTCAGCCCGTCGGTGAAGAAGACCGCGATGATCAGGATCGCGAACAGGTCGTCCACGACCGCGAGGGTGAGCAGGAAGGCGCGCAGCGCGCTGGGCAGCGAGGTGCCGATGACGGCGAGCACGGCCAGCGCGAACGCGATGTCGGTGGCCGTGGGCACGGCCCAGCCGGCGAGGGAGCCGCCCTCCGCTCCGCTGGTCAGTGTGTAGACGAGGGCGGGCGCGATCATGCCGCACAGCGCGGCGGCGACGGGGAGCGCGGCGGCCTTGGGGTCGCGCAGGTCACCGGCGACCAGTTCCCGCTTGAGCTCGATGCCGGCGACGAAGAAGAAGACGGCGAGCAGACCGTCGGCCGCCCAGTGCGCCACGGACAGGTTCAGCCCGAGCGACGCGGGGCCGACGTGCCAGTGGCTGACGCTCTCGTAGCTGTCGTGCAGCGCGGGTATGTTCGCCCACACCAGGGCGGCGACGGCGGCGAGCAGCAGCAGGACGCCCCCGACGGTCTCGGTGCGCAGCGCGTCCGCGACGAAGTTCCGCTCGGGCAGGGTGAGGCGGCCGAAGGCCTTGCGGGGGGTGGGGGTGGGGGCGCTCACGGGCGGTTCCTCCGGTCGTCGGGCAGCACGAATCGCGTGCCGACCAGACTTCCCGGCGCCCCATGAGACAGCTTGTTCCTGTCGAGCGTAGCCAACGCGCGTACGGGACGCACCAGCGGCATGGGTGCGGTGCGGCCGTCGTGTTCCGCGGCGGCTGTCGTGATCTGCGGCGGCTGTCGTGATCCGCCGCGGCCGTCGGAGGCGGGCGCCCCGCCGACGGGAACCGCCCGTGTCCCCGCGGGTGGGGGGGCACGGGCGGTGACGTGGCCGGGCGGGCGGAAAGCGGACTGGGGCTCGTCCGGGTCCCGCCCGCGTGCGGCCGGGCGTCCGGTCAGTCCTCGCTCGGCGCCGCCGGCAGCTTCGCCTGGATGAGGTCCATGACCGTGGAGTCCGTCAGCGTGGTGACGTCCCCGAGCTGGCGGTTCTCCGCGACGTCCCGCAGGAGACGGCGCATGATCTTGCCGGAGCGGGTCTTCGGCAGCTCGGCCACCGGCAGGATCCGCTTCGGCTTGGCGATCGGGCCCAGCGTGGCGCCCACGTGGTTGCGCAGCTCGCCGACGAGGTCCTCGCTCTCGGCGGCCGTGCCCCGCAGGATGACGAAGGCGACGATCGCCTGGCCGGTCGTCTCGTCCGCCGCGCCCACCACGGCCGCCTCGGCGACCGACGGGTGGGAGACCAGCGCGGACTCGACCTCCGTGGTGGAGATGTTGTGGCCGGACACCAGCATCACGTCGTCCACCCGGCCCAGCAGCCAGACGTCGCCGTCGTCGTCCTTCTTCGCGCCGTCACCGGCGAAGTACTTGCCCTCGAAGCGCGACCAGTACGTGTCGAGGAAGCGCTGGTCGTCGCCCCAGATGGTGCGCAGCATCGACGGCCACGGCTCGGTCAGCACCAGGTAGCCGCCGCCCCCGTTGCCCACCTCGTTCGCCTCGTCGTCCACGACCGTGGCGGAGATGCCCGGCAGCGGGGTCTGCGCGGAGCCCGGCTTGGCGGAGGTCACGCCCGGCAGCGGGGAGATCATGATGCCGCCGGTCTCGGTCTGCCACCAGGTGTCGACGACCGGGGTGCGGTCCGCGCCGATGTTCTTGCGGTACCAGATCCACGCCTCGGGGTTGATCGGCTCGCCGACGGAGCCGAGCACGCGCAGCGACGACAGGTCGAACTTGGCGGGGATGTCGTCGCCCCACTTCATGAACGTGCGGATCGCGGTGGGCGCCGTGTAGAGGATCGTCACGCCGTACTTCTGCACGATCTCCCAGAAGCGGCCCTGATGGGGCGTGTCCGGCGTGCCCTCGTACATGACCTGCGTGGCGCCGTTGGCGAGCGGCCCGTAGACGATGTACGAGTGCCCGGTGACCCAGCCGACGTCGGCCGTGCACCAGTACACGTCGGTCTCCGGCTTGAGGTCGAACACCGCCCAGTGCGTGTACGACGTCTGGGTCAGGTAGCCGCCGGAGGTGTGCAGGATGCCCTTCGGCTTACCCGTGGTGCCCGAGGTGTAGAGGATGAACAGCGGGTGCTCGGCGCCGAACGCCTCCGGGGTGTGCTCGCTGCTCTGCCGGTCGACCACGTCGTGCCACCACACGTCGCGGCCCTCGGTCCAGGCGACGTCCTGGCCGGTGCGGCGGACGACGAGGACGTGCTCCACGTTGTCCACCCGGGTGACGGCCTCGTCCACGGCCGGCTTCAGGGCGGACGGCTTGCCGCGCCGGTAGCCGCCGTCGGCGGTGATGACGACCCGCGCGTCCGCGTCCTGGATGCGGGTGGCGAGCGCGTCGGCCGAGAAACCGCCGAAGACGACCGAGTGCGCGGCGCCGATGCGGGCGCAGGCCAGCATCGCGACGGCGGTCTCCGGGATCATCGGCATGTAGACGGCGACCCGGTCGCCCTTGCGCACCCCGAGCTCCAGCAGGGCGTTGGCCGCCTTGGACACCTCGTCCTTGAGCTGGGCGTAGGTGATGGAGCGGCTGTCGCCCGGCTCGCCCTCGAAGTGGATCGCGACCCGGTCGCCGAGCCCGGCCTCCACGTGCCGGTCGACGCAGTTGTAGGCGACGTTGAGCTCGCCGTCCTGGAACCACTTGGCGAACGGCGGGTTCGACCAGTCGAGGGTCTCGGTGGGCTCCTTGGCCCAGGTCAGCCGGCGGGCCTGCTCGGCCCAGAAGCCGAGCCTGTCAGCCTTGGCCTGTTCATACGCCTCCGCGGTGACGTTGGCGTTCGCGGCCAGGTCGGCGGGGGGTGCGAAGCGTCGCTCCTCCTTCAGGAGGTTGGCCAGGCTTTCATTGCTCACGGCATCTGCCTTTCCCAGGGTGTCCGTTGTGTCCCAGGCCACAGCTCATCAGACCCGGGGGTGCGCTGACAAGGGTCGACGGGAAATTGGTTTAGACCTGTCGGGGGTGTCGTGCGACTGCCCGACACCCCTTCCCACGGGACAGGGGGCAACCCGGTTCAAGAGGTGTAACGCCTCTCACACCCGGGCGTCCGTCACACCGCCAGATCCACGTCTCTCACCCGGTCGAACACCCTGTCCTCCTCCTGTTCGGCGAGGAGATACGCCTGGGCCTCACCCACATGGAAGTACACCCCGTGCAGTTCGAGCCGTCCCTCCTTCAGCGCGCGGGCGACCGACTCGTGGGCGCGCAGATGCTCCAGCTGCTGGACCACGTTGGTCAGGCAGAGCTGCTCGACGTCGTCGGCGGGGGCCCGCCCGGCCAGCCGCGGCGCGGGCGCACCGGTGTCGCGCAGTCGCTCGAGGCTCGGCCCGCCGTGCCGGAGCCAGCGCGCCAGCGGTGTGGCTGCGGGGGAGGCGGGG
>MUNG01000179.1 GCA_002154585.1 Streptomyces pseudogriseolus
CGGGACGGCGCCCCTCCGGACGTCTCCGTAGCCGCTTCACGAGGCGCCCGCACACTCCAGTCACCTGATGGAGTGAAGAGGTACGGGAAGAAGAGTCAGGGAAGTTCCCGTTCTGTCCATCCTTGGGCATGCAGCGAAGCAATGCGGGGGACGTGACCTACGACGATCCCTGGTACGACGCCCTGGCCTCGGGCTGGGGCGAATCGGCCGCGGCGGCATCGCCGTCGGCGCGGCCCGAGCCGAAGGCCGCGCCCGCGGCGGCCGACATCTACCTCGAGGTGCAGCGCAGCGCGGCCTTCCAGGAAGTGCGGCGCCGCTACCGGCGGTTCGTGGTCCCCGGGGCCGTCGCCTTCCTCGTCTGGTACGTCGCGTACGTCGTCACCGCCACCACCGTCCCCGAACTGATGGCGCGCCCCGTCGCGGGCGCGCTGAACGTCGGGATGCTCGCGGGACTCGGCCAGTTCCTCACCACCTTCCTGCTCACCTGGGCCTACGTCCGCCACGCCCGGCTGCGGCGCGACCGCGCGGCGCTCGAACTGCGCTGGGACACCCAGGAGCTGGCGCGAGGCAGAGGCGGCGCGGCATGACCACCGACCACCGCACCACCGCCCTGCTGCTGTTCAGCGCGTTCGTCGCCGTCACCCTCGTCATCACCACCTGGGTGAGCCGCCACCGCCAGGGCTCCGCCGAGGAGTTCTACACCGGCAACCGTCTCTTCTCGCCGCTGGAAAATGGTTTTGCCATCGCCGGCGACTACATGTCGGCCGCCTCCTTCCTCGGCATCTCCGGACTCATCGCCCTCGTCGGCTACGACGGGATGCTCTACTCGGTGGGCTTCCTCGTGGCCTGGCTGGTGGTGCTGTTCCTGGTCGCCGAACTGGTGCGCAACTGCGGCCGGTTCACGCTCGCCGACGTGGTCGCCGCCCGGATGCGGGAACGGCCGGTGCGCATCGCCGCCGGCACCTCCTCCGTCGCCGTCTCCGTGCTGTACCTGGTGGCGCAGATGGTCGGCGCGGGCAGTCTCGTCGCGCTGCTCCTCGGCGGCACCGGCGAGGCCGTGCAGGCCTGGACCGTGGTCGGCGTCGGAGCGCTCATGGTGATCTACGTGTCGCTCGGCGGCATGCGCGCCACCACCTGGATCCAGATCGTCAAGGCGGTCCTGCTGCTCGGCGGCACCGTCACCCTGACCGTCCTCGTCCTGCTGCGCTTCCACGGGGACGTCAACCGCCTGCTGCACACCGCCGCCGAACGCAGCGGCCACGGCGACGCGTTCCTCGCCCCCGGCCTCGCCTACGGCGGCGACTGGACCGCCCGCTTCGACTTCATCAGCCTCGGACTCGCCCTGGTGCTGGGCACGGCGGGCCTGCCGCACATCCTGTCCCGCTTCTACACCGTCCCCACCGCGCGCGCCGCCCGGCGGTCCGTGGTCTGGGCGATCGGCCTCATCGGCGGCTTCTACCTGATGACCATCGTGCTCGGCTTCGGCGCCGCCGCGCTCATCGGCCCGGACGCCGTGCGCGCCTCGCACGCGTCGGGCAACACGGCGGTGCCGCTGCTCGCGCTCGACCTGGGCGGCGGCGCCGGCACCACCGGGGGCACGGTGCTCTTCGCGGTCGTCGCCGCGGTCGCCTTCGCGACCATCCTCGCCGTCGTCGCCGGGATCACGCTCGCCTCCTCGGCGTCCGTCGCCCACGACCTGTACGCCTCCCTGCGCCGCCCCGGCGGCAAGCCCCGCAGCGAGGTCGCCGTCGCGCGCGTCGCCGCCGTCGGCATCGGGGTCGTCGCGATCGCCCTCGGCCTGCTGGCCCGCGACCTCAACGTCGCCTTCCTCGTCGGTCTCGCCTTCGCCGTCGCCGCGTCCGCCAACCTGCCCGTGCTGCTCTACTCGCTGTTCTGGCGCGGCTTCACCACGCGCGGCGCCGTGTGGTCCGTCTACGGCGGCCTCATCCCGGCGGTGGTGCTGGTGCTGCTGTCCCCGGTGGTGTCCGGCAGCCCCGACTCCCTCTTCCCCGGCGTGGACTTCCAGCTCTTCCCGCTCCAGAACCCGGGACTGGTCTCCATCCCGCTGGGCTTCCTCGCCGGATGGCTCGGCACGGTCACCTCCACCGAGGTCCCCGACGAGGCCCGCCACGCCGAGACCGAGGTGCGGTCGCTGACGGGCGCGGGGGCGGCTTAGCGGCGGGCGGTGCGGTCCGGAGGGTGGCCGGCGCGGTTGTGGCGGGCGGCCCGCGCGGCCCGGCGGGCGGCTACCGGGCTGGCCGCCGGGTGGCTACCGGGCTGGCCGCCGGGTGGCTACCGGGCTGGCTGCCGGGCGGTGGGGGCCGCGCAGTGCCGGCGCGGCCTGGTGAAGGCCCGCGCGGAGACATACGGCGCCGGGATCCGTATGGGAGGGGGGCACGGTTCCTTCCCCCGCCCCCACGAGCCGTGCCTCAGGCGCGGGTCGCCCACACGTAACGGTGTTCCGGGCGGCCCGCGTCCCCGTAGCGCAGGGTCAGCGTGGCCCGTCCCGTGCGTTCCAGGAGCTTCAGATAGCGCTGGGCGGTCTGCCGGCTCACTCCCGTGCGTTCGGCGATCTCCTGCGCCGACAGCGGCCCTTCCGCCGCCGTCAGCGCCCGCCGCACCAGGTCCGCCGTGGTGGGGGAGTGCCCCTTGGGCAGCTGCGGCTCGGTCGACTCGGATAGCGCGCCGAAGATACGGTCCACCTCCGCCTGCTCCGCCTCACCGCCGCCGTCGAGGGTGCGGCGCAGCCGCGCGTACGCCTCCAGCTTGCCGCGCAGCCCGGCGAAGGCGAACGGCTTGACCAGGTATTGCAGCGCGCCGTGCCGCATCGCCGCCTGCACCGTCGCCACGTCCCGCGCCGCCGTCACCATGATCACGTCGGCCTGGTGGCCGCGCCGCCGCATCTCCCGGACGACGTCCAGACCCGTCTCGTCGGGCAGATAGTGGTCCATGAGGACCAGATCCACCCGGGAAAGCGTCTCCACCCGCTCCAGCGCCTCCGCCGCGCTGTGCGCCGGGGTCACGGCGTGGAAGCCGGGCACCTTGTCGACGTAGGCCGCGTTCACCCGCGCCACCCGGACGTCGTCGTCCACAACCAGCACCTCGATCATCGCGCCTCCTCCGGTTCCGCGGGCCGGGAGGAAGCGCCCGCGAGGGCGGTCGGCGGCCCCGGCTCGGCCAGCGCCTCCGGCAGGACCACGGTGAACTCGGCGCCCCCGCCCGGCGCCTCACCCACGCGCGCGTCGCCCCCGTGCCGGTGCGCGAGCCGGCGCACCAGCGGCAGCCCGATGCCCCGCCCACGGTGGCCGGGCGGCTCCTTGGTGGACCAGCCCTCCGTGAAGATCAGCTCCCGCTGCTCGGGCGGCACTCCCGGGCCGGTGTCCCGCACCACGAGCACCGCCGTACGGCCCTCCGCGCGCAACTCGACCTCCACGCGCGCGTCGGGCGTGCCGGCGACGGCGTCCAGGGCGTTGTCCACCAGGTTCCCCACGACCGTCACCAGCCCGCGCGGGTCGACCAGCCGGTCCGGCAGACGCGACCGGTCCGACAGCCGCAGCGCCGCCCCGCGCTCCGCCGCCACCGTCGCCTTGCCCACCAGCAGCGCCGCCAGCAGCGGATCCCGGATCCGCTCCGTGACCTGCTCCGATGTGGCCCGGTGGTCGCCCACCACCTCGCCGACGAACTCCACCGCGTCCTCGTACATCTCCAGCTCCAGCAGCCCCAACAGGGTGTGCATGCGGTTCGCGTGCTCGTGGTCCTGGGCGCGCAGCGCGTCGATCAGCCCGCGCGTCGAGTCGAGCTCCCGGCCCAGCTGGTCAAGCTCGGTCCGGTCGCGCAGGGTGGCCACGGCGCCGCCGTCGTCGGTCGGCATACGGTTCGCGACCAGCACCCGCTGCCCGCGGACGGTGAGCAGATCGGTGCCGGTCACCCGCCCCGCCAGCACGTCCGCCGTACGGCCCGCGCCCAGCGCCTCGTCCGGCGAGCTGCCGACGGCCTCCTCACCGATGCCCAGCAGCCGCTGCGCCTCGTCGTTCAGCAGCCGGACGCGCCCGTGCCGGTCCAGGGCCACGACGCCCTCCCGGATGCCGTGCAGCATCGCCTCGCGCTCCGCGAGCAGCGCGGCGATGTCGGAGAAGGCCAGGTCACGGGTCTGCCGCTGGACCCGCCGGGAGATCAGCCAGGCCGCGAGCGCACCCACCGCGAGGGCGCCGCCCGCGTAGGCGAGCAGTCCCGGAATGGCGTGGATCAGCCGCGCGCGGACGCTGTCGTAGGCGATGCCGACCGAGACGGCGCCGATGACCTCGCCGCCGGCGTCCCGCAGCGGGACCTTGCCGCGCGCCGAGCGGCCCAGGGTGCCCTCGTCGATCTCCATGACCTCACGGCCGGCCAGAGCCTCACCGGGGTCGGTGGACACGAGCCCGCCGATCCGCTCCGGGTCGGTGTGCGACCAGCGCACGCCCCGCCGGTCCAGCACCACCACGTACTCCGCGCCGGTCGCCCGCCGGATCCGCTCCGCCTCCCGCTGCACCGGCCCGCCGGGCGTGGGCTCCGTGGCGCGCAGGTCCTCGGCGATCTGCGGCTGCTGGGCGGTGGTCTGCGCGATCGCCAGGGCGCGGCGCATCGCCTGGTCGTCCAGCTGCTCGCCGAGCGGCGCGAGGAACAGGCCGGTCGCCAGGACCGCGACGCCCGCGGCGATCGCCACCTGCATCAGCAGGATCTGGGAGAACACCCGCCGCGGCAGGCCGAGGCGCAGACGGCGAGCGGGGGCTGTGGGGCTCATGCCCCGACGGTACGTGGGGGAGG
>MUNG01000018.1 GCA_002154585.1 Streptomyces pseudogriseolus
AGGAGGGGCGCGAGGGCGTCGCCGTCGCCGACGCCCTCGCGCCCCTCCTGCCCACCGTCCTGCCTCTCGGCGACGAGAAACCCTCGGCCGCCCACCGTGCCCGGCTCGCCCTCGCCGAAGCCGCCGGGACGGTGCTGGCCGGCGGCCTGTCCCTGCTCGGCATCGACGCACCCGACCATCTCTGACACCTCTGAGAGAGCACGCGAACCATGAGCCGTTCCGCACACCCCGCCGGGCCCCGTCACGCCGACGTCCTCCCCGAGGGGCACTACCTCGCGCCGCCATCCGACCCGAACGCCCTGGACCCCAAGGTGTGGTCCGAGACCGTCACCCGGGACGACGACGGCGTGCTCACCGTCGGCGGGATCGACGTCAAGCGGCTCGCCGAGGAGTACGGCACCCCCGCCTACGTCCTCGACGAGGACGACTTCCGCTCCCGCGCCCGTGCCTGGCGCACCGCCTTCGGCGACAACGCCGACGTGTTCTACGCCGGCAAGGCGTTCCTGTCCCGGGCCGTCGTGCGGTGGCTGAACGAGGAAGGGCTGAACCTCGACGTCTGCTCCGGCGGCGAGCTGGCCACCGCCCTGTCCGCCGGGATGCCCGCCGAGCGCATCGCCTTCCACGGCAACAACAAGTCCGTCGCCGAGATCCGCCGGGCCGTCGAGGCCGGCGTCGGGCGCATCGTGCTCGACTCGTTCCAGGAGATCGTCCGCGTCGCGCACATCGCGCGCGAGCTCGGCACCCGGCAGCGGGTGCAGATCCGTATCACCGTCGGCGTCGAGGCGCACACCCACGAGTTCATCGCCACCGCCCACGAGGACCAGAAGTTCGGCATCCCGCTGGCCGGCGGGCAGGCCGCGGAGGCCGTGCGGCGGGCGTTGCAGCTCGACTCGCTCGAGCTCATCGGGATCCACTCGCACATCGGGTCGCAGATCTTCGACATGTCCGGGTTCGAGGTCGCCGCGCACCGCGTGGTCGGGCTGCTCAAGGACATCCGTGACGAGCACGGCGTCGAGCTGCCCGAGATCGACCTCGGCGGCGGCCTCGGCATCGCGTACACCAGCGACGACGACCCCCGTGAGCCGCACGAGATCGCCAAGGCGCTGACCGAGATCGTCACCCGTGAGTGTGAAGCCGCGAAGCTGCGCACCCCCCGGATCTCCGTCGAGCCGGGGCGCGCCATCGTGGGGCCGACCGCGTTCACGCTGTACGAGGTCGGCACGGTCAAGCCGCTCGACGGGCTGCGCACCTACGTCTCCGTCGACGGCGGGATGTCGGACAACATCCGTACCGCCCTGTACGACGCCGAGTACAGCGTCTCCCTCGTCTCCCGCTCCTCCGACGCCGAGCCCATGCTCGCCCGCGTCGTCGGCAAGCACTGCGAGAGCGGTGACATCGTGGTGAAGGACGCGTTCCTGCCCGGCGACCTGGCACCGGGTGACCTGATCGCCGTGCCGGCGACCGGGGCGTACTGCCGGTCCATGGCCAGCAACTACAACCACGTGCTGCGGCCCCCGGTGGTCGCGGTCAAGGACGGTCAGGCGCGCGTCATCGTCCGGCGTGAGACGGAGGAGGATCTGCTGCGGCTCGACGTCGGCTAGAGGCGGACAGGGGGTGACCGCCGCCGCTGGAAGATCTTCCGTCGGCGGCGGTCATGGAAATGAAATAGATGTCTCACGATCCGGACTTCGCGCAGAAAGTCCCGTTCGGTGGGTGAGACTGGTGCAACCGAGACGGTAATCAGGAAACGAGGTCGGATGATGCGTACGCGTCCGCTGAAGGTGGCGCTGCTGGGCTGTGGAGTGGTCGGCTCAGAGGTGGCGCGCATCATGACGACGCACGCCGACGACCTCGCCGCCCGCATCGGCGCCCCGGTGGAGCTCGCGGGCGTGGCCGTACGGCGGCCCGACAAGGTGCGCGAGGGCATCGACCCCGCGCTGATCACCACGGACGCGACCGCCCTGGTCAAACGCGGCGACCTCGACGTCGTCGTGGAGGTCATCGGCGGCATCGAGCCCGCCCGCACCCTCATCACCACCGCCTTCGAGCACGGCGCCTCCGTCGTCTCCGCCAACAAGGCCCTCCTCGCCCAGGACGGCGCCGCGCTGCACGCCGCCGCCGAGGAGCACGGCAAGGACCTCTACTACGAGGCCGCCGTGGCCGGCGCCATCCCGCTGATCCGGCCGCTGCGCGAGTCCCTCGCCGGCGACAAGGTCAACCGGGTGCTCGGCATCGTCAACGGCACCACCAACTTCATCCTCGACAAGATGGACTCGACAGGGGCCGGTTATCAGGAGGCCCTCGACGAGGCCACCGCGCTCGGGTACGCCGAGGCCGACCCGACCGCCGACGTCGAGGGCTTCGACGCCGCCGCCAAGGCCGCCATCCTCGCCGGGATCGCCTTCCACACGCGCGTGCGCCTCGACGACGTCCACCGTGAGGGCATGACCGAGGTGACGGCCGCGGACTTCGCCTCCGCCAAGGAGATGGGCTGCACCATCAAGCTGCTCGCCATCTGCGAGCGGGCCGAGGACGGCGCGTCCGTCACCGCGCGCGTGCACCCGGCGATGATCCCGCTCAGCCACCCGCTGGCCTCCGTGCGCGGCGCGTACAACGCCGTGTTCGTCGAGTCCGACGCCTCCGGCCGGCTGATGTTCTACGGCCCCGGCGCGGGCGGCTCCCCGACCGCCTCCGCCGTGCTCGGCGACCTGGTCGCCGTCGCCCGCAACCGGATCAACGGGACCACCGGTCCCGGCGAGTCCGCGTACGCGGCGCTGCCCGTCTCGCCGATGGGCGAGGTCGTCACGCGCTACCACATCAGCCTGGACGTGGCCGACAAACCGGGTGTCCTCGCCCAGGTCGCCACCGTGTTCGCGGAGCACGGTGTCTCGATCGACACGGTCCGCCAGCAAGGAAAGGACGGGGAGGCGTCGCTCGTCGTCGTCACCCACCGCGCGTCCGACGCGGCCCTCGGCGGGACCGTGGAGGCGTTGCGCAAGCTCGACACCGTGCGTGGTGTCGCCAGCATCATGCGGGTTGAAGGAGAGTAACCAGCAATGACCCACCAGTGGCGCGGAATCATCGAGGAGTACCGGGACCGGCTGCCGGTCTCCGACACCACGCCGGTCGTGACGCTCCGTGAGGGCGGTACGCCGCTCGTGCCCGCGCAGGTGCTCTCCGAGCGCACCGGCTGCGAGGTCCACCTCAAGGTCGAGGGCGCGAACCCGACCGGCTCCTTCAAGGACCGCGGCATGACCATGGCCATCTCCAAGGCGAAGGAGGAGGGCGCCAAGGCGGTCATCTGCGCCTCCACGGGCAACACCTCCGCCTCCGCCGCCGCGTACGGCGTGCGGGCCGGCATGGTGTCCGCCGTGCTGGTGCCGCAGGGGAAGATCGCGCTGGGCAAGATGGGCCAGGCCCTGGTGCACGGCGCGAAGATCCTCCAGGTCGACGGCAACTTCGACGACTGCCTCACGCTGGCCCGCGCGCTGAGCGACAACTACCCGGTGGCGCTGGTCAATTCGGTCAATCCGGTGCGCATCGAGGGGCAGAAGACCGCCGCCTTCGAGATCGTGGACATGCTGGGCGACGCCCCCGACATCCACGTCCTGCCGGTGGGCAACGCGGGCAACATCACCGCGTACTGGAAGGGCTACAAGGAGTACGCCGCCGACGGCGTCAGCACGCGGACCCCGCGCATGTGGGGCTTCCAGGCCTCCGGCAGCGCCCCGATCGTGCGCGGCGAGGTCGTCAAGGACCCGTCGACCATCGCCACCGCGATCCGCATCGGCAACCCCGCCTCGTGGGACTTCGCGCTCGCCGCGCGGGACGAGTCGGGCGGCGCCATCGACGAGGTGACGGACCGTGAGATCCTGCGCGCCTACCGGCTGCTGGCCTCCCAGGAGGGCGTCTTCGTCGAGCCCGCGTCCGCCGCGTCGGTCGCCGGTCTGCTGAAGGCCGCCGAGCAGGGCCGGGTCGACCCGGGGCAGCGCATCGTCTGCACGGTCACCGGCAACGGTCTGAAGGACCCCGACTGGGCCGTCGCCGGCGCCCCGCAGCCGGTCACCGTCCCGGTCGACGCCGCGGCCGCCGCCCAGCGGCTCGGTCTCGTCTGACCCACGCAGGGCCGGGTGTGTCCGGCCGGTGCGCCACCGGGCGCCGGTCCGCGCGCCCGCGCCGGCGCCCGCGGGCTCGCACCGACGCCGAACCGCGAAACCGGCGTAAGGACGCGTCCGGCCGGGGACGCTCCCCACAGGGGGTGCACAGGGGGCTTGCGACACGCATCGTGCGCCTCCTGTGCGCCCTATGTCGCAGGTGAACCTTCCTTCGATAGGCTGTAGGGAACCCGCCCGCCGCATATGCCGCGGCAGTGCGTCGTCCCCAGGGTCCCGCCAGTGACCCGGGACGGCCCGGAAGCGGCCGGCCAGCCCGGTCGGCGGCGGCCCCAGGGTTCTCGTACGCCCCTCGAATGTCCATCGAACGTCATTCGACAGTCCACGCAGCTCAAGGAGAGTCTTCGAGCGATGGCCGGTCCCGCGTTCCGCGCCGCCGCCGTCCGGGTGCGCGTCCCCGCCACCAGCGCCAACCTCGGCCCGGGCTTCGACGCCCTCGGCCTCGCGCTGGGCCTCTACGACGACGTCGTCGTCCGGGTGGCCGACTCCGGGCTGCACATCGACATCGCGGGTGAGGGCAGCGAGACCCTCCCGCGGGACGAGAGCCACCTTCTCGTACGCTCCCTGCGCACCGCCTTCGACCTGCTCGGCGGGCAGCCGCGCGGTCTGGAGATCGTCTGCGCCAACCGCATCCCGCACGGCCGGGGCCTCGGCTCCTCCTCGGCCGCCATCTGCGCCGGGATCGTCGCCGCCCGCGCCGTGACCATAGGCGCGGAGGCCAAGCTCGACGACACCGCGCTGCTCGAGCTGGCCACCGAGATCGAGGGCCACCCCGACAACGTCGCGGCCTGTCTGCTCGGCGGTTTCACCCTGTCCTGGATGGAGGGCGGCGCCGCCCGGGCGATCAGGATGGAGCCCGCCGATTCCATCGTTCCGGTGGTTTTCGTGCCCGGGAAGCCGGTCCTCACCGAGACCGCGCGCGGACTGCTCCCGCGCACCGTGCCGCACGTCGACGCCGCCGCCAACGCGGGCCGTGCCGCCCTGCTCGTCGAGGCCCTCACCCGGCGCCCCGAGCTGCTGCTGCCCGCCACCGAGGACCGCCTGCACCAGGACTACCGCGCCCCGGCCATGCCGGAGAGCGCCGCACTGGTGGAGCGGCTGCGCGGGGACGGCGTCCCCGCGGTCATCTCCGGCGCCGGACCGACGGTCATGGCGCTGGCCGACGCGGGCACGGCCGACAAGGTCGAGGCACTCGCCGGCGCCGACTGGGCCGCCAACCGGCTGGGCCTGGACCTCCAGGGAGCGAGCGTTCTGCCGCTCGCGACCTGACACGGTTGCCGGATTTCGAGAGGGGGAATGTTTGTTGGATCCGGTAGTGTTAACCTCAAGTCTGCACCCGACCCCACCATGGCGAGGTGCCTCGTGTCCCCGTCCGGGACAGACATTCTTCCGGGAGCTCCCCAAGCCGCACTGTGTCCACTGCTTCGTACGCGGGCAGTACGTCGTACGCGGACACTGAACGGCCCGCAGGTGGGGGCACCCCCTCTGGGGGAGCTTCGGAACCGGTGCGACCACGCCACGTGACACTGGATGCCACGGCTCGGGGTAGCGCCATCACCAGATATCTCTTCCGCCGCGCAGGCGGACAACCGCCCCGGCACGGTCCACACATCAGGGAACGATGCCGGACAGCACAACCGGTCGCCGAGCCAGACAGGCCGACGTCCGCTCCAGGGAAGGACCCTTCGTGAGCGACACCACCGATCTGATGGGCGCACGTGTCGAGGAGACCGCTGCCGCGCCCGCCACGGACGCTTCCGCGCCTGCCTCCGGTGCCGGCTCCCGGCGGCGCCGCGGTACCGGCCTCGAGGGCATGGTGCTGGCCGAGCTTCAGCAGGTCGCATCCGGCCTCGGCATCAGGGGCACGGCGCGCATGCGCAAGAGCCAGCTGATCGAGGTCATCAAGGAGGCGCAGGCCGCCGGTGGAGGCACCCCTTCCGGGGACGCCCCGGCCAAGGCCGAGTCCGCCGAGACCAAGCCCAAGCGCCGCGCCACGTCCCGCACGCGTACGGGTGACACGGCCGAGAAGGCCGAGAAGAAGACCGAGGGCAAGGACGAGCAGGCGCCCGCCGACAAGGCCGCGGCCCAGCAGTCCATCGAGATCCCCGGCCAGCCCTCGCCGAAGGCGTCCGCCGCCGAGCAGGCCGCGGAGGGCGCCCCCGAGCGCCGCCGCCGTCGCGCCACCGCCGACGCGGGCGCCCCGGCCGCCGCGACCGAGACGATCACGGCCGAGGCGAAGACCGAGACCAAGACCGACGCCCCGGCGCAGCAGCAGCCGCAGCAGGGCGAGGCCAAGTCCGACCACGACGGCGGCGAGGGCCGCCGGCGCGACCGCCGCGAGCGTGGCCGCGACCGTGACCGCGGGGACCGTAACGACCGCGGTGACCGCGGCGACCGCGGCGACCGCCGCGGCAAGGGCGACGACCAGCAGCAGAGCCAGGGCGGCGGCCGTCAGCAGAATCAGCAGGGCGGCGGCGGGGGCCGTCAGGACGACGCGTACGACGACGACGGAGGCGGCCGCCGTGGCCGTCGCGGACGCTACCGCGACCGCCGTGGCCGCCGTGGCCGCGACGACGTGCAGGAGCCGCAGATCAACGAGGACGACGTCCTGATCCCCGTCGCGGGCATCCTGGACATCCTCGACAACTACGCGTTCATCCGGACCTCCGGCTACCTGCCCGGCCCGAACGACGTGTACGTCTCCCTCGCCCAGGTCCGCAAGAACGGCCTGCGCAAGGGCGACCACATCACCGGCGCGGTACGCCAGCCCAAGGAAGGCGAGCGGCGCGAGAAGTTCAACGCGCTGGTGCGCCTGGACTCCGTCAACGGCATGGCGCCCGAACACGGCCGCGGCCGCCCGGAGTTCAACAAGCTGACCCCGCTGTACCCGCAGGACCGGCTCCGTCTGGAGACCGACCCGGGCGTGCTGACCACGCGGATCATCGACCTCGTGTCGCCGATCGGCAAGGGCCAGCGCGGTCTGATCGTGGCCCCGCCGAAGACCGGCAAGACCATGATCATGCAGGCGATCGCCAACGCGATCACGCACAACAACCCCGAGTGCCACCTGATGGTCGTCCTCGTCGACGAGCGTCCGGAAGAGGTCACCGACATGCAGCGGTCGGTGAAGGGCGAGGTCATCTCCTCGACCTTCGACCGCCCGGCCGAGGACCACACCACGGTCGCCGAGCTCGCCATCGAGCGCGCCAAGCGCCTGGTGGAGCTGGGCCACGACGTCGTCGTGCTGCTCGACTCGATCACGCGTCTGGGCCGTGCGTACAACCTCGCCGCGCCCGCCTCCGGCCGCATCCTGTCCGGTGGTGTCGACTCGACCGCCCTGTACCCGCCGAAGCGCTTCTTCGGTGCGGCCCGCAACATCGAGGACGGCGGCTCGCTGACCATCCTCGCCACCGCCCTGGTGGACACCGGGTCCCGCATGGACGAGGTGATCTTCGAGGAGTTCAAGGGCACCGGCAACATGGAGCTCAAGCTCGACCGGAAGCTCGCCGACAAGCGCATCTTCCCCGCGGTGGACGTCGACGCGTCCGGCACCCGCAAGGAAGAGATCCTGCTCGGCAACGAGGAGCTGGCGGTCGTCTGGAAGCTGCGCCGGGTGCTGCACGCGCTCGACCAGCAGCAGGCGATCGAGCTGCTGCTCGACAAGATGAAGCAGACCAAGTCGAACGTCGAGTTCCTCATGCAGATCCAGAAGACGACGCCGACGCCGGGCAACGGCGACTGACGTCACCCCCTTCACGGGCCCGCGCATGAACGCACAGGGCCCCGCGTGTGAACGCGAAACGGCCGTCCCTTCACGGGACGGCCGTTTTTCGTGCACGGATGTGGTCGGACAGGTGTACGATCACGCTGCTTCGGGTTGTCTTTGAACACGTTCAGACCCGAACTCACCATCCCGAGGGGGGAATTGCATGGCTATACCCATGTCCGGATCCGGGCGTCGCAGACGCCGGTTCGCCGTGGTCGCGGCCGGTGCCGCCGCGGCCGTCTCCGCGACGCTGATGACGGCGCCCGCGGCCCAGGCCGAGCCCGCGCTGCCGCAGCCGAAGGTCTCTCCGGCGACCGAGTCGCCGTCGCAGGCCGAGCTGGTCCGTCGCGTCGTGGGCGCGATGGCGGCGGACGAGGCAGCCCGGACGAAGGACAAGGCACAGCTCAGCACGAGCGGCAAGGCCGGCTCCGGCATCGACGCGAAGATCATCGGCGGCACCACCACCACGATCTCCGCGGCGCCCTGGATGGCGCAGCTGCACTACTACGACCCGGTCGCCGACGAGGGCTTCTTCTGCGGCGGCGTCGTCGTCGCCCCGACGAAGATCCTCACCGCCGCGCACTGCGTCAAGGGCTACAACTGGTACCTGAACGGCGCCGTCGTCACGGGAGCCACCCAGCTGCCGTCCGTCGACGGCGACCTGCACGGCGGCACCGCGACCGCCGTCTGGCGCCAGTGGCACAACCCGGCGTACAACGAGGCCGCCATCGACAACGACATCGCGGTGCTCACGCTGCCGGTGCCGGTGAAGGCGACCCCGCTGCGCATGACCACGGCGGGCGACACGGCCTCGTACACGCCCGGGACCAACGCCCGGGTCTACGGCTGGGGGCGCACCACCTCCACCAACAACGAGATCTCCGAGTACCTGAAGACGGCGACGCTGCCCATCCAGTCCGACGCCACGTGCGCCGGCGCCTGGGGCAGCGACTACGTCCGCGGGCACATGGTCTGCGCGGGCACGCCCGCCACCGGCAGCGACGCCGGCACCACCACCGCCTGCAACGGCGACTCCGGTGGTCCGCTGGTGGTCAACAACCGGATCGTGGGCGTCGTCTCCTGGGGCGTCGAGGACTGCGTGGCGAAGGGCGCCTACGGCGTCTTCACCAAGGTGGCGAGCTACGTCGGCGTCACCTACCCGCGCGTCGACGACACCGACATCAACGGCGACCACCGCGCCGACCTGTGGGCCCGCAAGAAGTCCACGGGTGTCGGCTACTCCCGCAACTCGCTGGGCTCGCGGTTCGCCGCCCAGGAGGAGTGGGGTGACTGGAGGGGCGTCAACACCGTCCTCCAGACCGACCTCGACCGCGACGGCTACCAGGACCTCGTCTACCGCGCCACCGACGGGAGCGTGTACTGGGCGCACTACGTCATCTCCAGCAACAGCTGGGCCACCAAGCGGCTCAGCACCGGCTGGAAGACCGTCCGCCAGATCGTCACCCCCGGTGACGTGACCGGCGACTACCTGCCCGACCTGGTGATCGTGGACTCCGCGGGCGTGCTGTGGACGTACCCGGGCAAGGGCAACGGCACCTTCTCGGCCCGTCTGAAGACGGGCACGGGCTGGGCCGGGTTCGACGTCCTGCGCGGTCACGGCGACTTCACCGGCGACGGCCGCACGGACCTGGTGGCCCGGGTCCGCAGCACCGGCGACCTGTACCTGTACAAGGGCACCGGCAAGGCCGGCTCCGGCTCCTTCACGGGCCGGACCAAGCTGGCCACGTGGAAGAGCACCACGTACAACGCCCTCGTCACGGTCGGGGACGTCAGCGGCGACGGGAAGGCGGACCTGCTGGCCCGCACCCCGAGCGGCACGCTGTACCTGTACCGGGGCACCGGCCGTAACACCGCGCCGTTCTTCTCCGCGCGGCTCTCCATGGGCACGGGTTACCAGAACTACGACCTGTTGGGCTGAGCCCACCGCCCGTCCGCGGAAGCGCGAGGTGGCCCCGGGAATCTTCCCGGGGCCACCCCCGTTTTGGGAGACGGCGCCAGTCCTGGCAGACTGGTACGTCGGCTCCGGTTCACGCTCCCGCATCCCGCGGCGGCGACCCGGCGCCCTCCCGAAACCTAGGAGACACCTTGAAGCGCGACATCCACCCCGAGTACGTCGAGACGCAGGTCAGCTGCACCTGCGGCGCGTCGTTCACCACTCGCTCCACGATCTCCAGCGGCAACATCCGCGCCGAGGTCTGCTCCGAGTGCCACCCGTTCTACACGGGCAAGCAGAAGATCCTCGACACCGGTGGCCGTGTGGCCCGCTTCGAGGCCCGCTTCGGCAAGGCCGCCGGCTCCAAGAAGTAGCGAGCACCGAATCGCCGGTCCACGGCCGCGCCCCCGCCCGGGGGCAGGCCGGGACCGGCGTTTTTGGTCGCCCGCCCCTTCACCCACGTACACCGCAGGAGCCCCAAGATGTTCGAGGCCGTCGAGGAACTCGTCGCCGAGCACGCCGACCTGGAGAAGAAGCTCGCCGACCCGTCGGTCCACTCCGACCAGGCGAACGCGCGCAAGCTGAACAAGCGCTACGCCGAGCTCACCCCGATCGTCGCCACGTACCGCTCCTGGAAGCAGACCGGCGACGACGTCGAGACCGCGCGTGAACTGGCCGCCGACGACCCGGACTTCGCCGCCGAGGTCAAGGACCTCGAGCAGCGGCGCGAGGAGCTCACCGAGAAGCTGCGGCTGCTGCTGGTCCCGCGCGACCCCAGCGACGACAAGGACGTCATCCTCGAGATCAAGGCGGGCGCGGGCGGCGACGAGTCGGCCCTGTTCGCCGGCGACCTGCTGCGCATGTACCTGCGCTACGCCGAGCGCGTCGGCTGGAAGACCGAGATCATCGACGCCACCGAGTCCGAGCTGGGCGGCTACAAGGACGTCCAGGTCGCGGTGAAGACCCGCGGGCAGACCGAGCCCGGCCAGGGCGTGTGGGCCCGGCTGAAGTACGAGGGCGGTGTGCACCGCGTGCAGCGGGTGCCCGCCACCGAGTCGCAGGGCCGCATCCACACCTCCGCCGCCGGCGTCCTGGTGACCCCGGAGGCCGAGGAGGTCGACGTGGAGATCAACCCGAACGACCTGCGCATCGACGTCTACCGCTCCTCGGGACCGGGCGGGCAGTCGGTCAACACCACCGACTCCGCCGTGCGCATCACGCACCTGCCGACCGGCGTCGTCGCCTCCTGCCAGAACGAGAAGAGCCAGCTGCAGAACAAGGAGCAGGCCCTGCGTATCCTGCGCTCCAGGCTCCTCGCCATGGCGCAGGAGGAGGCGGAGCGCGAGGCCGCCGACGCCCGCCGCAGCCAGGTCCGCACCGTCGACCGCTCCGAGAAGATCCGGACGTACAACTTCCCGGAGAACCGCATCTCGGACCACCGCGTCGGCTTCAAGGCGTACAACCTGGACCAGGTCCTGGACGGCGACCTCGACGCGGTGATCCAGGCCTGCGTCGACGCGGACTCCGCCGCCAAGCTCGCCGCCGCGTAAGCACCCGAAGACAGCCCGGAGGACCGTCGTGAACCTGCTGCTCGCCGAGGTGGCCCAGGCCACCCAGCGGCTCGCCGACGCGGGCGTGCCCTCGCCGCGAACCGACGCGGAGGAGCTCGCCGCGTTCGTGCACGGCGTCAAGCGCGGCGAGCTGCACACGGTGAAGGACGCCGACTTCGACGCCCGGTACTGGGAGGTCGTCGCCCGCCGCGAGGCCCGCGAGCCGCTCCAGCACATCACCGGCCGCGCGTACTTCCGCTACCTGGAGCTCCAGGTGGGCCCCGGCGTGTTCGTGCCCCGCCCGGAGACCGAGTCGGTGGTCGGCTGGGCCATAGACGCGGTGCGCGCGATGGACGTCGTCGAGCCGTGCATCGTCGACCTGTGCACCGGCTCCGGCGCGATCGCGCTGGCGCTCGCCCAGGAGGTGCCCCGGTCCCGCGTGTACGCCGTGGAGCTGTCCGAGGACGCCCTCCAGTGGACCCGCAAGAACATGGAGGGGTCACGGGTCGAGCTGCGCCAGGGAAACGCCCTGACGGCCTTCCCCGACCTCGACGGCCAGGTCGACCTCGTGGTCTCCAACCCGCCGTACATCCCGCTCACCGAGTGGGAGTACGTCGCCCCCGAGGCCCGCGACTACGACCCCGAGCTGGCCCTGTTCTCCGGCGAGGACGGCCTCGAGCTGATCCGCGGCCTGGAGCGCACCGCGCACCGGCTGCTGCGCCCCGGCGGCGTGGTCGTCGTCGAGCACGCCGACACCCAGGGCGGGCAGGTGCCGTGGATCTTCGCCGAGGACCGCGGCTGGACCGACGCGGCCGACCACCCCGACCTGAACAACCGCCCCCGGTTCGCCACCGCACGCAAGGCGCTGCCGTGACCGGCACGGCGCATACTTCATCCCCCATGCAGCACGTGTACGAGGAGGCCCGCCACATGGCTCGGCGATACGACACCAACGACGCGACCGACCGCGCGACCGGTCTGCGTGAGGCCGCGTCCGCCGTGCGCCGGGGCGAGCTCGTGGTGCTGCCGACGGACACCGTGTACGGCATCGGCGCCGACGCCTTCACCTCCGAGGCCGTCGCCGACCTGCTCCAGGCCAAGGGCCGCGGCCGCACCATGCCCACGCCCGTCCTCATCGGCTCCCCGAACACCCTGCACGGCCTGGTCACGGACTTCTCCGAGATGGCCTGGGAGCTGGTCGACGCCTTCTGGCCGGGCGCGCTGACCCTGGTCGCCCGCCACCAGCCGTCCCTCCAGTGGGACCTCGGCGACACCCGCGGCACGGTCGCGGTGCGCATGCCGCTGCACCCGGTCGCCATCGAGCTGCTCACCGAGGTCGGCCCGATGGCCGTGTCCTCCGCCAACCTGACCGGCCACCCGGCGCCGGAGAACTGCGACGCCGCCCAGGAGATGCTCGGCGACTCCGTCTCCGTGTACCTGGACGGCGGCCCCACCCCGGGCAACGTGCCGTCCTCCATCGTCGACGTCACCCGCCCGGTGCCCCTGCTGCTGCGCGAGGGCGCGATCTCGCCCGACGAGCTGCGCAAGGTGGTACCCGACCTCGAGGTGGCGAATTGACGGCCCCTGAGGCGGGGCGTGGCATAGGCAACGGGGAACGGGCAGCGGAGATCACGACCACCTTCGTGGGGCTCCCGCGCGACACCTTCCGGATCCTCCACGTCAGCACCGGAAACGTCTGCCGCTCGCCCATCACCGAGCGGCTGACCCGGCATTTCGTGCTCCAGCGCCTGGGCGTCCTCGGCGGCGGCCTCGTCGTCGAGAGCGCCGGCACCTGGGGCCACGAGGGCGCCCCGATGGAGGCCCACGCGGAGACCGTGCTGGCCGAGTACGGGGCGGACGCCTCCGGCTTCACCGGCCGGGAGCTGCTCGACGAGCACGTCATCCGCGCCGACCTCGTGCTGACCGCGACCCGCGACCACCGCGCCCAGGTCATCTCCATGGGCCACTCGGCGGGTCTGCGCACCTTCACGCTGAAGGAGTTCACCCGCCTGGTGAACGCGATCGACCCGGCGACCCTGCCGCCCCTGGAGGACGGCCTGGTCATGCGCGCCCGCGCCCTGGTCCGCGCGGCCGCCGCACTGCGCGGCTGGCTGCTGGCGCCCACCGCCGAGGCCGACGAGGTCCATGACCCGTACGGCGCCCCGCTGACCTTCTTCCGGGCCGTCGGCGACGAGATACACCAGGCGCTGGACCCCGTGGTCACGGCGCTGACCGGGGTGCCCGCGCGGACCTGAGCGTCCGGCGGCGCCCGCGAGGCGGATGCAGGAACCGGGCGCACCGGGACGGGCGGGCCTACATTGGTCGTACGTCAGTGCCGACGTCCGGGAGTCCATGATGACGGTCACCCCTGCGCTCGAGGCCGATGTCCTGCGCCGGCAGGACCCCGAGCTCGCCGAGGTGCTGCTCGGGGAGCGCGAGCGGCAGGCGACCACGCTCCAGCTGATCGCCGCCGAGAACTTCATGTCGCCCGCGGTGCTGGCCGCCCTGGGCTCGCCGCTGGCCAACAAGTACGCCGAGGGCTACCCGGGCAACCGGCACCACGGCGGCTGCGAGATCGTCGACGTGGCCGAGCGGCTCGCCGTGGAGCGCGCCCAGGCGCTGTTCGGCGCCGAGCACGCCAACGTGCAGGCGCACTCCGGGTCCTCCGCGGTGCTCGCCGCCTACGCCGCCCTGCTGCGCCCCGGCGACACCGTCCTCGCCCTCGGCCTGCCCTACGGCGGCCACCTCACCCACGGCTCGCCGGTCAACTTCTCCGGCCGCTGGTTCGACTTCGTCGGCTACGGCGTGGACGCGGAGAGCGGCCTCATCGACCACGAGCAGGTGCGCGCCCTGGCCCGCGCCCACCGCCCCAAGGCGATCGTGTGCGGTTCCATCTCCTATCCGCGCCACATCGACTACGCCTTCTTCCGCGAGGTCGCCGACGACGTGGGCGCGTACCTGATCGCGGACGCGGCGCACCCCATGGGGCTGATCGCCGGGGGAGCGGCGCCCAGCCCGGTGCCGTACGCGGACATCGTCTGCGCGACCACGCACAAGGTGCTGCGGGGGCCGCGCGGCGGGATGCTGCTGTGCGGGGCGGAGCTGGCCGAGCGGGTGGACCGGGCGGTGTTCCCCTTCACCCAGGGCGGGGCGCAGATGCACACCATCGCCGCCAAGGCCGTCGCCTTCGGCGAGGCGGCCACCCCGGCGTTCGCGGCGTACGCCCACCAGGTGGTGACCAACGCGCGGGCGCTGGCCGCCGCGCTCGCCGCCGAGGGGCTGACCGTCACCACCGGGGGCACCGACACCCACCTGATCACCGCCGACCCGGCCCCGCTCGGCGTCGACGGGCGCACCGCGCGCGGCCGGCTGGCGGCGGCCGGCCTGGTCCTCGACTGCTGCGCGCTGCCGCACGACGACGACCGCGGGCTGCGGCTGGGCACGGCGGCGGTGACCACGCAGGGCATGGGCGCCCGGGAGATGACGCTGGTCGCCGGTCTGCTGGCGAGCGTCCTGCGGGGCGGCACGGACGCCGCACGGGCCCGGGAGGACGTCCGCGACCTGGTGGCGGCCTTCCCGCCGTACCCGCGCTGAGCCGGCCGGCGGGGGTGAGGGGCCGCGGACCCGGCCGTCCGTGCAACCATCGTCGGTACCCGGAAGTCCCCACTCTTATGCGCCCCTCGCTAGGGTGTGGGGCTGTGAAGGCCAGCGAGATCTGTGGGGAAGCCCGTGCGTGAATACCTGCTGACGCTCTGCATCACGGCCGCGGTGACGTACCTCCTGACAGGACCGGTGCGGAAGTTCGCGATCGTGGCGGGGGCGATGCCGGAGATCCGGGCACGTGACGTGCACCGGGAGCCCACTCCGCGGCTCGGCGGGATCGCGATGTTCTTCGGCCTGTGCGCGGGCCTGCTGGTCGCCGACCACCTGACGAACCTCAGCACGCTCTTCGAGAACTCCAACGAGCCCCGGGCACTGCTCTCCGGGGCCGCGCTGATCTGGTTGATCGGCGTGCTGGACGACAAGTTCGAGATCGACGCGCTGATCAAGCTGGGCGGGCAGATGATCGCCGCCGGTGTGATGGTCATGCAGGGTCTGACGATCCTGTGGCTGCCGATCCCCGGTGTCGGCTCGGTCGCGCTCACCCAGTGGCAGGGCACGCTGCTGACCGTCGCCCTGGTGGTCATCACCATCAACGCGGTCAACTTCGTCGACGGCCTGGACGGTCTCGCGGCCGGCATGGTGTGCATCGCGGCGGCCGCGTTCTTCCTGTACGCCTACCGCATCTGGTACTCGTACGGCATCGAGGCGGCCGCCCCGGCGACGCTGTTCGCGGCGATCCTGATGGGCATGTGCCTGGGCTTCCTGCCGCACAACATGCACCCGGCGCGGATCTTCATGGGCGACTCCGGCTCGATGCTGATCGGGCTGGTGCTGGCGGCCGGCGCGATCTCCGTGACGGGCCAGGTGGACCCGGACGCGCTGAAGCTGTTCGCCGGTTCGGAGAAGGAGGCCGTGCACCAGACGGTGCCGGTGTACATCCCGCTGCTGCTGCCGCTGACCATCATCGCGGTGCCGGCCGCCGACCTGATCCTGGCGATCGTGCGGCGCACCTGGCGCGGCCAGTCGCCGTTCGCGGCGGACCGCGGGCATCTGCACCACCGGCTGCTGGAGATCGGCCACTCGCACAGCAGGGCGGTGCTGATCATGTACTTCTGGTCGGCGCTGATCGCGTTCGGCGCGCTGACGTACTCCGTCAACTCGGCGTCGATGTGGATCGTCCTGAGCGTGGTGATCCTCTCCACCCTCGGCCTGGTGCTGCTTCTGCTGCCGCGCTTCACCCCGCGCGCCCCGCGCTGGGCGGAGGCCTTCGTGCCGCCCCGCTACCGGCGTGGGAGGGTGTCGGCGCCCCAAACCCCGGACGATGCCGCGGAGTCGGACGCACAGGCCGCCGAGGGGCCGCTGGAGGCCGCCTCGGGGGAGCGCACGCCGGTGGCCGCCGGTGTCTCCGGCGTCAACGGCGCGAGCGCCGTGGGACCCCGCGCACGCCTGGCCGACCGGTCACGGTCAAGGTAAGAATTCGCCTAGAGCATTGCCAACTCGTGGGGGATCGATGGGGCGGAGTTGGGTGCACCAATCCGCCCAATACCAGACATACGGTCGCCGTGCGCGCTCAGACGCGCAGGTTCCCCCTCATGTGTGACACCGCGCACACTTCCCAGGTAAAGACTGCATCAAATAGTTTGTGATACCGTTCACGAGTCCCCGGAAAGAGCTGACGAGCCGCCCTCTGACGGCTCACCGGTGCGGTGATTTCGCACCCGGCCCGGGGGTTTACGCTCGTCCATGACGACACCCTGCCCCCTGTGAATTGCGGAGTTGCCGCCATGCCGTCCAATGACGTCCGGATCCTGGCCCAGGCCGCCGTGCCCACGGCTGCCGTCGGTGCCGTCGCCGCGCTCGTCAGTGGTCTGACGGTGGGCGGCAAGGGAGCGGTCGGCGCGATCGTCGCCACCGTCGTCGTCGTTCTTTTCATGGGCATCGGCCTCTACGTCCTGCAGCGCACCGCCAAATCGCTTCCTCACCTGTTCCAGGCGATGGGGCTGCTGCTCTACGCGACGCAGATCCTCCTGCTGTTCGTCTTCCTGGCCGTGTTCAAGAACACCACGCTGTTCCACCCCAAGGCCTTCGCGATCACGCTCGTCGCCGGCACCCTCGCCTGGATCGCCGCGCAGACGCGGGCGCACATGAAGTCAAAGATTCTCTACGTCGAACCCGAGTCGACGAAGGACACGAAGTCCGAGAAATCGGGGCACTCGTCGTGACGGGTAGGGCCGGGATAAAGAGGCATGCACAACCCTGCTATCGTCCGGTGCCAACTGCGGCATCGCGGGCGCGGGCATCCCAGCTGACGCCTGCTCAATCGCGAGGCGAGATGCCCCCCAGCCGCCCCCACATCCGTTACACCAGTCCCGTGCCGAACCGCGGCTCAGCGCCGCGCCGACACAACGAGGTTGCCGTACCTATGCGCCACGCTGAAGGAGCCCGCGGTGAGTGCTGACCCGACGCAGGTGCTCGCCTTCGACACCAACTGCCACCTCTTCGACGGGTGTGGCTTCGCGGAAGTGTCTCCGGGCCTGCACTCGTTCCTGTTCCAGCCCCTGTGGGGCGACGGAGACAGCAACCTGTACTTCAACAAGACGATGCTGCTGGCGCTGCTCGGCTCGCTGATCATCATCGGCTTCTTCTGGGCCGCCTTCCGCCGTCCGCAGGTCGTCCCCGGCAAGCTCCAGATGGTCGCGGAGGCGGGTTACGACTTCATCCGCCGCGGCGTCGTCTACGAGACGATCGGCAAGAAGGAGGGCGAGAAGTACGTTCCGTTCGTCGTCTCCCTCTTCTTCTTCGTCTGGATGATGAACCTCTGGTCGATCATCCCGGTCGCCCAGTTCCCGGTGACCTCGATCATCTCGTACCCGCTGGTCCTCGCCCTGGTCGTGTACATCACCTGGGTCGTGCTGACCTTCAAGCGGCAGGGCTTCGTCGGCTTCTGGAAGAACGTCACCGGCTACGACAAGTCGCTCGGCCCGGTGCTGCCGCTGGCCATGCTGATCGAGCTCTTCTCGAACCTGCTGATCCGGCCGTTCACCCACGCCGTGCGACTGTTCGCGAACATGTTCGCCGGCCACACCCTGCTGCTGCTCTTCACGATCGCCAGCTGGTACATGCTGAACGGCATCGGCATCGCCTACGCGGGCGTCTCGTTCGTGATGGTCATCGTGATGACCGCCTTCGAGCTGTTCATCCAGGCGCTTCAGGCGTACGTGTTCGTGCTGCTGACCTGCACGTACATCCAGGGCGCCATGGCCGAGCACCACTGAGCCCACCCGCCCTGTCACCTCCACAGATCGTCCGGTGGCCAACCCCCACCGGTCCGTAAAGAAAAGGAAGAACTGGCATGTCTGCGACCCTTGCTGCTGTCGAAGGCTCCCTCGGCTCCATCGGTTACGGCCTCGCCGCGATCGGCCCGGGCGTCGGCGTCGGCATCATCTTCGGCAACGGCACCCAGGCCCTCGCCCGCCAGCCCGAGGCTGCCGGCCTGATCCGCGCCAACCAGATCCTGGGCTTCGCCTTCTGTGAGGCGCTCGCCCTCATCGGTCTGGTCATGCCGTTCGTCTACGGCTACTGAGCCACCAGACCAGTCCAGCCGACTAGACGAAAGGCACTCACATGAGCCAGCTGCTCATCGCGGCGAGCGAGGGTGGGGAGAACCCCCTCGTTCCGCCGATCCCTGAGCTTGTCATCGGCCTGCTCGCCTTCGTCATCGTCTTCGGCTTCCTCGCCAAGAAGCTCCTCCCGAACATCAACAAGGTTCTGGAAGAGCGCCGCGAGGCCATCGAGGGCGGTATCGAGAAGGCCGAGGCCGCCCAGACCGAGGCCCAGAGCGTCCTGGAGCAGTACAAGGCCCAGCTCGCCGAGGCCCGGCACGAGGCCGCGCGTCTGCGCCAGGAGGCGCAGGAGCAGGGTGCCGCGCTCATCGCCGAGATGCGTGCGGAAGGCCAGCGGCAGCGCGAGGAGATCGTCGCCGCCGGCCACGCCCAGATCGAGGCCGACCGCAAGGCCGCAGCGTCCGCGCTGCGCCAGGACGTCGGCAAGCTCGCCACCGAGCTGGCCGGCAAGCTGGTCGGCGAGTCCCTCGAGGACCACGCCCGCCAGAGCCGCGTGATCGACCGCTTCCTCGACGAGCTCGACGAGAAGGCCGAGGCCGCACGATGAACGGAGCGAGCCGCGAGGCCCTGGCAGCCGCACGTGAGCGTCTCGACGCGCTGACGGACTCCACGTCCGTGGACGCGGCCGCGCTCGCCGACGAGCTGGCCGCCGTCACCGCGCTGCTCGACCGCGAGGTGTCGCTGCGTCGGGTCCTCACCGACCCGGCGCAGGCCGGTGAGGCCAAGGCCGACCTGGCCCGGCGCCTGCTCGGCTCGCAGGTCAGCGGCACCGCCGCCGACCTGGTGTCCGGCATGGTGCGCTCCCGCTGGTCGCAGTCCCGCGACCTGGTGGACGCGCTGGAGGAACTGGCGAACGTCGGCGACCTCACCGCCGCCCAGAAGGCGGGCGGGCTCGACAGCGTCGAGGACGAGCTGTTCCGGTTCGGCCGGATCGTCGCCTCCGACACCCAGCTGCGCGCGGCCCTCACCAACCGGTCCGCCACGGCCGCCGCCAAGGGCGAGCTGCTCCGCAGCCTGCTCGGCGGGCGGGCGGACGAGGCCACGGTGCGTCTGGTGACGCGCCTCGTGACCGCGCCGCGGGGACGTAGCCTGGAGTCGGGACTCGAGTCCCTGTCCAAGCTCGCCGCCGAGCGCCGGGACCGCACGGTGGCCGTCGTCACCTCCGCGGTGCCGCTCAGCGACCGGCAGAAGCAGCGCCTCGGCGACGCCCTGGCGAAGCTCTACGGCCGCCGGATGCACCTCAACCTCGACGTCGACCCCCAGGTCGTCGGCGGGCTGCGGGTGCAGGTCGGTGACGAGGTCATCAACGGCTCCCTGGCGGACCGGCTCGAGGACGCGGGCCGCCGCCTGGCGGGCTGAGCACCACATTCTTAATAGGCAGTAGCAATTACGGCCCTGGTTGGGCCGTGCAGAGGATTCACCTCCTGTAGGGGGGAGTCCCCATCCCCCCCAAGTGAAACTTCGGGCCCAACAAGGAGAGCAGGGAACTCAGATGGCGGAGCTCACGATCCGGCCGGAGGAGATCCGGGACGCGCTGGAGAACTTCGTCCAGTCGTACAAGCCGGACGCGGCCTCGCGCGAGGAGGTCGGTACGGTCACCCTGGCCGGCGACGGCATCGCGAAGGTCGAGGGCCTGCCCTCGGCCATGGCCAACGAGCTGCTGAAGTTCGAGGACGGCACCCTCGGCCTCGCCCTCAACCTCGAGGAGCGCGAGATCGGTGCCATCGTCCTCGGTGAGTTCAGCGGCATCGAGGAGGGCCAGCCGGTCACCCGTACCGGCGAGGTGCTGTCCGTCGCCGTCGGCGAGGGCTACCTCGGCCGTGTGGTCGACCCGCTCGGCAACCCGATCGACGGCCTCGGCGAGATCGAGACCGAGGGCCGCCGCGCCCTCGAACTGCAGGCCCCCACGGTCATGCAGCGCAAGTCGGTGCACGAGCCGATGGAGACGGGCTACAAGGCCGTCGACGCCATGACCCCGATCGGCCGTGGTCAGCGTCAGCTGATCATCGGCGACCGCCAGACCGGCAAGACCGCGCTGGCCGTCGACACGATCATCAACCAGCGTGACAACTGGCGCTCCGGCGACCCGAAGAAGCAGGTCCGCTGCATCTACGTCGCCATCGGCCAGAAGGGCTCCACCATCGCGTCGGTCCGCCGCGCGCTGGAGGAGAACGGCGCGCTGGAGTACACGACCATCGTCGCCGCCCCGGCGTCCGACCCGGCCGGCTTCAAGTACCTGGCGCCGTACACCGGCTCGGCCATCGGCCAGCACTGGATGTACCAGGGCAAGCACGTCCTGATCATCTTCGACGACCTGTCGAAGCAGGCCGACGCCTACCGCGCCGTGTCGCTGCTGCTGCGCCGCCCGCCGGGCCGCGAGGCCTACCCGGGTGACGTCTTCTACCTGCACTCCCGTCTGCTGGAGCGCTGCGCGAAGCTCTCCGACGACATGGGCGCCGGCTCGATGACCGGTCTGCCGATCGTCGAGACGAAGGCCAACGACGTCTCGGCGTTCATCCCGACCAACGTCATCTCCATCACCGACGGCCAGTGCTTCCTGGAGTCGGACCTCTTCAACGCCGGTCAGCGCCCCGCGCTGAACGTCGGTATCTCCGTCTCCCGGGTCGGCGGTTCCGCGCAGCACAAGGCGATGAAGCAGGTCTCCGGCCGTCTGCGCGTGGACCTCGCCCAGTTCCGTGAGCTGGAGGCGTTCGCCGCCTTCGGTTCCGACCTGGACGCGGCCTCCAAGGCGCAGCTGGAGCGCGGTCAGCGCATGGTCGAGCTGCTGAAGCAGGACCAGTACCAGCCGATGTCGACCGAGGACCAGGTCGTCTCCGTCTGGGCCGGCACCACCGGCAAGATGGACGACGTGCCGGTCGCGGACATCCGCCGCTTCGAGAAGGAGCTCCTGGAGTACCTGCACCGCAAGGAGCAGGGCCTCATGACCTCCATCCGCGAGGGCGGCAAGATGTCGGACGACACCCTGCAGGCCGTGGCCGACGCGATCGCCGAGTTCAAGAAGCAGTTCGAGACGAGCGACGGCAAGCTGCTCGGCGAGGACGCCCCGTCCGCCGCCAAGTGACGTAAGGAAGGGACCTGACTCATGGGAGCTCAGCTCCGGGTCTACAAGCGTCGCATCCGATCCGTCACCGCGACCAAGAAGATCACCAAGGCGATGGAGATGATCGCCGCCTCGCGCGTCGTCAAGGCGCAGCGCAAGGTGGCGGCCTCCACGCCGTACGCGCGGGAACTCACCCGCGCGGTCACGGCGGTCGGCACCGGGTCGAACACCAAGCACCCGCTCACCACGGAGGCGGACAACCCGACCCGTGCCGCGGTCCTGCTCCTCACGAGCGACCGCGGCCTGGCCGGCGCCTTCAACGCCAACGCCATCAAGGCGGCGGAGCAGCTGACCGAGCGCCTCGAGCGCGAGGGCAAGCAGGTCGACACGTACATCGTCGGCCGGCGCGGTGTGGCCCACTACAACTTCCGCGAGCGCACGATCGCGGAGACGTTCACCGGCTTCACCGACGAGCCCTCGTACGCGGACGCCAAGAAGGTCGCGGCGCCGCTGATCGAGGCCATCCAGTCGGAGACGGCGGACGGCGGCGTGGACGAACTCCACATCGTCTACACCGAGTTCGTCTCGATGATGACGCAGACGGCGGTCGACTCCCGGCTGCTCCCGCTGCGCCTCGAAGAGGTCGCGGAAGAGAGCGCCACCAAGGGCGAGATCCTGCCGCTGTACGACTTCGAGCCCTCGGCGGAGGACGTCCTCGACGCGCTGCTGCCGCGGTACGTGGAGAGCCGGATCTACAACGCGCTGCTCCAGTCGGCCGCTTCGAAGCACGCCGCCACGCGGCGCGCGATGAAGTCGGCCACCGACAACGCGGGCGAGCTGATCAACACGCTCTCCCGTCTTGCCAACGCGGCCCGCCAGGCCGAAATCACCCAGGAAATCAGCGAGATCGTCGGTGGCGCCAGTGCCCTGGCCGACGCGACCGCGGGGAGTGACAACTAATGACCACCACTGTTGAGACCGCGACGGCTACGGGCCGCGTCGCCCGGGTCATCGGCCCGGTCGTCGACGTGGAGTTCCCCGTCGACGCCATGCCGGACATCTACAACGCCCTGCACGTCCAGGTCGCCGACCCGGCCAAGGAGGGCGAGCTCAAGACGCTGACCCTCGAGGTCGCGCAGCACCTCGGTGACGGCCTGGTCCGCACCATCTCCATGCAGCCCACCGACGGTCTGGTCCGCCAGGCCCCGGTGACCGACACGGGCGCCTCCATCTCCGTGCCGGTCGGCGACTTCACCACCGGCAAGGTGTTCAACACCCTCGGTGAGGTGCTGAACGTCGACGAGGAGTACACGGGCGAGCGCTGGCCGATCCACCGCAAGGCGCCGAACTTCGACGAGCTCGAGTCGAAGACCGAGATGTTCGAGACCGGCGTCAAGGTCATCGACCTGCTGACCCCGTACGTCAAGGGCGGCAAGATCGGTCTGTTCGGCGGCGCCGGCGTCGGCAAGACGGTGCTCATCCAGGAGATGATCTACCGCGTCGCCAACAACCACGACGGTGTGTCGGTGTTCGCCGGTGTCGGTGAGCGCACCCGTGAGGGCAACGACCTCATCGACGAGATGAGCGAGTCGGGCGTCATCGACAAGACCGCGCTCGTCTTCGGCCAGATGGACGAGCCCCCGGGCACCCGTCTGCGCGTGGCCCTGGCCGGCCTGACCATGGCGGAGTACTTCCGCGATGTGCAGAAGCAGGACGTGCTGTTCTTCATCGACAACATCTTCCGCTTCACCCAGGCCGGTTCCGAGGTGTCGACCCTGCTCGGCCGCATGCCCTCCGCGGTGGGCTACCAGCCGAACCTGGCCGACGAGATGGGTCTCCTCCAGGAGCGCATCACCTCGACCCGTGGTCACTCGATCACCTCGATGCAGGCGATCTACGTCCCCGCGGACGACCTGACCGACCCGGCCCCGGCCACCACCTTCGCCCACCTCGACGCGACGACGGTGCTCTCCCGTCCGATCTCGGAGAAGGGCATCTACCCGGCCGTGGACCCGCTGGACTCGACGTCCCGGATCCTGGACCCGCGCTACATCGCGCAGGACCACTACAACGCGGCCATGCGCGTGAAGAACATCCTGCAGAAGTACAAGGACCTGCAGGACATCATCGCGATCCTCGGTATCGACGAGCTCGGCGAGGAGGACAAGCTCGTCGTCCACCGTGCCCGTCGCGTGGAGCGCTTCCTGTCCCAGAACACCCACGTCGCCAAGCAGTTCACCGGCGTCGACGGGTCGGACGTCCCGCTGGACGAGTCGATCGCGGCCTTCAACGCGATCTGCGACGGCGAGTACGACCACTTCCCGGAGCAGGCGTTCTTCATGTGCGGTGGCATCGAGGACCTGAAGAAGAACGCGAAGGAGCTGGGCGTCTCCTGACCCCCGCGCTCTGACGTGAGCCGAACGGCTCACCCTTGAGGGGGCGGGCACGTCCCGCCCCCTCTGCCACGCCCACTAGACTTGTAACCAACACCCGGCACTACCGCCGGGTGGTGACCCGAGGAGCCACCTTGGCTGCTGAGCTGCACGTCGCGCTGGTCGCGGCCGACCGAGAGGTCTGGTCCGGCGAGGCCACCCTGGTCGTCGCGCGCACCACGTCCGGCGACATCGGCGTCATGCCCGGTCACCAGCCGCTGCTCGGTGTGCTGGAGTCGGGCCCGGTGACCATCCGTACGCCCGAGGGCGGCACGGTCGTCGCCGCGGTGCACGGCGGATTCATCTCGTTCGCGGACAACAAGCTGTCCCTGCTGGCCGAGATCGCCGAGCTGTCGGACGAGATCGACGTCCAGCGCGTGGAGCAGGAGCTCGCCCGCGCGAAGGCGGAGGACGACGCCGAGGCCCAGCGTGCCGCGGACGTCCGTCTGCGGGCGGCGACGGCGGGGCGCTGATCCCGGCACGGTGAGATGACGTCACTCAGCCGCGGCCGGCACCGGAGCGATCCGGAGCCGGTCGCGGCTGAGGCAGATCTGGATGATTTTTCCGTTCCGTTACCTAGGAGACGAGGAGGTCGGTGCCGATGGTCCTCGCTCTGACTGTGGGCGGAATCGTCGTGGCCCTGCTGGTGGTGGGGCTTTTCGTCTTCGGCCTGCGCCGCCGTCTCATCCAGCGGTCGGGCGGCACGTTCGACTGCAGCCTGCGCTGGGACGCGCCCGAGAAGGGCGACGCCGGCGGCAAGGGCTGGGCGTACGGGGTGGCACGTTACAACGGCGACCGGGTCGAGTGGTTCCGGGTCTTCTCCTACGCCCCGCGTCCGCGCCGCGTGCTGGAGCGCTCCGCGATCGAGGTGGCCGGCCGCCGCGTCCCGGAGGGCGAGGAGGAGCTGGCGCTGCTGTCCGACGCGGTGATCCTCGCCTGTCTGCACCGGGGCACGCGTCTGGAGCTGGCGATGAGCGAGGACGCGCTGACCGGCTTCCTCGCCTGGCTGGAGGCGGCGCCTCCGGGCCAGCGGGTGAACGTGGCCTGACCTTCTTGTAGTGCGTGAAGCACGTCGCCCCTCCTCCCGGCCGGGAGGAGGGGCGA
>MUNG01000180.1:0-376 GCA_002154585.1 Streptomyces pseudogriseolus
CCCGCCGTGGGCGTCCGGACCGGGGACGTACCCCATCGCGGGCATTCCGGCGGCCGCACCGCCCGCGGAGAACTGCACCCCGCGCTCGATGCGGTCCAGCCGGGCCATCAGGGAGCGCTCGTCGCCGTACGCGGCGGGCAGCAGCACGCGCGCGCAGATCAGCTCCAGCTGAAGCCGGGGCGAGGTGGCGCCGCGCATCTCGGTGAGGCCCTCGTTGACGATGTCGGCGGCGCGGCCGAGCTCGGCGGGCCCGAACGTGCCGGCCTGCGCCTGCATGCGCTCGAGGACGTCGGCGGGGGCGTCGATGAGGCCCTTGTCGGCGGCGTCGGGGACGGCGGCGAGGATGACGAGGTCACGCAGCCGCTCCAGCAGGTCG
>MUNG01000180.1:466-20652 GCA_002154585.1 Streptomyces pseudogriseolus
ACGCCCTCCTCGACGGCGATGCCCTCCTTCCGGCACACCTCGCCCAGGTACTCGCGGAGCGTGCCGGGGGGGACGAGCCGGAACGGGTAGTGGTGCGTCCGCGACCGGATCGTGCCGATGACCTTCTCGGGCTCGGTGGTCGCGAAGATGAACTTCAGATGCTCCGGCGGCTCCTCGACGACCTTGAGCAGCGCGTTGAAACCGGCCGACGTGACCATGTGGGCCTCGTCGATGATGTAGATCTTGTACCGGCTGCTCGCGGGCCCGAAGAAGGCCTTCTCGCGCAGGTCACGGGCATCGTCCACGCCACCGTGGGACGCGGCGTCGATCTCGATGACGTCGATCGAACCGGGCCCGTTGCGCGCGAGGTCCTGGCAGGACTGGCACTCACCGCACGGCGTCGGCGTCGGACCCTGCTCGCAGTTCAGGCACCGCGCGAGGATCCGCGCACTGGTCGTCTTGCCGCAGCCGCGGGGCCCGCTGAACAGGTACGCGTGATTGACCCGGTTGTTCCGCAGCGCCTGCTGCAACGGGTCGGTGACATGCTCCTGCCCGATGACCTCGGCGAAGGACTCGGGTCGGTAGCGGCGGTACAGCGCGAGAGACGACACGTCTACGAGGTTATAGGCGCGCACCGACAACCGGACCGGCCGCCGGGGAACGCAAGCGCCCCCCACGCACCCGCCAGAGCCGACCTACCCTTGCTGCCTTCCGGCCCTGGGGGAGTTCAGTCAGATAGCGCCGCGTGAGGGGCTACGCAGAGGCTACCTCATCGTGGGGTGCGGGAACGAGTTCGCGAGCACTCCTCTCGGTCATGTAATGTTTCCGGCGGAGGATTCGCCTAGAGGCCTAGGGCGCACGCTTGGAAAGCGTGTTGGGGGCAACCCCTCACGAGTTCGAATCTCGTATCCTCCGCCAGTGCCTCACCGGGCACGATGTCGAAGGGCCCCACCGGTCGCGGTGGGGCCCTTCGACGTTGTCCGTCCCGGTCCGGTTCCGGGTCCGTGTCCATGACCACAGCGAGCGGACCGCGTGAAGGCGCATACTGAGCCATGACCAAGCCTGCGGCACCGCGTCGTCATCTGCCCACCAGCCCCTTCAAGGTCCCGGTCGCACCGGCTCCCAAGCACTTCGCCACGGGGGACCAGGTCACCCATGACGTGTACGGCCTCGGCCGGGTCGTCGGCATCGAGGACGGAGTCGCGGCGCTCGTGGACTTCGGCTCGACGCCCGTGCGGGTCCTGAGCCCGTACGCCAAGATGACCAAGCTCTAGGACCGCCGTACCGCTGGACCACTGTGCCCGCTCACGGCACACCAGGCCCTTCTCAGGGACCTGTCACGAAAGGCAGACCTCTCATCGACCAGACATCGCTGTTCTCGGCCCCGGAAGGGCAGGCCCACCGTTCCACCACGGTGTCGCCGCCTCCGACGACCCAGCCCTTCCAGGCCCCCGACTTCGGTGAGGACGTGACCTCCTGGACCGAGGACGCGCAGGAGCCCTCCCCGAACACGCCTACGACAAGGCGCAGGGCCGCTTAGCGGGGGTGTGACTTACGCGCGGTCCCGCGGTCACAGCCCCCGCTCCCTCATCACCTTCTGTTCCGCCTGTTCCACCAGGAACCGGGCCACCGGGTCGCCGCCGGCGCGGCGGACCGCGCCGCGTACCAGGGCGAGGTAGAAGAGGGTCGGTGCGCAGGGGGTCCAGCGGGATTCCGGTTCATCCGCGATGAAGCCGAGGACCGACTCCGGGTCCGCGTCGACGAACGCGAAGCGGTCGTGTTCCCACTTGTCGGTGACGCCGCGCGTCCACCGCAGGCGCAGGGCCGCCTCGTCGAGCTCGGGGGCCACCGCGCGGCAGAACACCGCCCACTGGTGGTTCACGACGTCGAGTCCGAGGCCGAGCAGTTCGATCTCGGTCCCGTCCCCGTCGTGCACGGCGAGTTCCTCGAGGAGGGCGCGGCGGGCGACCGCGTGCAGGCTGACCGGGCTGCCGTCCGCGGGGAGGTCGTGCTGCTGGGCGAGTCCCTCGTTGGCCGAGGAGTTCCAGCGTCCGCTGTTCGGCCCGGCGACCTGTGCGCTGCGCCGGGAGAACAGCATCTTGCCGTCCTTGCCGGTCTCCAGGGCCACGTTGACGCCGAGGCTGCAGTTCATCCAGGACGGCGCGTCCACCGGGTCGCTGCCCTCGAGGTACTGCTCGCGCAGGGTGAGACCGTTCTTCTGGCGGCGGTCCAGGTTGAGCGAGGTGGTGAGGAAGTCGAAGTAGTCGGCGTCCCGGAGGGCGAGGGAGAGCACCGGGTACTCGGCGATGTGCGTCCGGGTCACCACGACCCGTTCGACCGCGAAGCGCGCGTTGTTCCACCGGTGCGGCAGCCCGGCGGCCTCCTTGCGCTCCTCCTCCTCTTCGATCGCGCGCCGCCATCCCGCGATCTCCTCCGGGAAGCGCACCCGCTCCGGCGTGTACGTGATGTGGACGTTGTCCTCGTCGATCGCCTGGACGCCGTCGCCCTCGAAAAGATGACAGTCCGTCGCCCGGCCAACCACGGTGAATCTGTCACGCATCGCCAACTCCACTGGTAAACAGGCTGTGGTGGACACTCACGGGGGGTGCTGTCGAAGCTCATGGTACGGAGCAGCACGGAAGGCCGACCGGCTTTACAGAAGACCGAGGACCGTTTTTCCCGCCTGGTGGGCACGGTCGCCGTACCGGAGTACGCGCATCCGGACCCGGCGGAGCGGGAGCGGCTGAACCGGCCGCATCTGCCCGACGTGCGTGACCGGTTCACACGGACGGTGCGGGAACGGCTCGGCTTCCGGGGCACCATGCGCGCGGACCGGCGAGGGGCCACGCGGCAGCAACTGTGGGCAGGGCTCGAGGAGTTCCTGGCCGACGGCGCCGAGCGGAAGATCCTCTACTGGACGGGGCACGGCGTGCAGCGCCGTGACGAGGGCTACTTCCTCGCCTGTGCCGACTCCTGGGAGTCCGGGGAGTTCGACCCGGACAAGGCCGTTCCGCTGCTCGACCTGGTGGGCCTGCTGCTGCGTCCGGAGTTCGAGTCGGACACCCTGCTGATCGTCGACGCCTGTTCCTCGCAGAGCTACAACGCGCTGACCGAGGCCGTACGCCATGCCGTGGAGCTGCAGCGCGACCCCGCGGTGGTCCGCGCGTGGGAGACCCGGCGGAAGGGGTTCGCCGTCATCGGCACGTCCGGGGCGGACGCCCAGGTTCCGGCCGGCCGGTGGGTGACCTGGCTGGAGGAGGCGCTGGGCCGGCCGGACTTCACGGCGGACGACGCGTCCCGCCCGTTCGAGCCGCAGGCGCTGTACCTGCCGCTGCCGTACCTGTGCCAGGCGGTGGACGCGCGCGCCGCGGACGACGGTCTGGACGAACCGGCGCAGCGGCCGGACTGCTGGGAGATCCGCGCCCTGCCCAACAGCTTCCTCGACAACCCGTACCACGAGCGGTCCGACCGGCGCCCGTACACGCCGGCCGTGCTGACCCGGCGCAAGCCGTGGATCGAGGCCGAGCAGTTCGGCCTCGAGGACAACAGCCATCTGCACCGGCACTTCGCGGGCCGCCGGGACGCCCTCAGCCGGATCGTGCGCTGGATGGACACCCATCCGCAGGGGATGCTCGCGGTGACGGGTCTGGCGGGCACCGGGAAGACCGCGCTGCTCGGCCGTCTCGCGCTCACCTCGCTGCCCGGCTGGCGGGCGGCCCTCGGTCCCGGGCTCGACCCGGCGACACTCCCCCGCACGGGCACCGTCCACGCGGCGCTGAGCTGCCAGGGGCAGTCCGCCCACTCGCTCGCCGCCCAGCTGCGGGAGGTCCTGTCGGCGATCGACGGGGCGCCGGCGCTGCCGGAGGAGCCGGTGACCTCGGAGCGGTTCACGGAGGCCTTCGAGCTGTTGGTCGGGCGGGCGGGGTCGGTGAACCTCCTCTTCGACGGACTCGACGAGGCGCTCCCCGACCAGGCGCACGCGATCGCCCGGCACGTCCTCGGCCCGCTCGCCCGCACACTCGGCGTCCGGGTGATCGTCGCCACCCGGGCCCAGCCGCGCCGGCGCACCACCGCGCCCGCGGAGGAGGAGTCGCTGCTGGACGCGCTGGAGCTCAGCGTCGAGCCCTTGGTCCTGGGGGACGACGCGGAGGCCCGGGCGAGCATCGCCGGCATGGTGCGGTCCGTCCTGGACACGGACGGCTCCCCGTACCGGGGCGAGGCACGCCAGGAGGACCGGGAGTGGACGGCGGAGATCGTCGCGCAACGCAGTCACGGCTCGTTCCTGGTGGCCCGCCTGGTCGCGGCCGGCCTCACCCGCCGCGCCACGGTCGTGTCCGAGACGGAGCTGCTGGCGTGGCTGCGCGACGGCGGCACCGACCTGCGGGCCCGCCTCGCGGAGGAGACGGCCCATCTCGCCGGGCAGCCCGGCGCGCGGCGGGCCCACGAGGTGCTGCGGGCGCTCGCGGTGGCCCAGGGCCCCGTCCCGGCCGAGGACGCGGCCTGGCCGGCCCTGGCCGACGCACTGCGCGACCCCGGCACGCCGCAGCTCACCGCGCGGGACGTGCGGCAGGTGTGCCGGAGCGCGGGCGGCGGCATCGTCGCCGCCCAGAAGGACGGCGGCCGGACCCGGTACCAGCTGGCCCACCCGAGCTTCGGCGACTTCTTCCTCTCCGACGCCGGGCTGACCACGCGCGAGGCGCACCGCCGGGTGCTCGACGCGCTGCGCGCCGGCGTGCACGGCGACTGGAGCCGGGCCGACGACTACACGCTCGACTACCTGGGCGCCCACGCCGCCCAGGTGGGGCCCGAGGCACTGCGCAGGCTGTTCGAGGACGTGGACTTCCTGCTGCGCACCAACCCGGACGTCATGCTGCCGCTCGCGGCGGGCCCGGCCCGGAACTGCGACGGCGCCGCGCTGTACAGCAGGGTCGCGGGCGCGTTCCCGCGGGCGTCGGGCCGCGTGTCCGAGGAGGTGCTGCTGCGGCGCAAGGCGCTGCTCAGCGCCACCGCCTTCGTCAGCCACCGCGACGGGACGTACCGGACGCTGCGCCGCCCGGACGGTTTCCTGCCCTGGGAGGAGTACTGGACGGACGTGCCGCCCGACCCTCCGGAGTGGCGGCGCACGGCGCCGCCCGGCGGCGCCCGGGCCCTGAGCTGGCGCGCCGGCGCCGGACCGGCGGGGTCGTCCTCGGCGGACACCCTGACCGCGGGCGGGCTGGGGGAGATCCAGGTCCTGCACCCGGAGTCGGGGGTGCGGCTGCTGACACGCCGGCTGCCCCGGAGCGGCGACGGACGCGGACGCCCGCTGAGCGAGGTCCGCGAGGTGGGCGCCGGCGCCCGCTGGACCACGGTCGCCCGCGACGACCAGTCCGTGTACTTCTGGCACGCGGGGGCCCGCACGCCCGTCCAGGAGTACCGGTGGGGCGGCAGCGTGCGCGCGCTGTCGGCGGCCGAGGCGGGCGGCGAGTGCGTGGCCCTGGCCGCCGACGGGGACCGGCTGTGGGTGTGGTCCTGGCACAGCGGCGGCCAGGTGGACACCCGGCTGGCGCAGGTCCGCACCGCGGACGTCCGCCAGCTGGCGCTCCTCGTCCTGGGCCCGCGGATGTTCGTCCTGACCGCAGGCGCCGAGCGGGTGGAGCTGCTGGAACTGGTCGTCTCCCGGCACCGGGACGCCCTTCTGCGCCCCTGCGCCGCCGAGGCCGGGGTGACGTTGGCCGCGCCGGCCATGGCGGCCGCTGCGTTCCCCGTCTCGGACCGGGAGGGCTGTCTCGCCGTCTCCGACGGCACCGCCGTGCACGTCTGGCGGTGCGAGGCCGCGCCCGGCCGGGAGCCGGTCCTGCACCCGCTGGGGACCCACCCGTCCCACACCCGCGGTCTGGCCTTCGGACGCCACGGCGACGAGGTGCTGCTCGCCGGGTACGAGGAGGTCGCCGTGCGGCTCTGGTCCGTCGAGCGGGAGGACCGCCGGGCCACCCTCGCGCTCGACGCGCCCCGGGAGGGCGCGATGGCGTTCGAGCCGGGCGGTCAGGGGCTGCTCGCGATCGCCGACGGCCCGTTCATCCGCGTGGTGGACGTGGCACCGGCGCTGGAGACCGGCTACGGCGTCCGGCGCCGGCCGAGCAACGAACGCCCGGTCCTGTCCCTCACCGGCGCCCCGGAAGGACCGCCCCTGCTGTGCCGGGCGTGGCACGACCGGATCCGGGTCTCCCGCCCCGGGCAGGACGATCCGGCGTCCCTTCCGGCCACGGAACTCGCGCACGAGGGGCGGATCGTGACGGCCGTGGACGCGGTGCGGACGGCGGACGGCTGGGCGGTGGCCGCGGCGGCCGGACGGTCCGTGCGGCTGTGGCGGCTCGACGAGGGCCTGACGGCCACCGGGCACCAGGACATCCCCCTCGGCGGGGACGCGGGCACGCCCGCGCGCTCGCTGAGCCTCGTCGGCACCCCGGACGGCACGACACTGCGGCTGAGCGTCGCGGACGGCCGGCGGCTGGTGCGCCACGCGGTCCCGGCCGGTCTCTCCGCCGCGGGCGCCGCGCTCCCCGTGATCCGGACCGACCGTGGGTTCTGCGGGATCGATGCGCGATTCCTGCGCGACGGCTCGTACTGGACGGCCGGTGACCTGAGCGACCAGCTCCGGGTGTGGACGGAGGGCGGCCAGGGCGTCGAACAGCGCGTCCTGCTGACCGCCGCCCCGTCCGGCCTCGCGCTGGGGGAGCTGTACGACGACGAGGACGACGCCTCCATGCCCCTGCTGGCCTGGGCGGACCACGGGAGCGTGTACGTCAAGGACTGTTCGGGCGACGGGAGCCACCCCCCGGAGCGGCTGCCGGGGGTCTTCCCCGACGTCACGTCCCTGGTGTTCGCCGGCCCGGCGGAGCAGCCGGTGCTGCTGGTGTGCACGCCGGAGTCGGTGTCCCGGGCCTGGGACCTGTGGTCGCAGCGGTGGCTGGACGGCACGGGGGTCACCGACAGGGGTTACGCCGTGCACGCCGTCGCGACCGCGGCGGACGCGGAGGGACTGGTCATGGCCCTGCAAGGGGAGGACCGGTGCGATCTGATCCGGCTGCCGCACACGTTCCTCGGCGCCGGGACAGGGGGAGAGTGAGTGGAACACGATCTGGTGGTCTTCGTCCCGGGGTTCCTCGGCACCCGGCTGTACCGGGACGGTCAGGACGTCTGGGCGCGGTGCAGTGAGCGGCTGATCGACTCGGCCGCCACGGCGCTCACCGAGGCGGCCCTCCCCCCGGGACTGGGGGACGCGCTGCCCGACGCCCCGCACCGCCTGGACGCCGGAGGGCTGCTCCAGGTTCCGGACTCCGTGCCCGGGCTGCTGTCCTGCCTGGGGTATCCGGACCTCCGGGCCGCTCTCGGGGACCCGCCCGACGCGCAGTTCGTGCCGTTCGGGTACGACTGGCGGCTCTCCCACCGGCTCGTGGCCCGGCAGTTGAAGGAGCGGGTGGCCCGCGAACTCGACCGCTGGCGGGCGGAGGCGGACGCCCGCCATCCGGACCGGCCGGACGACCCGCGGGTCATCCTCGTCTGCCACGGGACGGGCGGTCTGGCCGGGCGGCACTACCTCGAGTGCGAGGGCGGCCGGGACACGGCACGGGCCCTGATCACCCTCGGCACCCCGCAGCAGGGACTGGTGCAGGCCGCCCGGGTGCTGGCCGGTAAGGCGGTCCCCGGCGGCGCGGGCCCCGACGGGGACATGGCCGCCCGGCTCAACGAGGCGCTGCGCGCATGGGCGCTGAACCTGCCGGCGGTCGCCGAGCTGCTGCCGAACTTCCGCGCCGTGCGGGTCGAGGGAGGAGCACGCGAGCGGACGATCACCCAACGCCCGGTGCCCGGAGTCCCGTCCGAGGCCGTCCAGCGGATGCGGGCGTTCCAGGAGGAGTTCCGGCTGGCCTGCGACCGGAACGGGCGGTCCGGCACCCTCCCGTACGAGGTGCACTGCCTCGGCAGCGTCGACTTCCCCACTCCCGAGGCGCTCGTGCTCCCGGCCGGCCCCGGCGGGGAAGGCCTCGCCGACGACCTGCTGGGCCCCGGCGACGGCACGGTGCCGCGCCGGTCGGCGCTCGCGGACTGGACCGGTACGGACCCGATGCTGTGGACCGGTGTCCGCCATGCGGACCCGGCGGGCGCACCCGCTCTCCGCGACACCATGCTCGCGGTCCGTCGGGGGCGCACGCCCGACGGGTCGCTGGCCGGCCCGGACGGCATCGTCCTGCACTTCCCGCGCGACCCGGTCGCCGCGGGCCGTCCGTTCGTGATCGAACTGCTGGGGCACGACCTGCCGCAGCGCGATCTGCGGACCTTCATGTGGCGTTCGGGCCGCGTCCGTGAGAAGCAGCCGGTCGTCTTCGAACAGTACGAGCCCGACCGCTACCGGGCGGAGCTGGCGGCGGCCCCGGGCCGCTGGGTGGTCGAGGCAGAGGTCGACCGGCCGAAGGGACGCGACCGGAGGGACGTCACGGTCGTCGCGGTATGAGACGGGAGCGGGCATGACCGGAACCACCGGTACGGCGGCATGGCCGCGCTGCGGGCGTCCGGAGGGCGGCGAGCCCTGCCCGGGACGCAAGGTGGACCCGTACCCGGCCTGCCTGGCGCATCTGGACGACACCGACCGCGCCGCTCATCTCGCCACGCTGAGCCCGGGAGCCGACCTCGACCACCGGGGCACGCCCCTCACCCAGGACCTGCTCGACGAACTCCTCGCACCCCTCAGGGCCCCCGGGACAGGACGGGCCCGGGTGGGGAGGGCGGACTTCGACGCGGTGCGGTTCAGCGGGGAGGCGGAGATCCGGGACGTCGGCTTCGACGGGTACTGCTCGTTCACGTCGGCGGTGTTCGACGCGGGCCTGTACCTGGAGGCGGTGCGCACCGGAGGCGATCTCAGGCTCGATTCGGCCCATGTCGCCGGCGACCTGTGGCTCGACGACTGCGAGGTGGACGGAGACGCCTGGTTCCCCAAGGCGCGCGTCGACGGCGCGTTGCGGTTCTGCGGGCGCAAGGTCGGGCGCAGCGCGGTGTTCAGGGACCTGACCTGCGCGGAGGCCCGTGTCGAGGGCGTCGACTTCGAGCGGGGCGCCGACTTCACGGGCCTACGCGTCACCGGGACGGCCGGCTTCGACGGCGCGCACTTCCTGAACGGTGCCGCCTGCTTCGACCGGGCGGACATCGGAGGGGACATGCCCTTCGACGGCGCCCGCTTCGACGCGAACGCCACGTTCGAGGACGCCACGATCGGCGGTGACCTGTCCTTCGTCGACGCCGCCGCGCGAGCCGACGTGTGCTTCCGGCGGACCGTCTTCCGGCGCACCGCCGTGATCGGCCCGCTCGTCTGCCCGGGGACGGTGGACTTCTCGGACGCCGTGTTCGAGACCGCGGTGACGCTGGAGGTGGCGGCCAAGGAGGTGCGGTGCGTGCGGACCCGGTGGGCGTCCACGGCGGCGCTGCGCCTGCGGTACGCCGACGTCGACCTGACCGACGCGACGCCGGCGTTCCCGGTGAGCGTCGTCGGCCGGCCGCGCCCGTTCGTCTCCCCGGCGGGGGACGAGATCGCGGAACCGGGCCTCGCCCGGAAACAGGTGGGCGTCGTCTCGGTCAAGGGCGTGGACGCGGCGTACCTGATGCTGGCCGACGTCGACCTGACCAGGTGTCTCTTCGTCGAGGCGGTGCACCTGGACCAGCTGCGTCTCGAAGGCCGCTGCCGTCTGGCGGAGCCTCCGGGCGGGCCGCGCTGGATCCGCCGCCGGACCCTCGCCGAGGAACACCACTGGCGGGCGACCCGGTACCGCGGCTGGACCCCGGCCCCGGACCACGGCCGGCACGACCCCGACGTGCTCGCGCCCGTCTACCGGCAGCTGCGCAAGGCCCTCGAGGACGGCCGGAACGAACCCGGGGCGGCCGACTTCTACTACGGCGAGATGGAGATGCGCCGCCACAGCGACTCCGCCTCGCGCGGCGAGCGCACGCTGCTGTGGCTGTACTGGGCGCTCTCCGGCTACGGCCTGCGCGCCGCACGGGCGCTCGCCTGGCTCCTGCTGGCGATGACGGCCACCGTGTTCGCGATGATGCTGTGGGGGCTGCCCAAGGGCGATCCCGACCCGGTCAGCGAGGGCACCTCCGACGGCCGGCGGATCACCCTGACGACCAAGAAGCCGACGCCCGTCAATCCGGACGGGGCGTACTCCCGCCGCATCTCGGGGGAGCGGTTCGAGAAGTCCCTGCGGGTGGTGGCCAACTCGGTGATCTTCCGCGCCTCGGGGCAGGACCTCACCACCACCGGGACGTACGTCGAGATGACCGCCCGGCTCGTAGAACCGGGCCTGCTCGCCCTCGCCGTCCTCGCCGTGCGCAGCCGGGTGAAGCGCTGACCCGCCGGCCCGCGCGTCAGCGCGTGATCCGGACCCGCCGCTCCACCGTCACCTGGTCGATGTCCGACACCCGGACCGTCAGTTTCATCGTCCAGGCGCCCTCCAGGGGGAGGGTGAGGTCGTTGGTGGCCCAGTAGCCGCCCCGGTCGGTGAGGCGGGCGTCGATCGGGCCCACGTCCTTGGCCGGGAGGGTGAAGGTGACGCGGACCTCCGGGACGAAGGTCAGGGCGCCCTGGGGGCCGAAGACCACCGCCTGGAGGCCGTTCTCGCCGACCCGGCCCGGGTCCATCGTCAGCTGGACCGTGCCGCTGCCGCCGGGCGTCCCCGTGTCGTAGGGGACCGTGAGCGCCTGCGCGCCGGGCAGGCCCGCCACCTGCGGTTCGGGCGCCTTCGCGGCCTCGGCCTCCGCCCGCGAGGGCAGCGTGCCGGTGAGCACCGTGGTGACGAGCAGGACGGCCACCGCGACGACCACCTCCGCGAGGACGGAGCGGCGCAGGGCGCGGCGGTGGAGGGCTTCCGGTGCGGCGGTGGTCATGTGCGTGGTCCTCGGTCCGGGGGGCGGGCCCGCCGCGCCCACCAGCGCCGGTTCGCGTTCCTCGGCCTCCCGCGGGACGGCGAGCAGGGCCGTCCAGCGGCGGGACAGGGCCGCGGCGAGCAGCAGGAACACCGTCGCCGCCAGCTTCACGGTGAGCGTGCGGCCGTACGCCGTCCCCGTGAGGGCGGACCAGGAGCCGAGGCCGCGCCAGGACTGGTAGGCGCCGGTGACGACGAGGACCGTCACCGACGTGAACGCCAGGCGGGAGAAGCGGGCCACCGTCGCGTACGGCGGCGGGGTCTTCGCGCGGTGGAGGGTGAGCAGCAGGGCCGTCAGGCCGCCGAGCCAGCACGCCATGGCCAGCAGGTGCAGCACCGACGACGTCATGGCGACCGGGACCTGGATGCCGGCCGAGGCGTGTTCGGCGGACGCCCAGGTCAGGGCCAGGGCGACGGAGAAGGCCGCGCCCGCCGTCACGCGGATGCGCAGCGGCCGGCCGCGCAGGACCGGCACCAGGAGCGCGGCCGTCAGCAGGAGGGCCGTGCGGGAGAGGAGGGCCAGACCCGGGCGGCCGTTCAGCGTGTCGGGGAACGCCGAGAGGTCCAGCGCCGTCGCCGGTGACGTGCCCCTCTCGTACGGGGCCCGCAGGATCAGCAACGCCAATGTCGTCACCAGCAGGGTCCACCAGCCGAACAGCAGCGGCGCCCGCAGCGGGCCGGGGTCCGGCGGGCGGCACAGGGCCGCGAACGCCGCCGTGCCGACGAGCAGCGCGGCGGCGATGTAGGCGAGGTAGCGGCCGGTGTCGTAGAGGCTCTTGGTGACCGGGTGTTCGGCGTGGTCGGCGGGGGCCGCGGGCGGGGTGGGGGACGGCTTGCCGACGGAGAAGGTGAACGCGCCCGAGACGGGGTGGCTGTCCGCCGAGACCACCCGCCACGCCACCGTGTAGGTGCCCTCGTCGAGGTCGCGGGGCAGGGCGGCGCGGGCGGTGTCGGCGGAACCGGCCGCGTGCTCGGGCTCCTCCATGTGGACGCGGCGGTTGTCGGGGCCGTAGACCCGGAAGGAGTCCTCGAGCAGGCCCACGGACTCGGTGAACGTCAGGGTGATGTGGGTGGGCGGCGCCTTGACGACGCTCCCGTCCTCGGGGTCGCTGGCGCGCAGCGCCGCGTGGGCGCTCGCGGGGGCCGTGCCCGTGAGGAGCAGGATCAGCAGGGTGCCCAGCAGCACCAGGGCCCGCAGGCACCGTGACCCGCCTGCTCGGCCGCCCGCCGCCCCGTCGCGCCGTCGCTCCACGTCGTACCCGCCTCCCGGCCCGTCCGCCTCCCGTGGAGTACGGACGGCAGGCGCGGTCCGCTCAACGGGACCGGGAACGGATCTGCACGGATCTACCAGGTCGGGCGGGAGGTCGCCCCTCCGTCCACCACCAGGTCGTGACCGGTCACCCAGGACGCGAGCGGGGAGGCCAGGAACACGCAGGCGTCGCCGACGTCCTCCGGACGGCCGAGGCGTCCCACGGCGGACGCCTCCCGCCAGCGGCGTACGCCCTCCGGCCAGGCGTCGGCCAGGCCCTCCCGGTCGATCAGGCCGGGCGAGACCGTGTTGACGCGCACGCCCCAGGACCCGTACTCCAGGGCGGCCGTGCGGGCGTGCATCACCACCGCGGCCTTGGCCGCGCCGTAGTGGGCGTGGCCGGGGGCGGGGAAGCGGGCCTCGACGGAGGCGATGTGGGTGACGGAGCCGCCGCCCTGGTCGCGCATCAGTCGTGCCGCCGCCTGGGTGCAGGCGAAGACGGAGGTGAGGTTGGTGTCGACGACCGCGCGCCACTCGGCCGCCGTCATCCCGGCGAGTTCCTGGACCGGCTGCACCCCGGCGTTGTTGACCAGCGCGGTGAGCCGGCCGCCGAACCGTTCGGCGGCCTCGGCGACCAGCCGGTGGCAGGCGCCCTCGTCGGTGAGGTCGGCCCGCAGGACGACGGCCCGGCCGCCCGCCTCCCGGACGGCGACCGCCGTCTCCTGCGCGGACGCGACCGAGGTGCGGCAGTGCAGGGCGACGGCCGCGCCCTCCTCGGCGAGCCGGCGGGCGATGCCCCGGCCGATGCCGCCGCCGGCGCCGGTGACCAGGGCGACCTGGCCGTGCAGCAGTCCCCGCCCGCTCATGGGCGGCCCAGTGCGGCGACGAGGTTCGCCCGGTCGGGGTAACGGGCCGCCAGTTCGGCCGGGTCGCCGTGCTCGTAGCCCTCGTAGGTGAACCCGGGGGCCATCGTGCAGCCGAACAGGGTCCAGGAGCCGCCGTCGGCGACCCGGGCGCCCATCCAGGTGCCGGCCGGGACGGTGAACTGGACGTGCTGGCCGCCGAGCACGTCGGGGCCGAGGACGGGGGTGCTGCTGGTGCCGTCGGGGGCGAGCAGCAGCATCCGCAGCGGGTCGCCGAGGTAGTGGTGCCAGGTCTCGTCCGCGGGCAGGCGGTGCAGGGCGGAGAAGTCGCCGGGCCCGGCGGTGAGCAGGGCGACGATGGCGGTGCCCTCGGGGCGGCCGTCGGGCCGGGCGGGACCGGCCCAGGTCTGCCGGAACCGGCCTCCCTCCCGGGGGATCGGCTCCAGTCCGAAGTGGGCGACGAGGTCGTCGGGGGTCACCCTCCGAAGGCTACCTCCCGGGTGAGGAACGCGAGTTGTGCTCGCTTCTCCGGCAGGTACACGTCCGGCAGGTCGACCTCCGGGAGCACCACCCGGGGCCCGGCGGTGAAGCCCTGCCGGAGAAACCGGGCGATCGCCTTCTCGTTGGCGACGTCCGGGTCGACGACGACCCGCCGCCTGTCCAGCACCAGCAGGACGTACGCGGCGACGACGGCCGCGAGCCCCCCGGTCCAGCCGGAGCGGGTCCCGCCAGGCCGCGCGGGCGCGAGCAGCAGGTGCATGCCGATGTCGCCCGGCTCGACGGGGTAGCACTCGCCCACCCGGTCGGCCTCCGGCTCGTACGTCTGGAGCAGCGCGGCCGGGTCGCCGTCCTTGACGACGAGGTACGCGTGATGGGTGTCGAGGGTGTCCATGTGCGCGTAGATCTCGTGGACCTGCTGCTCGGTGAGGCCGTTCATGCCCCAGAACACGGCGCGTTCCTCGCTCACCCAGCGGTGCAGCAGGGGGGCGTCGGCGGCCGGGTCCAGCGGCAGGACGCGCACGGCGCCGAAGCCGTCGACCGTCTGCTCGTGGACGGCCGGGCGGGAGGCGTACGGATCAGACATCGGTCTCCTTCGTCAGCTGCGCCCAGTCGGTGACGACCGGGGCCAGGTCTCCGGCGAGCCACAGGGGCTGCTGGTCGCGGTGGTGGGGCGAGCCGGGGCGGCCCGAGGCGCCGTGCGGCACCACCCAGCGGCTGTCCTCGCGGCGGGCCAGGTCCCAGACGTAGCGTGCGGCGGGCCCGCGGGCGGCGAGGTCGGTGAGGCCGGGCACGGCGGAGGTGCACAGGACGCAGTCGTGGTCGCCGGACAGTCCGGGCTCCTCCCGCGGCGTCTCGGGCGGCAGGGCGCGCCAGGGCGCGAGACGGTGGGTGTCGCCCCAGACGCCGGCGGGCGGCGCGGCGGCCACCTCCTCCAGCGCCGCGCGCACGACGGCCGGGCGGTCGATGCCGAACAGGTCCTCGGCGGCCAGCAGGTGTTCCAGGGCGAATCCGACCCGCGGGACCAGCGCGAGCCAGGGACGGAAGACCTCCGGGTACGGCGGCGGGGCCGCGGCGGCCGCGAGGGCGGGCTCGGCGGCCAGGCGGCGGACGACCGCGCCGCGCAGGGCCGCGAAGGCCGCCGCGTCGGCGCTGCCGGCGTCCATGTGCCGGTCCCAGGCCAGCAGCCGCTCGCGCAGGGCGGCCGCGGGGCCGGTGAGACCGGGGGCGCCGGGGGTGTCGAGCGCGGCCAGGTGGTCCAGGAGGGGTGCGGCGGAGGCGAGGTGGGTGTCGGTGTGGATCGCGGCCATGTCGGCGGCGGACCAGCGGTGCCGGCGGGCGAGCAGCGCGGCGATGCGGTCGGCTCGGTGCGGCGGGGCGAACTCGACGCCGAGCGGGGCGGCGGGGCCGCGCTGGTTGGCCATCACGGCGACGCCGTCGTCGAGGCCGGCGCGGGGCGTCTCGTGCCAGCCGTGCCATGCGTGGCCGGGCTCCCACGCGGGCACCAGGCGGACGCGGTGGGCGGCGGAGCGCACGGGGACGCGTCCGGCAACCCGGTGCAGGGTGCCGCCCTCGGTGTCGGCGGCCAGGACGACGTTGACCGGCTCGGCCCACAGGTCGGCGGCGCGGTCCACGTCGGCGACGCGGCGCGCCCGCAGCAGCGGCAGCAGGGCGCCGAAGCCGAGGTCGCCGGTGACGCGGGGCGGGTACCGCAGGGCGACGGCGAGCGGCGGCTCCCCCGGCTCGGGCACGGTGCCGTCGAGGCCCTCGGGGCCGCCGACGACGACGGGTCCGCGCCCGGTCTCGACGACCTCCACCTCGACCGGCTCCTCGCCCGCGACCTCGACGGTCTCGGTGTGCCGGGCGGCCCGCCGCCAGACGCCGTCCGGGCCGAGCGCCTCGATCCCGGCGCCGGTGCGGCGCAGCCGCTCGCGGTAGAGGTCCTGGTAGTCGGCCATGGCGTTGGTGATGGCCCAGGCGACCGTGCCGGTGTGGCCGAAGTGGGCGATGCCCGGGACGCCGGGCACGGCGAGGCCGACGACGTCGAACTCCGGGCAGGACAGACGTATCTGCTGGTAGACGCCCGGGTCCTCGATGAAGCGGTGCGGGTCCCCGGCGAGGATCGCCTGCCCGGTGACCGTGCGCTCCCCCGCGACCAGCCAGCCGTTGCTGCCGGAGGTGCCGGGGCCGTCGGTGGCGAACAGGCCCACGGCGTCCGCCCCGAGGCACGCGGCGGCGTGGTCGCGCCACAGCTTGGCGGGGAAACCGGCGAAGAGGAGGTGCGCGGACAGCCACACGGCCAGCGGCGTCCACGGCTCCCAGCGGCCGGGACGGATGCCGGCGCGGGTGAACTCCGGGGCATCGTGCCCGTCCAGGCCCTGGTTGACGCCGGTGACGTACGCCTGGAGCCAGTCGGCGGTCTCCGGGTCGTCCTCCTCCAGGCGGGTGAGGCAGCGGCGGGCGGTGTCGGCCACCCGGGCGCGCCGGACCAGCACGTCCCAGGACAGCGCCCCGGCGCCCAGGAAGGAGGCCGAGGTGCCCTGGGCGCGGTGCCGCTCCACCTCGATCTGCCAGCCGCGGTCGCGGGCGGTCACCAGGCCCTGGAGGCGGGCGAGTTCACGCGCGTCGTCGGCCCGCAGATGGGGGATCCCCCAGGGGTCCCGGAAGATCGCACCGGACACTGTGCCCTCATTTCACTTTAGGTTAGGCTCCCCTAAGTAAACCGTGACGTGGCGGAATCGTACGCGAAGGGTGAAGGCGCGATGGGGCAGGGGCGGGGTTGGGAGGGCGCGGTCCTCAAACTGATGCGTGCGAAGGACTTCGAGTTCACCGTGACGGGCGGCGAGGACGTCACCGCCGACTACCGGCGGCTGACCTTCACCGACGGCGGGATGCTGGCGACCACCGGCGTCCACCCGACGATGTGGGTAAGGCTGTGGTTCGACAACGCGGGCCGGCCGCACCAGCGCGCCTACACCCTGGTCGACCCCGACCCGCAGACCGGTGCCTTCGCCCTGGAGTTCGCGCTGCACGAGGGCTGCGCCAGCGACTGGGCGCGGGCCGCGAAGCCCGGCGACACCATCGAGGCCACGGTGCAGGGCACCGGCTTCGAGCACCCGGACCCCGCCCCCTCCCATGTCTGCGTCGTCGGCGACCCGGCCTCGCTGCCGGCCGTCAACTCCCTGCTGGGCGCCCTGGGCGACGCCCCGGCCACCGTCTGGTTCGAGGGCTCCCTCGACGGGCTGCCGTGCCTGGCCGACCCCGCACGGCACGAGGTGCGTGAGGTGCCCCGGCGCGACGGGGGCGCGGCCCTGGTGGAGCGCGTCCGCGCCGAACTGCCGGAGCTGCTGGCGTCCGGCCCCGACCCGTACGTGTGGATCGCCTGCGACACCGCGACCACCCGGGCGCTGGGCGCGTTCGTCCGCAAGGAACTGGGCGTGCCCAAGCAGCGGGTGCACGCGCTCGGGTACTGGCGCGCGAGCTGACCCGCGACGCGCGATCAACCGGGTGACGCGCGATCATCGGGGCATGGACGTCACACTGCACCTCGCCCAGGACCCCGACGCCGACCGGCTGCTGGGCCGCAGCCCGCTCGCCGCGCTGACCGGCATGCTGCTGGACCAGCAGATCCCCATGGAATGGGCGTTCAAGGGCCCGGCGACGATCGCGCGGCGGCTCGGCGCGGACGACCTCGACGCGCACGAGATCGCCGCGTACGACCCCGAGGCGTTCGCCGCGCTGCTCTCCGAGAAGCCCGCCGTGCACCGCTACCCCGGGTCGATGGCGGGCCGCGTCCAGCAGCTGTGCCGGTACCTCGTCGAGCACTACGACGGTGACGCCGAGGCGGTCTGGCGGGGCGTGGACGACGGCCGTCAGCTGCTGAAGCGGCTCCAGGACCTGCCCGGTTTCGGCAAGCAGAAGGCGCAGATCTTCCTCGCCCTGCTCGGCAAGCGGCTCGGCGTCCGCCCCGCGGGCTGGCGGGAGGCGGCCGGCGCGTACGGCGAGGAGGACTCCTTCCGCTCGGTCGCGGACATCACGGGCCCGGAGTCGCTGGCGAAGGTGCGGGCGCACAAGCAGGAGATGAAGGCGGCGGCGAAAGCGGCGAAGAAGACGGGCGCGTGACGGGCGCGCCCGGGGCCGTATCCCAGGCGGGTGTCCGCCCCGAGCCCGGAATCTGACACTTTCCGACGTCTTTTACGGCGGCGTACTGCGTCGCCATGGCTGCGCCCGGAACGTCTCGACCGGTAGGCTTTCCGTGTGATCTTCAAGCGCATCGGAAACGGCCGGCCGTACCCCGACCACGGCCGGGAAAGCACCCGGCAGTGGGCGGACGTGGCGCCGCGCCCGGTCCGCCTCGATCAGCTCGTGACGACCAAGCAGCAGCTCGACCTCGAGACCCTCCTCGCCGAGGACTCGACCTTCTACGGCGACCTCTTCGCGCACGTCGTGAAGTGGCGGGGCGACCTGTACCTCGAGGACGGACTGCACCGCGCGGTGCGGGCGGCGCTCCAGCAGCGCCAGGTGCTCCACGCACGCGTTCTCGAACTCGACTGACGCCCGTCGAACCCTCTGGCGGCCCGGTTTGGCCCTTTCGGGTTGGACTGCACCCAGTCGAATGATCATCTAGTAGGCATAGCAGCCCGGGCGCACTACGCTGCGCTCATGAGCATGCTCACTCCACCCGGCATGGGCGGCCAGTACCGCATCACGGGTGACAAGTACCCGCGGATGCGCCGGCCCCGGCGGCGCGGCAAGCTCGTCGTGCTGACCGTCGCCTCCGTCGCCGTGCTCGGTGTGGGCGGCTGGGGCACGCTGCAGCTCATCGACGTGTTCACCGGCGGCGGCGACTCCGCGTCCGCGGCCGGCACCAAGGCCGCCTGCGGCATCGGGGCGAAGCCGTCGGCGAGTCCCGCGGGGGCCGCCGAGCCGGTGCCCCGGCCCGGCACGATCACCGTCAACGTGCTCAACGCCACGACCCGCGGCGGACTCGCGCAGAAGACCGCCGACGAGCTGAAGAAGCGCGGCTTCCGCATCGGCGAGGTCGCCAACGCGCCCGCGACGTTCGACAAGAAGGTCAAGGGCACCGGCGTGCTGCTCGGCCCCGCCGCCGCGCTGGACACGGCGCTGCCGGTGCTGGGCACCCAGCTGGCCGGCGCCGAGCGCCGCACGGACCCGGCCCGCAAGGGCGCAGCGCTCGATCTGATCATCGGCGACGCGTTCCGGGGCCTGACGGCGAAGGCGGCCGCGGACAAGGCGCTGACCGCACTGGCCAACCCCGAGCCGGCGGCCGCCTCGAAGAAGAACTGCTGAGCGCGGGTTACTCCGCGGCTCCGTACATGCGGTCGCCCGCGTCGCCGAGGCCCGGGACGATGTAGCCGTGCTCGTTGAGGCGCTCGTCGACGGAGGCCGTCACGACCGTGACCGGCGTGCCGGCCAGCTCGCGCTCCATGACCTCGACGCCCTCCGGCGCGGCCAGCAGCACCACGGCGGTCACGTCGTCCGCGCCGCGCGCGATCAGCTCCTGGATGGCCGCGACGAGCGTGCCGCCGGTCGCCAGCATCGGGTCCAGGACATACACCTGGCGGCCCGAGAGGTCGTCCGGCATGCGCGTGGCGTAGGTGGAGGCCTGGAGCGTCTCCTCGTTGCGCACCATGCCCAGGAAGCCCACCTCGGCGGTCGGCAGCAGCCGGACCATGCCGTCCAGCATGCCGAGGCCGGCCCGCAGGATCGGCACCACCAGGGGGCGAGGGTGGGACAGCTTCACGCCCGTGGTCTGCGCCACCGGTGTCTTGATGTCGACCTGTTCGGTGCGCACGTCGCGCGTGGCCTCGTAGGCGAGCAGGGTGACCAGCTCGTCGGCGAGACGGCGGAAGGTCGCGGAGTCGGTGCGCTGGTCGCGCAGCGTGGTGAGCTTGTGGGCGACCAGGGGGTGGTCGACGACGTGGAGACGCATGGCGTCAACCCTAACCGGGACGCGGAGGGGCGGCGTCCAGCTGCGGGGCAAGGGGCTGGGGCGCCCGTCACTCCTTTGCCGGCGTCAAACCGTCCGGTCGGGGGAAGGTGGGAAGGACGGACTGGGGTGATGAAGCTATGCCTGAGCAGGAGGATCGCGGGAATCCGTCGGCCGGGGCTGCCCGGGACACGGGCGAGGTGGACTGGGAGGCCGAGCGCCGGCGGCGGCGGGCGCGGTTCTTGAGGGAACTGGCGGAGGCGCGGGCGCTGCGGGACCGGGTGCAGCCTCGGCGGGCGAAGGCGGCGCGGTTGCGGCACGCGATGCGGATGCGCACGTTCCGCTGGTAGCGGCACCCCGAAAACGCCGGCGCGCCGACCCGGCTGGGAGCTGCAGCGGGGATGCCCCGCTCACCCCGGCGGCATCAGTGCCGGCGGTCAGCGGGAGCCGCGCTTCCCTCCATGCGGCGGCGCGAGTGACCACGGCGGGTGGGGTACCAGGCACCGGCGTTGGTGCGGGCCGGGGGGTGTTTGCGCACCTCGGCGCCAACGAGGCGCCGCCGCGCCCACCCTCCCCCACTCTCGGCTTCGCTCGAGCGGGAGGTACCCCCATCGCCCTGGGGGTACCTCCCAGGCCCTCAAGGCACTGGGGGAGGCACGAATGCCCGCGCTGGG
>MUNG01000181.1 GCA_002154585.1 Streptomyces pseudogriseolus
GCACCTGGAGGGTCTTGAGGGAGAACTCCATGACCTGCTTGAAGACGGGTCCGCAGATCTGGCCGCCGAAGTAGCTGCCCCGGGTGGCGTTCTGGATGACGCAGTAGACGGTGATCCTGGGCTTGTCGGCGGGCGCGAACCCGGCGAAGGACGAGGTGTAGCCGTGGTACTTGCCGGTGGCCGGATCCACGCGGTTCGCCGTACCGGTCTTGCCCGCGACCCGGTAGCCCGGGATGCGCGCCTTGGTGCCGGTGCCCTCCTCGTCGTCGACGACGGACTCCAGCATCTGGGCGAGGGTCTTCGCCGTCTTCTCGCTCACCACCCGGGTCCGCTCGGGCTTCGGGGCGGGCGTGAAGCGTCCGTCGGGTCCCTTGGAGCCGCGCACGAGGGTGGGCTCGACGCGGACGCCGCCGTTGGCGATGGTCGAGTAGACGGAGGCGGCCTGCATCGCGTTGACGGAGACGCCCTGGCCGAAAGGGATCGTGTACTGCTGCGAGGTGGACCACTGGTCCGGCGGGGCCAGGATGCCCTTGGTCTCGCCCGGGAAGTCCAGCCCGGTGCGGCTGCCGAGGCCGAACCTGCGCAGGTAGTCGTACAGCACCTTGTTGGCCTGGGACTGCGTCTTGCCGAGCTGGCCGGTGGCGAGGATGGTGCCGATGTTGCTGGACTTGGCGAGGACGCCGTTGAGCGTCAGGTACCAGGTCGGGTGGTCGATGTCGTCCTTGAACAGCCGGTCGCCGCGGTGCAGCCGGTTGGGCACCACCACATGGGTGCCGGGGGTGGCGGCGTTCTCCTCCAGCACGGCCGCCATGGACAGCACCTTGGCCGTGGAGCCCGGCTCGAAGGCGTCCTGGACGGCCGCGTTGCCGAGCGTCCGGGGGTCGGCCTCGGACAGGTCGTTGGGGTCGAACCCGGGGGCGTTGGCCATCGCCAGGACCTCGCCGGTGCGGGTGTCCTGCACGATGACGTAGCCGCGGTCGGCCGCGGACTCCTCCACCTGCTCGCTGATGGCGTTCTGCGCCGCCCACTGGATGTCGCGGTCGATGGTCAGCTCGATGTCGTCGCCGGGCACGGCCGGGGTCTCCGTGGAGCCCGCGGTGGGCACCAGACGGCCGCCGGACTGGGCGTAGCGGATCTTGCCCTGCTCGCCGGCGAGGCGCTCGTCCAGCTGGAGCTCGACGCCGCCGCTGCCCTTGCCCTCGGCGTTGACCCAGCCCAGTATTCCGGCGGCGAGCTCGTTGTTCGGGTACACGCGCTTGCTGGTGGGCACGGAGAAGACGCCCGCCAGCACGTTCACGGTCGACCTGTCGGTCTCCGCCTTGGTGGCCAGGGCGGCCTTGAGGTCCTTGATCTGCGTCCAGACCTGCGGGGTCTGCCGGCCGGCCAGCTTCACGTAGCGCAGCGACGGGTTGTCCGGCCGCAGCTTGCGGACCAGGTCCTCCTGGTCCGCGCCGAGGATCGGGGCGAGCAGCGCCGCGGCCTGCTCGGGTCCGTCGTCGGTCTTCAGCTCGTCCGGGGCGAACATCGTGGGGTCGGCGGTGATGTCGTAGGCGTCCTCGCTGGTGGCGAGGGCCACGCCGTTGCGGTCGGTGATCTCGCCGCGTTCGGCGGCCAGCACCTGGCCCACGTAGCGGTTGCGCTCGGCCTTGCCCGCGTACGTGCTCGCGTCGACGGCCTGCACCTGCACCAGGCGGACGACGAAAGCGAGCATGACGAGAGTCAGGCCCACGCCGACCAGGCGCAGCCTGGGGCGCGGGCTGCCCAGCCGGATGGTCTTCGGGGCCCCGGGGCGCGGTCCGCCGGGCCCCGGGGCCCCGAAGACCA
>MUNG01000182.1 GCA_002154585.1 Streptomyces pseudogriseolus
CCCCCCGTAGGCGCTACGCGCACCCCACCGCACCGCAGCCTGCGCCGCAGGCGTCCGACCGCAACCCCCACCGACCCTCAGCCCTGCGCCGCAGGCATCCCACCCGCAGGCGGGTCAGGCCGAGCGTTTGCGGGACGTCGTCTTCTTCGCCGGGGTCTTCTTCGCCGCCGTCTTCTTCGTCGTCGTGCTCTTCTTCTCGGCCTGCGACGTCTTCGACGTCGACTTCCGAGGCGACGACGCCGTCTTCTTCTTCGCCGTCGACGTCGACTTCTTGCCGCCCGTGTCCTTCGGGGACGAGCGGGACGTCTTGGATCGCTGAAGGTGCTTGACCTCGGCGTCCTCCGCCGGTTCCTCGCCCCGGGACTCGCGGGCCGCGCGGACGCTGTTCTCCAGGGCCGCCATGAGGTCCAGGACCTTGCCGCCGCCGGCCTCCGGGGCCGGCGCCTCCCGCGGGGTCTCACCGGCCGCCTTCGCGGCGACGACCTCCTCCACCGCCTCGCGGTACTCGTCGTGCAGGTCCTCCAGGTCGACCTCCCCGAGCGTGTCCATCAGCGCGTCCGCGAGGTCCAGCTCCTTGTCCCGCACGGTGACGTCGGCGTCCGGCGCGACCCCCTCGGGGGCCCGGACCTCGTCCGGCCACAGCAGGCCGTGCATGGCGATCGCGTCGCCGACCACGCGCAGCATGCCGAGCCGCTCCCGCCCGCGCAGGGCGTACTTCGTGATCGCGACCTTCTTGCTCCGCTTCAGCGCCTCCCGCAGCAGCGTGTACGGCTTCGCCGCGGGCGCCCCGCCCGCGGCGAGGTAGTACGCGGCGTCCATCTGGAGCGGGTCGATGCGGTCCTCGGGCACGAAGGCGACGATCTCGATCGTCTTGGCGGTCGGGATCGGCAGCCCGGCCAGGTCCTCGTCGGTGATCGGGATGATCGTGCCGTCCGAGTCCTCGTAGCCCTTGCCGATCTCCTGGCCGGTGACCTCGCGGTCCTCCAGCTCGCAGAACTTCCGGTAGCGGATCCGTCCGCCGTCCTCGGTGTGGATCTGCCGGAAGGAGATCGAATGGTTCTCGGTGGCGTTCACCAGCTTGATCGGGATGCTGACCAGCCCGAACGAGATCGCGCCGTTCCAGATGGACCTCACGAGCAGCACCTCTCCGGTCGTCCGCCGATCGATGTCGGACCCTTTGTCATGGTTTGCGTGAGATTGTCATCGTATGACTCCCATCACGGAGGTGGAGGGGCGACGGCTGCCGCTCAGCAATCTGGAGAAGGTGCTGTATCCCGCCACCGGCTTCACCAAGGCGGAGGTCCTGCACTACTACGCGACCGTGGCCGGCGTGCTGCTGCCGCATCTGCGGGAGCGGCCGGTGTCCTTCCTGCGGTATCCGGACGGGCCCGAGGGGCAGGTGTTCTTCACCAAGAACGTGCCGCCCGGTACGCCCGACTGGGTCACCACCGCCGAGGTGCCGAGGTCGGAGGGGCCCGCCCGGATGGTGCTGGTGGAGGATCTGCCGAGCCTGATGTGGGCGGCGAACCTGGTCGCCGAATTTCACACCCACCAGTGGCGGATCACCGACCCCGGGCAGGCGGACCGCGTCGTGTTCGACCTGGACCCGGGGCCGCCGGCGACGGTCGTGCACTGCTGCGAGGTCGCGCTGTGGCTGCGGGAGCGGCTGGCCCGGGACGGGATCGAGGCGTACGCGAAGACGTCCGGGTCGAAGGGGCTGCACCTGCTGGCGGCGGTACGGGGCTCCTCATCCGAACAGGTGTCCGACTACGCGAAAGCCCTGGCCGTGGAGGCGGAGAAGGCCATGCCCCGGCTGGTGCTGCACCAGATGAAGCGCAGCCTGCGGCCGGGGAAGGTCTTCGTCGACTGGAGCCAGAACGCGGCCCGCAAGACCACGGCCGCCCCGTACACCCTGCGGGCGCGCGCCGAGCCGCTGGTGTCCGCGCCGGTGACCTGGCAGGAGGTCGAGGAGTGCCGGTCGCCGGACCGGATGGCGCTGCGGGCGCCCGACATCCCCCCGCGGTTGCAGGACTTCGGCGACCTGCTGGCACCGCTGCTTGACCCGGACGAGGCGGGCACGCTGCCCGAACAGCACACCTAGAGGTTCTAAGCCCCCCCGCCCTCCTAGCGCCCCGCGCTCACAGTCCCGCC
>MUNG01000183.1:0-8761 GCA_002154585.1 Streptomyces pseudogriseolus
GGCCCCGTACGGGGCCCCTGTGGCGGGCGGCTTCGAGGAGCTGCTCGACCGGTGCGAGGCGGTGGCGTTCGCCGTGCCGCCCGCCGTGCAGGCCGAGCTGGCGCCCCTGGCCGCCAGGCGCGGCAAGGCGCTGCTGCTGGAGAAGCCGCTCGGCCCGGACCTGGACGCGGCCCGGCGCGTGGCGGACGCCGTGGCGGAGGCGGGCGTGGTGTCGCAGCTGGTCCTCACCAAGCGGTACCACCCGGTGACCCGGGCGTTCCTCGCCGCCGCGCGGGACGCCGAGGTGTCCGGCGCCCGCTCCTGCTATCTCCACGGCGCCTTCCTGGGCGGGGAGTTCGCGACCGGCTGGCGGCTGGAGCAGGGCGCGCTGCTGGACCTGGGCCCGCATCTGCTGGACCTGCTGGACGCGGCGGTCGGGCCAGTCAAGGCGATCCGCGGTACCGGAGACTCCCGCACCTGGCTGGAGCTGACCTGCGAGCACGAGAACGGCGCGGTCAGTCAGGCGTCGCTGTCCGGAGCGGTGAACGTGCCCCGGGCCGTCACCCGCGTCGAACTGTTCGGCGCCGGGGCGCCCTTGGTGTACGACACGGGGGGAATCGACCACGAGGAGTGCTGGCCGGTGCTGCGCCGGGAGTTCGCCACGGCGGTGCGCACCGGCGTCGCGACCGCCCCGGACGCGGCACGCGGGCTGTACCTCCAGGAGCTCATCGCGCGCGTGGCGTGACGCGCGGCCGCCGTCGCGCACGGCGCAGGGGGCGCGCCCGCCGGGCGGGCGCGCCCCCTGTCGTGTCGTGCCGTCGGCTCAGGACGCCGCGCGCTTCGGCAGGCGCCAGCCGGGCCGCGGGAAGTGGCAGGTGTAGCCGTCCGGGTAGCGCTGGAGGTAGTCCTGGTGCTCCGGCTCGGCCTCCCAGAACGGTCCGGCCGGGGTCACCTCGGTGACCACCTTGCCCGGCCACAGCCCGGAGGCGTCGACGTCGGCGATGGTCTCCTCGGCGACGCGCTTCTGCTCGTCGTCGTAGTAGAAGATCGCGGAGCGGTAGCTCATGCCGATGTCGTTGCCCTGGCGGTTCTTCGTGGACGGGTCGTGGATCTGGAAGAAGTACTCCAGGATCGTCCGGTAGTCGGTGACCGCGGGGTCGTAGGTGATCTCGATGGACTCGGCGTGGGTGCCGTGGTTGCGGTAGGTCGCGTGGGGGACGTCGCCGCCGCTGTAGCCCACCCGGGTGCTCAGCACGCCCGGCAGCGTGCGGATCAGCTCCTGCATGCCCCAGAAGCATCCGCCCGCGAGCAGCGCCTTCTCCTCGGTCCTTGTCATCGTGTCGCCCTTCTCCCAGGTGTGCTGCGGCGTTCCTCAGTGAGAACCGTGCCGGGACCTGCATTGTTCCGGCCGCGACCGGTGCGCCGGACACCGGGTCGGGGGTTCTTCCGGGGAGCGCCGGACGGCGTCAGCTCCCCGGGCCCGAGGAACACTCCAGGTCCTTCAGGCGGACCGTGTCGGCCATCGCCCGCATGCCCTCGTCGGTGAAGTGGAGGTGGTCGCCGTTGTCGTAGGCGGGCCGGATGCTCTCGGGGTCGTCGGGGCTGCGCACCGCGCGGTCGAAGTCGGCCACGGCGTCGAACAGCCCGCCGGTGCGGATGAACGCGTTGACCTCCTGGCGTACCGCCTCGGCCTCCGGGTCCCACTCGGACCAGCCCTTGAACGGGGCGATCGTTGCGGCGACCACGCACTGGCCCGCCGCGTGGACGCGGGCGGTGAGCTCGCGGTAGCCGTCGATCAGGTCCTCGGCCGTGACGCCGGTGTGCGCCTTGAGGTCGTTGACGCCCTCGAACAGCAGGACCGTGCGCACGCCGGGGTGGGACAGCACGTCGCGGTCGAGGCGGTTCAGGGCGCTCGGCGAGGCGCCGTCGGCGAGCACCTTGTTGGCGGAGATGCCGGCGTTGGCGACGCCCCGGACGGTCGTGGCGAGGGAGTGCTGGAGGCGGCGGGCCAGGTAGTCGGGCCAGCGGCGGTTGAGGTCCGTGGTGGACTCCCAGCCGTCGGTGATGGAGTCGCCGAGCGCCACCACCGCGCCGGTGCGGGCGGGGGTGCGGACGGTGACGGCGTCCAGGTAGAACCAGGACGTGATCGTCCGCGTCCAGGGGGCGGCGGACTCGTCGGCGGTGTGGTCGCCCTGCGTGAGGTACGAGGTCTGCATGGCCAGCCGGTGTCCGGTGGCGGGGCCGCCCGCGTCGGGGCTGTGCAGGCTGACGACCAGGTCGGCTCCGGCGCGGACCCGGCCGGGGAGCGGGTCGCTGAGGACGAGGCCGCCGGGCGGGATCGTCACGGAGGTGCGCCCGTCGAAGGTGAGCCGGCGGTTGCTGCCGGGGACCAGAGTGGCGCCCTCCCGCTGGAGTCCGGCGTACACGCTGTCGAAGGTCAGCGGCCGGTCGCCGAAGGCGTTCGAGAGCCGGACCCGCATCCGGTCGCCGCCGGCGCTGGTGTGCACCACCAGCCGGTAGGCGCGGTCGGGCACGCCGGTGCCCAGCCGGAAGGCGCTGGTGGCCCAGGTGACCACGTCGTGCCGGGGCGGCGGTGCGGTACCGGCCGCCGAGGGGACGGGGCCGAGGAGAGCGGCGAGCAGGGCCAGGACGGACAGCCCGCGCAGCCGGGTCCCCTTCAGGGGCAGTCTTCGAGGGTGGAGCGTCGTGGTGTTCAGCGTCGCCTCCGACGTGACCCGTGGTGATGTCGTGACCCATAGTGAGGTTAGCGGTCCACGCCCACCCCGGCACCGTCTGGGGCACACCTTCATCGGCCGTTCATCTGCCGGTACCGCCGTGCGACGAAGGACGGGCCGGAGCGTGGCGAGGGCGTCGCGATGGTCAAGATCCGGGCGGGTCACGGAGTGTGCGGGGGATGCGTCTATCGTGAGGCACCATGCCGCTCATCTCCCGCTCCCCGGCCACCGGGGTCTGGCTGCTGACCACCCCGCGCACCTCGTACGCGCTGCGGATCGACGACACCGGGGCGCCCTGTCATGTGGCGTGGGGACCCCGTCTCACCCCGGCGGAGGCGGACTCGCTCGCGGGGCCCTTCGAGGAGCCGGTGAGCAGCTTCGAGGGGCGGCCGGCCGTGGGCGAGGAGCTGCCGGTGGACGGCGGCACCCGCTACGGGCCGCCCTCGCTCCAGGTGCGGTACGCGGACGGCACCCGCGCCTTCGAGTGGGAGCCGGTGGGTCACCGGGTGGACGACTCCGTACCCGGCGTCGCGGAGCTGGTCCTGGAGTTCCGGGACCGGGTGTTCCCGCTGTCGGTCGCGCTGCACTACCGGGTCCGCGCGGACACGGACGTGATCGAGCGCTGGACGGTGCTGCGCAACGACGGCGGCCGGCACGTGGACCTGCTGCGCGCCGACTCCGCCGCGTGGACGCTGCCGCCGCTGGCCGACTACCGGCTGAGCCATGTCACGGGCCAGTGGTCGGCGGAGACGCGGCTGCGCCGTGAGCGGCTGCCGCACGGGGAGACCGTGCTGACCAGCCGGCGCGGCATCACCAGCCACCACGCCAACCCCTGGGCGATGCTCGACGACGGCACCGCCGACGAGGACCGGGGCCGGGTGTGGTCCACGGCGCTGGCGTGGAGCGGCAGTTGGCGGATCACGGTGCAGCGCACGCCGGACGGGCGGGCGGGGCTGACCGGCGGTGTGGGCCACGAGGGCACGTGCGTGCCGCTCGGGCCGGGCGAGGAGTTCACCACGCCCGTGTCGGCGGGGCTGTTCACCGACGGCGGTTTCGGCGCGGCGAGCCGGGCGTGGCACGGCTACGTCCGCGCTCATGTGCTGCGGCACGCCGGCGAGACGGCCCCGGTGCTCTACAACTCCTGGGAGGCCACCGGCTTCGACGTGACCGAGGCGGGCCAGCTCGCGCTCGCCGAGCGCGCTGCCCGGCTCGGGGTGGAGCTGTACGTGGTGGACGACGGCTGGTTCGGCGCGCGGCGCAGCGACCGGGCGGGCCTGGGCGACTGGACCCCGGCCCCGGACCGCTTCCCGCGGGGTCTGCGACCGCTGTCGGACGCCGTGCACCGGCTCGGCATGCGGTTCGGCGTCTGGGTTGAGCCCGAGATGGTCAACCCGGACAGCGACCTGTACCGGGAGCACCCGGACTGGGTGCTGCACCTGCCGGGCCGCCGGCGCACCGAGCTGCGCAACCAGCTCGTGCTGAACTTCGCCCGGCGGGACGTCGCCGACTGGGCCTTCGCCTGGCTCACCCGGCTGGTCGCCGAGCACCGTGTGGACTTCCTCAAGTGGGACATGAACCGAGTCTTCGGCGAGTCCGGCCGGCCGGGGCCGGAGGACGGCGGCGACCGGGTGTGGACGCGCTACGTGCACCATCTGTACGGCGTGCTTGACCGGCTGCGGGAGGCGCACCCGGAGCTGCGGATCGAGACGTGCAGCGGGGGCGGCGGCCGGGTGGACCTGGGCATCCTGGCCCGCACCGACCAGGCGTGGACGTCCGACAACACCGACGCCGTGGACCGGCTGGGCATCCAGCGGGGCTTCTCCCAGGTGTATCCGGCGCGGGTGATGTCCGCGTGGGTGACCGACGTGCCCAACCAGCTCACCCGGCTGACCGTGCCGCTGCGCTTCCGGTTCCATGTGGCGATGGCCGGGCTGCTCGGTGTCGGCGGCGACCTCACCCGCTGGAGCGAGGAGGAACTGGCCGAGGCCGCCGGGCTGGTGGCCCGCTACAAGGAGATCCGGCACCTGGTGCAGCACGGCGAGCAGTACCGGATCGGCGACCCGTACGGTGACGGCCCGTCGGCCGTGCAGTACGTGGCCGCCGACGGGAGTGAGGCGGTGGTGCTGGCCTTCGGCGCCAGTCCCCGGCACGGCACGCCGCGGGTGCCGCTCCGGCTGCGGGGCCTGCCGGCGGGCGCCCGCTTCCGGGACACGGAGACGGGCGCGGTGCACCACGCGACGGTGCTGACGGAGTACGGGCTGGACGTGCGTCTGCCGGGCGGCGACTGGGCGAGCTCCCTGCTCCACCTGCAGCGGGTGCCGGACGGGGACGCCGGGGACCGGGCGGGCAGCTGAGCGGAGGAGACGGAGGAAACGGAGGAAGGGTCAGGCGGAGAGGGCGATGCGCGCGGTGATGCTCTTGCCGCCCGCCTTCTGGCGTACGTGGAGGGCCTCGGCGACGGCCATGACGATCTCGAGGCCGTGCTGCCCCACACGGCCCGGGTCGGAGTTGAGGGGCCGGGGCGCCTCCGGGTTGGCGTCGTGGACGACCACCTCGACGGCGTCGCCGAAGACCCTGAGGTCCAGTCCGACGGGGCCCGGCGCGTACTTGCGGGCGTTGGTGACCAGCTCGCTGACCACGAGCTGGGTGATCTCCACGACGCGGTCCGGCACCGGCAGGCCGTCCTCCGTCCGGGCCCGGCCGAGGAACTCGGCCGCGAGGTGACGTGCCTGCGCTATCCACGCGCCCTCGGCGTCCAGGACGTAGGACGCCCTCAGCCGCGGTACGCCTGGCACCGTCTCCCCCTCTACAGGAACTGGTTCCATCCGGTCCGCCTTTACTCGATCACACCCGCGCGACTACCCGCATCGCTCCCCCGCACGCCCGAGAAGTGTGACAGCTACGTCCGACAGCTCAGTCGGCCAGGTGCCGCTCGAGCCAGTCACCTGCGGTGCGCCGGAACAGACGGCGGTTGTCCGCACGCCGGAAATCGTGGCCTTCGTCACGCAACAGGAGCAGCTGCGCCTCCAGTCCTCGTTCCCGCGCGGCCCGGACGAACTGCTCGGACTCGCCGGGCGGCACGTTGGTGTCGTGCTCGCCGTGCACGGCGAGCACCGGGGCGCGCAGGGCGTCGACCCGGCTCATGGGCGACAGGGCGCGCAGCAGGTCCCGGTCGTGTTCCGGATGGCCGTACTTGTGCGCGGCGGACTGCGCGATCCACGGCTCGGTCCCGGCGAAGAAGGTGGTCAGGTCCGACATGCCGCACACGGCCACGCCGGTGCGGAACAGGCCGGGGTGCCACACCAGGGACGCCATGGTGAGGTAGCCGCCGTAGGAACGGCCCATCACGGCCATCCGCCGCGGGTCGGCGAGCCCCTGCACGACGACGTGCGCCGCGCAGTCGGCGACGTCGTCGATGGCGGAGAAGCGTCCTGCGCCCAGGTCGGCGTCGGTGAAGCTGCGGCCGTGGCCGGAGGAGCCGCGGACGTCGGGGGCGAACACGTCCAGCCCGCGGCCGAGCAGTTCCAGGTAGAGGGGTTCGAGGACGGGACGTTCCTGTTCCTCGGGCCCGCCGTGCAGGTGCAGGACGCACGGCGCGGGTTCGCCGGGCGACCGGCCGGGCGCGCGGTAGTACCAGCCGCCGAGCTGGAGGCCGTCCCGGGCGACGGGCCGTACGGGCGTGGGCCGCACCGGAGTCGGTCCGGGCGGGAAGGCGTCCTCGTCGCGGGAGGACCAAGGGGTGCGCAGGGGCACGCCGTGCGGCAGCCACCACACGCCGGGGTGGCGCCGTGACCCGGACAGCGCGACCACGGGCGCGTCGGGGTCGGCGGTGGGCGCGATCCGGGTGACCACCTCGTGGGGCAGCTCGACGCGGCGCGCGTCGCCGGCCGAGGGCGGGGGCGCGGCGGCCGTGCCGTGGGGCGGGGCGGAGTCGAGCGCGAGCAGTTCCAGGTCGCTGACCCCGTGCCGGTTCCAGGCGAGCACGGCGCTGCGGGCGTCGTGGCCGAGGGCGAGGAGTTCGAGGCCGCAGTCCTCGCGTTCGGCGACGACGCGGGTGGAGTGCAGGTCGCCGCGCGGGCCGAGGTGGGCGGCGAGCAGGGCCGCGTACTCGCGTCCGGCGTCGCTGCGCAGCCAGAGCGTGCCCGCGGACGGGGAGAAGCCGCCGACCCAGGGGTCGCCGTCGGCGACCGGGAAGGCACAGGTGACGGCGGAGTCCTCGGTGCGGACGACGAGGGCCTCGCGGCGTCCGCGGGGGCCCCGGTACACCAGGGCGAGGCGGCCGTCGCGGCTGAGGTCGCACACCCGCTGGTTGGCCGCGCCGCGTTCGCTGAACAGCAGGACGGGCGCGGCGCTGCCCTCCGGGTCGACGAGATACGCGGACAGGGCCCGCTCCGCCGGCTCCCGGCCGGAGCCGGACCGGACGCCCCCGTCGGCGGGGCCGAGCCGTCCGCCGGCCGGGTCCAGCAGGACGGCGCGGCCGTCGCGGCCCGCCCACTGCGGGGCGTGTTCGGTGCCCGGCGGTCCGGGCGTCTCCGCGTGGTACCGGTCGGGCTGTCCGGGCGGGGCGGACTCGGTGACGGTCACCGCGATCGCGGATCCGTCGTGCTGCCAGCAGCCGAGCCGGGCGGAGGTGCCGGACTCGCCGCCGGCCAGCAGGTGCCGTCCGCTGCCGTCGGGGCGTACGCACAGCACCCGGGTCAGCTCGCCGCCTCCGGGCGCCGTGGTGTAGGCGATCCACCGGCCGTCCGGCGACCAGGACACCTCCGTGACGGGGTGCGGGTCGGCGTCGAGCCGGCGCACCTCGGCGCCGTCGACCGGGCCGGTCCACAGCTGCGGCACCCCGGCCCGGTCGCAGATGAAGGCGACGTGCCGGCCGCTGGGGTCGGCGGAGGGGTACCAGCAGCCGTGGACCGCCGGGGGCGGCAGGTCGTACGGCGCCGCCGCGTCGGCCAGGGGGGCGGACTCCGGGGCGTACAGCGCGCTGCCGGGGTTCCGGGTCGCCGTCATCGGATCCCGTGGGTCTGGAGCCAGGTCTCCAGCAGGGCGATCTGCCAGAGGGCGTTGGCGCCGCGGCGGGTGCGGTGGGCGTCGGGCGCGGCCAGCAGCCGCTCCACGTACTCCTCGCGGAAGACGCCGCGGGCGCGGGCCTCGGGCGCGGTCAGGGTGTCGCGGACCCGCTGGAGGACGGGCCCGGCCATGTGGCGGATCGCCGGGACCGGGAAGTAGCCCTTGGGCCGGTCGACGACCTCACGGGGCAGCACCCGGCGGCCGGCGGCCTTCAGAACGCCCTTGCCGCCGTCGGCGAGCTTCAGCTCGGGCGGGCAGGCGGCGGCCAGCTCCACCAGCTCGTGGTCGAGGAACGGCACCCGGGCCTCCAGGCCCCAGTCCATGGTCATGTTGTCGACCCGCTTGACCGGGTCGTCGACCATCATCACCAGCGTGTCCAGCCGCAGTTGCGCGTCGAGGGCGGTGTCGGCGCCGTCCTGCGCCATGTGCTCCGCGATGAACTCCGCCGAGGTGTCCCGGTCGGGCAGCATCTCGGGCCGCAGCACGTCCGCCATGTCGGCGTGGGAGCGGTCGGCGTAGGCGTCGACGTACGCCTCGGCGGCACGCTCGCGGGGCGCGCCCGCCATCGCCGGGTACCAGTCGTAGCCGGCGAACACCTCGTCGGCGCCCTGGCCGCTCTGCACGACCTTGACCTCCTTGGCGACCTGCTCGGACAGCAGGTGGAAGGCGACCACGTCGTGGCTCATCATGGGTTCGCTCATGGCGCGGACGGCTCCGTCGAGGGCGCCGGCGACCCGGTCGGAGGGCACCATCAGCTGGTGGTGGCGGGTGTCGAAGTGCCGGGCCACCAGGTCGGACCAGTGGAACTCGTCGCCGTCCTCGTCGCCCTCGGACTCGAAGCCGACGCTGAAGGTCGCCAGGTCCCGCTGCCCCTCGTCGGCCAGCAGCGCCACGATCAGGCTGGAGTCCAGGCCGCCGGAGAGCAGCACGCCCACCGGCACGTCGGCGACCATGCGGCGGCGCACCGCGGTGCGCAGGGC
>MUNG01000183.1:8781-9279 GCA_002154585.1 Streptomyces pseudogriseolus
GCACGGTGGCCGGGGGCAGCTTGCGCACGCCGTTGAGGACGGTGCGGGGCGCGACGACGGTCGCGTGCCAGCTGAGGTACTGGTGCAGGGCGACGGGGTCGAGGGAGGTGTCGACGCCGCCGGCCGCCAGCAGGGCGGGCAGCGAGGAGGCGAACCGCAGGCGCTCGGAGGTGGCCGAGAGGTAGAGCGGCTTGATGCCGAGCCGGTCGCGGGCGAGGACGACGCGTCCGGTGTCCTGCTCGACGATCACGAAGGCGAACATGCCGTGGAACCGGTCGACGCAGTCGGCGCCCCACTGCTGGTACGCCTTGAGCACCACCTCGGTGTCGGAGTGCGAGAAGAAGCGGTGGCCGAGGGCGTGCAGTTCGTCGCGCAGCTCACGGTAGTTGTAGACGCAGCCGTTGAAGACGCCGGTGAGGCGGGCGCCCGGGTCGGTCATGGGCTGGGCGCCGCACTCCGACAGGTCGATGATCTTCAGCCGGCGGTGTCCGAGGGCGA
>MUNG01000184.1 GCA_002154585.1 Streptomyces pseudogriseolus
GCGGCGGCCGCCGCACTCCCCTCCGGGTGGACGACGGTCGTCAACAGCGGCAGCGGCAAGTGTCTCGACGCCCGCGCCGCCGGCACCGTCAACGGCACCGCCGTCCAGCAGTACACCTGCAACGGCACCACCGCCCAGCAGTGGAGCTTCACGCCGACCAGCGACGGCTACGTCCGCATCGGAAACCGTAACGACGAGCGTCAGGTGGTGGACGTCAGCGACGTGTCGGCCGCCGACAACGCGGCCGTGCACCTGTGGACGTACGGCGGCGGCGCCAACCAGCAGTGGCTGCCGGTCGACGAGGGCGGCGGCGCCTATCACTTCGTCAACCGGCACAGCGGCAAGTGCCTCGACGTGCCGTCCGCCTCGACCGCCGACTCCGTCCAGCTGGTGCAGTACGCCTGCAACGGCACGGCGGCGCAGCGCTTCCAGGTCACGCCGGTGAGCAGCGCGCCCGGGGACGTCGATCTCGGCCCGAACGTCGCCGTGTTCGACCCGTCGATGCCGTCGTCGGTCATCCAGAGCCGCCTGGACTCGATCTTCCGGCAGCAGGAGACCAACCAGTTCGGCTCCCAGCGGTACGCGGTGGCGTTCAAGCCGGGCACGTACAGCAACGACGTCAACGTCGGTTTCTACACGCAGGTGCTGGGGCTCGGGCAGTCGCCGGACGCGGTGACGATCAACGGCGCCGTGCATGTGGAGGCGGACTGGTTCCCGCCGCAGAACGCGACGCAGAACTTCTGGCGCGGGGCGGAGAACCTGTCGGTCAACCCGACCGGCGGGACGGACCGCTGGGCCGTGTCGCAGGCCTCCGGTTACCGGCGCATGCATGTGCGGGGTGACCTGGAGCTGAGCGACGGCGGCTGGTCCAGCGGCGGGTTCATGGCCGACACGAAGATCGACGGGCAGGTGCGCTCCGGGTCGCAGCAGCAGTGGCTGACCCGCAACTCCCAGCTGGGCAGCTGGAACGGGTCCAACTGGAACATGGTCTTCGTCGGCAGCCAGGGCGTCCCGGGCAACACCTTCCCGCAGCCGCCGTACACCACCGTCGACCGGACGCCGACGGTGCGGGAGAAGCCGTATCTGTACGTGGACGCGGCGGGCGCCTACCGGGTGTTCGTGCCCGCGCTGCGGGCCGACTCCTCCGGGACCACCTGGGCGAACGGCGCCACGGCCGGCACCTCGCTCGGCATGGACAGCTTCTACGTCGTCAAGCCGGGCACGGCGAGCGCGACGCAGATCAACGCGGCCCTGGCAGCGGGCAAGAACCTGCTGGTCACGCCGGGTGTCTACCATCTGGACCAGACCCTGCGGGTGACGCGTCCGGACACCGTGGTGCTGGGTCTGGGCCTGGCCACCTTCGTCCCGGACAACGGGGTGACGGCCATGACGGTCGCCGACGTCGACGGGGTGAAGATCGCGGGCGTCCTGTTCGACGCGGGCACCACCAACTCCCGTACGCTCGTGGAGATCGGGCCCGAAGGGGCGTCCGCGAGCCACGCGGCGAACCCGACCTCGCTGCACGACGTGTACTTCCGCGTCGGCGGCGCCCACGCGGGCAAGGCCACCACCAGCCTGGTCGTCAACAGCGACCATGTCATCGGCGACCACATGTGGGTCTGGCGCGGCGACCACGGCGACGGCATCGGCTGGACGGTCAACCCCGCCGACACCGGACTCGTCGTCAACGGTGACGACGTGACGATGTACGGGCTGTTCGTCGAGCACTACCAGAAGCACCAGACGGTGTGGAACGGCAACGGCGGGCGCACGTACTTCTACCAGAACGAGATGCCGTACGACCCGCCGAACCAGGCGGCCTGGATGGACGGTTCGACGCAGGGCTACGCCGCGTACAAGGTCGCCGACCACGTCACGAGCCATGAGGCGTACGGGCTGGGCAGCTACTGCTTCTTCAACGTCAACCCGAGCGTGACGGCCGAGCGCGCCTTCGCCGCGCCGAACCGGCCCGGTGTGCGCTTCCGCAACATGGTCACGGTGTCCCTCGGCGGCACCGGCACCATCCGGCATGTCATCAACGACCGGGGCGGTCCGTCCAACTCCGCCACCAACGTCGCCAACCTGGTCAACTACCCGTAGGGAACGAACCGTTCGCGGCCGGTGCGGTCCCGGGGACGTCACCCCCGGGACCGCACCGGCCGTTCGTGTCCCCGGGCCTCGCCCAGGTCAACGGAAGATCACCTACCGGTCTCGGCGGGACGTCCCCGTGCCCGCATCGAGACGCACCTGCAACACCCCGTGCCGCACGTTCCGGCCCGCCGCGCCGTCACAGTCACTGAAGCGGCGTCGACCGACACAGGGGGTACAGAGGATGAAGCGGCACGGGACACGAGGGCCGGCGGTACTGCTGGCGCTCACCGCGGCCTGCGGGCTGATGCTCACCGGATGCAGCGCGGACAGCGACAGCGGAGCACAGAAGGCCGACACCTCCTACGACGGCGGGGGCGGCGGCGGTGGCAAGGCGCCGCTGCCCGCGCCCGACGGGACGGGCCGGTACGAGGGAGGTGAGCGGGAGGGCGAGCAGGAGTCGCGGGACGTGGCCCCGGAGCCCGACTACCTGTCGACGTTCGCGCTGGACGTCGACACCGCGTCCTACGGGTACGCCCGGCGCGCCCTCGACGAGGGCCGGATGCCCGACCCGTCGACCGTGCGTCCCGAGGAGTTCGTCAACAGCTTCCGGCAGGACTACCCGCGCCCCGACGGTGACGGCTTCACGGTCACCGTGGACGGCGCCCGCACCGACCAGGAGGACTGGTCGCTGGTGCGGGTCGGACTCGCCACCCGGACCGCCGGGTCCGACGGCGAACGGCCGCCCGCCGCCCTGACGTTCGTCATCGACATCTCCGGCTCGATGGGCGAACCCGGTCGGCTCGACCTCGCCCAGGAGGCGCTGGGCACCATGACCGACCGGCTGCGCGACGACGACTCGGTCGCCCTCGTCACCTTCAGCGACGAGGCGGAGACCGTGCTGCCGATGACCCGGCTCGACGGCGACCGGGGCGAGATCCACGACGCGATCGACAGCCTGGAGCCGACCGACTCCACCAACCTCGGCGCCGGCGTGGAGACCGGGTACGAGACCGCCGTGGAGGGGCTCCGCGAGGGCGCCACGAACCGGGTCGTCCTGGTGTCCGACGCCCTCGCCAACACCGGGGAGACGCAGGCCGACCCCATCCTGGAGCGGATCGCGTCGTCCCGGCGGGAGCACGGCATCACCCTGTTCGGCGTCGGTGTCGGCAGCGACTACGGCGACGCCCTCATGGAGCAGCTCGCCGACCGGGGCGACGGCCACACCGTGTACGTGTCCGACGAGGAGGAGGCCCGCGAGGTGTTCTGCGAGGAGCTGCCCCGCAACATCGAGCTGACCGCCCGCGACGCCAAGGCGCAGGTGGCCTTCGACCCGGAGACGGTCGCCGAGTTCCGGCTGGTCGGCTACGACAACCGGCGGGTGGCCGACGAGGACTTCCGCGACGACCGGGTCGACGGCGGCGAGGTCGGCCCCGGCCACACGGTGACCGCCCTTTACGCGGTGCGCACCCGTCCCGGCGCCGAGGGGCACCTCGCCACGGCGACGGTGCGCTGGCTCGACCCCGACAGCCGCACCCCGCACGAGGAGACCGGTGACGTGGAGACCGGCGGGCTCGCGGAGTCGGTGTGGCGGGCGCGGCCCCGGCTGACGCTCACCGCGACCGCCGCGTACTTCGCCGACGCCCTGCGCTCCGGCTACCGGGAGAGCGCGCTGCCGGGCGCCCCCGGCCTCGAGGAGCTGTCGGAGCGCGCCGGGACGCTGGCGCGGCGCACGGAGGACGCGGACGTGCGGGAGCTGGCCGAGGCGATCCGTACGGCGGACGGACTGTACTGATCGCCCCCGGACCGTTGACTCGTTCTTACGCGCGAGTAAGTTGACTCTTGAGTAAGTAAGTACGGGCAGCACCAGTACGACAGTCAGCCGCGACCGGGAGCCGTCATGGGCGTACGCAGGGATCTGAAACGGGCGAAACGACGGGCCGACCTGGCGGGCCGCGCGCACGTCGAGACCGTCAAGGACGAGCGGGGTCTCGTCCGGGAGGTCCGCGCGGAGGTCCTGGCGGCGCACCCCGCCGCCGGCACGATCGCCGACATCCCGTTCACCAACGCGGACGAGGCGCCCGGCGCGGTCGTGCTGCGCCGTGCGGAGCTCGGGGTGTGGCGGCCGGTCACGGCGGCGGCCTTCGCCGGGGAGGTCACCGCCGTGGCCAAGGGCCTGGTCGCCGCCGGTGTGATGCCGGGCGACCGGGTCGCGGTGATGTCGCGGACGCGCTACGAGTGGACGCTCCTGGACTTCGCGATCTGGGCGGCCGGCGGGCAGACCGTGCCGGTGTACCCGACCTCCTCGGCGGAGCAGGTGGAGTGGATCGTCCGCGACTCCGGCGTCCGGCACGTCGTCACGGAGACCCCGGACAACACCGCCACGGTCCGGGCCGGCACCGCCGCCCTGTCGTCGCCGCCCGAGGTGTGGGAGCTGGACGCGGGCGCCGTGGACGACCTCGTCGCCCGGGGCCGGGACGTACCGGACGAGGAGGTCACCAAGCGGCGCACCGCCCTCACCGCCGAGACGGTGGCGACCGTCTGCTACACCTCCGGCACCACGGGACGCCCCAAGGGCGTCGTCCTCACCCACGGCAACCTGTACGCCGAATCCGCCAACACGGTCGAGCTGCTGCACCCCGTCTTCAAGGCGGTCACCGACCGGGCCGCCTCGACGCTGCTGTTCCTGCCGCTCGCCCACATCCTGGGCCGCACCCTGCAGATCTCCTGCCTGATGGCCCGCATCGAGACGGGTCACTGCCCGAGCATCAAGCCGGACGAACTGCGGCCCGCGCTCAAGTCGTTCCGCCCCACCTTCGTGGTGGGCGTGCCCTATCTCTTCGAGAAGATCCACGACACCGGGCGGGCCACCGCCGAGAAGATCGGGCGCGGCGCGTCCTTCGAGCGCGCCCACCGCGTCGCCGTCCGCTTCGCGCGGGCGCACCTCGACCGCTTCCTGGGCCGCGGCAAGGGCCCCGGGCCCGGCCTGTACGCCGCGTGGGCGCTGTACGACCTGCTGGTCTACCGGCGGGTCCGCAAGGAGCTCGGCGGGCGCCTGCGCTACGCCATCAGCGGCGGTTCCCCGCTGGAGAAGGACCTCAACCTCTTCTTCTACGCCGCCGGCATCATGATCTACGAGGGCTACGGCCTCACCGAGACCACCGCCGCCGCCACCGTCGTCCCGCCGCTGTCCCCGCGCCCCGGCACGGTCGGCCGGCCGGTCCCCGGCACGGCGGTGCGCATCGCCGACGACGGCGAGGTGCTGGTCAGGGGCGGCATCGTCACCGGGTCGTACTGGAACAACCCGGCGGCCACCGAGGAGGTGCTGCGCGACGGCTGGTTCACCACCGGAGACCTCGGCGCGCTCGACGAGGACGGCTATCTGACCATCACCGGCCGCAAGAAGGACATCATCGTCACCTCAGGCGGCAAGAACGTCTCCCCCGCCGTGCTGGAGGACCGGCTGCGCAGCCGCCCGCCGGTCGGGCAGTGCCTGGTCGTCGGCGACAACCGGCCGTTCGTGGCCGCGGTCATCACCCTGGACCCGGAGACGGTGGCCCACTGGCTGTCGGTGCGCGGGATGCCCGCCGACACCCCGATGTCCGAGGTGGTCCGCGACCCGCGCATGCGCGCCGACGTGCAGAAGGCGGTGGACTACGCCAACGAGGCCGTGTCCCGCGCCGAGTCCATCCGCGCGTTCACCGTCGTCGAGGGCGAGTTCACCGAGGAGAGCGGGCTGCTCACCCCGTCGCTGAAGGTGAAGCGGAAGGCGGCGCAGGAGGCGTACGCGAAGGAGATCGCCGCGCTGTACGCGTGAGGCGGTCGTGCGCGTGGACCTGCTCTTCCCCGGTCAGCGCAGGTCGAGCCGCATCAAGACACGGGGGTGGCCGGACAGCACCGAGGTGGTGTCGGCGGCGTGGGTGAAACCGGCCCGCTCGAAGTTCTTGCGGAGGCCGGGGTAGGCCATGGTGAGGTCGACGCGGGCGTCGCCGTTGTCGAGGGGGTACGCCTCGACGGCGGGGGCGCCCTGCGCGCGGGCGTAGGCGACGGCGCCCTCGATGAGGGCGTGGGAGATGCCCTTGCCCCGGTGGCCGGGGCGTACCCGGATGCACCAGAGCGACCACACCGGCAGGTCGTCGACGTGCGGGATCTTGCGGTTGCGGGCGAAGGAGGTGTCCGCGCGCGGGGCGACGGCGGCCCAGCCGGCGGGCTCGCCGTCCTCGTGGGCGAGCACCCCGAGGGGGGTGCCGGAGCGGAGCAGCCCGGCGACGTACTCGCCGCGGGCGGGGCCGCGCAGCTCGCGGTTGAGCGCGGAGGGGATGCGGTAGCTCAGGCACCAGCAGACGTTCGCCTGCGGCGACTTGGGGCCGACCACGGCACGGACGTCCTCGAACTCCACGGCCGGACGGACTTCGACGGTCATGCGTCCACGATGGCACGTCCGGCTCGCCGGCGCCGCCGTATGCGCGCGGTGCCGGCGGGCCCGCGGGTCACCGCTCCCGGGTGGCCGGGGTCTCCTTCAGGAAGTCCACGAGGCCGTCGAGCAGGCGGTCGACGTCCTCGTCGGAGGTGTAGCAGGCGAGGCCGACGCGCAGGCCGCCGGTGTCGCCGAGGCCCAGGTGGCGGGAGGCCTCCAGGGCGTAGAAGTGGCCGGAGGGGGCGTGGACGTTCCGTCCGGCGAGGAAGCGGTAGGCGTCCTCGGTGCGGCGGCCGTCGAAGGTGACCAGCAGGGTCGGGGTGCGGCGGGCCGCCCGGGAGTGGACGGTCGCCCCGTCGAGGTCCGCGAGCCCCTCCTCGAGGCGGGCCCGCAGCCGCCCCTCGTGCTCCCCGATCGCCTCGTACGCCGCGCGGAGCCGGGCGCGGCGGTCGCCGTCGGTACGGCCGCCGAGCCCGGCGAGGACGTCGACGGCCGCGCGGGTGCCGGCCAGCAACTCGTAGGGCAGGGTGCCCAGCTCGAACCGCTCGGGCACCGCGTCCGAGGAGGGCAGCAGCTTGTCCGGGCGCAGGGTCTCCAGCAGTTCCGGGGCGGCGGCCAGCGCGCCGTGGTGCGGGCCGAGGAACTTGTACGGCGAGCAGACGAAGAAGTCCGCGCCGAGTTCCCGCACGTCGACCGGCGCGTGCGCCGTGTAGTGCACGCCGTCGACGTACAGCAGGGCGCCCGCCTCGTGGACCAGCCGCGCGATCTCGGCGACCGGGGGCATGGTGCCGATGAGGTTGGAGGCGGCGGTGACCGCGACCAGGCGGGTGCGCGGGGTGAGCTGCGCGGCGATGTGGTCGGCGGTCAGCTCACCGGTGGCCGGGTCGAAGTCGGCGCGGCGGACGGTGGCGCCGACGCGCTCGGCCGCCTGGGTCCAGGGGCGGATGTTGGCGTCGTGGTCGAGCCGGGTGACGACCACCTCGTCGCCCTCCGACCAGCCGGCGGCGAGGGTGCGGGCCATGTCGTAGGTGAGCTGGGTGGCGCTCCGGCCGAAGGCGACGCCCGCCGGGTCGGCGCCGAGCAGGTCGGCCAGGGCGCGGCGCGCCTCGACGACGAGCGTGTCGGCGTGGCGCTCGCCGGGGAGCAGGCCGCCCCGGTTGGACAGCGGCCGCGCCAGGGCGGTGGCCATCGCGTCGATGACGGGGCGCGGCGTCTGGGTGCCGCCGGGGCCGTCGAAGTGGGCGGTGCCGGCGGCCAGCGCGGGGATGTCGGCGCGCAGTGCGGTGAGGTCGTACGTCACGAAGGCTTCCCGGAGGTCGTCGAAGAAGGGGTGCTCGGCAAGGAAGGGCGGAGGGCGGTCAGGCCGCAGGGGCGCCGGGCGCGGGAGACCGGGGCGCCGACGGTTCCGGAGACGGCGGCGACGACGGGTCCGGCGCGGACGGCTCGGGCTCCGGAGGGTCGGTGAGCTGTTCGCGCAGGTAGTTCCAGACGACCGCGACGAGCGCGGCGACCGGCACGGCGAGCAGGCTGCCGACGATCCCGGACAGGCTGCCGCCCAGCGTCACCGCCAGCAGGACGACCGCCGCGTGCAGTCCTAGACCGCGGCTCTGGATCATCGGCTGGAACACGTTGCCCTCGAGCTGCTGCACGACCACGATGACGACCAGCACGAGCAGCGCGTCCATGAACCCGTTGGACACCAGCGCGATCAGCACGGCGACCAGTCCGGCGAACAGGGCGCCGACGATGGGCACGAACGCGGAGACGAACGTCAGCACCGCGAGCGGCAGGACCAGCGGCACGTCGAGGATCCACAGGCCGAGGCCGATCAGCACGGCGTCGATCAGACCGACGAGCGCCTGCGACCGCACGAACGCGCCGAGGGTGTTCCAGCAGCGCGCGGCGACGACCGGCACGTCGGTGGCGAGCCGGCCGGGGAGCTGGCGGCGCAGCCACGGCAGGAAGCGCGGTCCGTCCTTGAGGAAGAAGAACATCAGGAAGAGCGCCAGGACGGCGGTGACGACGCCGCTGAAGACGGTGCTCACGCCGGTGACGGCGGTGGTGGCGATGGACCCGGCGCTGTCCTGGAGGCGGGCGACGGCGGCGTCGAAGGCGCCGGTGATCTGGGCGTCCTCGATGTTCAGCGGCGGGCCCTCGGCCCACTCGCGCAGCTTCTGCACGCCCTCGACGACGCCGTCGCCGAGTTCGCCGGCCTCCGAGGCGACGGGCACCGCGATGAGAGCCACGGTGCCGGCTCCGACCAGCAGGAACAGCACGGTGACGAGGGAGGCGGCGAGCGCGGGGCGCCAGCCGTGCCGCAGCAGCCAGCGGGTCGGGGGCCAGGTGAGCGTGGTGAGCAGCAGGCCGACTATCAGCGGCCAGACCACCGACCACATCCGGCCCAGCAGCCAGAGGGCCACCCCGGTCGCCAGCAGGACCAGCAGCAGTTCCCCCGAGATGCGTGCCGAGGTGCGCAGCGCGGCGCGCGTTTTACCGGCGTTCAACGTGGCAGACATGGTGGCACCCTATGGGGCGGGTGGGGCCGTGGTGATCCCGGGACACAGGAACGTGTGCCGGCGAAGGTCGGGCGCCCCGCGTCCGGCCAAAGGAGCGGCCGGGCGCGGGGCGTGGGGCACGGTGTGATCAGTTGAACGGGTCGAGCGTCAGGGACGCCCCGCGCGGGTCGCCGTCGTGGACGAGCGACTCGTGGTTTCCGACGTCGTCGAAGGCGAAGGCGTACGCCTTCCCGTCGGCCATCTGCGCGTGGATGACCCGCGCGTAGTGGTTGGTGACCGGGTCCTGGTAGAAGCCGGCCGCGCTCGGGTCGGGCTGGTGGGGGTTGGTGAGCAGGGTGGAGCGGTTGAAGCCCGCGCACAGGGTGCGCGAGATGGGGCCGCGCACCTGGTCGTTGGGCGCGTTGAGGAGGCGGTGGCAGCCGAAGACGGACGAGGCGTCCGGCTTCTGGAAGGTGGTGACCACGTTGCCCGAGCGGTCGGTGAACCGCAGGACGCCACCGGAGACCCGGCCGGTGTAGCGGACGTCGGGGCGGTCGCCGAAGGGTGTGACGACGAGGTCGGTGCCGGTGTACTTGTTCCAGACCCGGTTGATGTAGTCGTCCATGACCGAGGCGGGGAGGGCGCCGGTCTCCACCCCGTACAGCGGGGACAGGGCGCGCAGCACGGTCCCGTCGGAGCGGGTCTGGATGAGGTTGCCCCAGCCGCCGGACTGTCCCCTGAGCGCGTTGAACACGCCGTTGTAGCCGCCGGGGCGCAGCTTGCCGGTGCTCAGCGTGGTGCCGTCGCCGCGCCGCACGCCCACCGTGTAGGGCGCGGAGAACATGTCGACCTGCGTGCTGTTGAGCCACAGTCCGGCGTCGTTGAGCGTGTACTCGGACCAGTTGAAGAGGATGTCACGGTTGGGGTCGGTGGGGTTCTGCACGGCCGGCTGCACCAGGCCGCCGGTGGTGAGGCGGAACTCCATCTTGCGGCCGTAGGAGAAGTAGATGCGGCCGGAGAACTTGGGGATCCGGATGGTGGTGGACTGCCCGGGGGCCGGGCCGGGGATGGAGGCGTCGGGCGCGGGTGTGGGCGGGTTGCCGCCCGCGGGCCAGGGGTGGAAGGCGCCGCTCGCGTCGGCCCAGCCCTGCCGGCCGGACGACAGCTCGGTGCCGAGGTTGTAGATGTGGACCTGCTCGGCGCGGCCCGAGTTGTTGGTGATGGTCAGCGGGATGGTGGCCGGGACCGCGGCGTGCGCGGGGGACGGGACCCCGGCGGCGAGCCAGCCGCCGCCCAGCGCGGTGGCGATGCCCAGCGCCACGGCGGTGAACCGGCGTCTGAGAGTGCGCAGCATGGTGGTTCTCCGTTCGACGAGTGGCCGGGAACAGTGGTGAGAGCGCTCTCAGCGAGAGTCGCCGCCCTGGTATGGACCTGTCAATGGTTGCGGCGTGAATCAGGGAGTCTGCTATTCCGCATGCCGTCGCGGAGTGCCGGCGGGCGCGCCCGGGCAGCGGCTCAGTCGTGCTGCACGACGCCGTGCGCCGAGAAGCGCACCGGGGCGCGGGAGGTCAGGTCGCCGGGCGGGAAGCCCGGGTGGTGATGCCCCTCTCCCCCGTGTGTCTCGTCCCCGTGCGTCTCGTCCGCACCCGGGGCCGACGGGGCCAGCGCGAGCCGGGACACGATGCGGTAGCGGTCCCCCCGGTAGACGGAGCGGACGTACTCCACCGGTCGGCCGGCGGTGTCGGTGGTGAGGCGCTCGAACAGCAGGGCCGGGGACAGCTCGGGCACGTCGAGCAGGTCCGCCTCCGCGCGGGTCACCACGGTCGGCTCGACGGACTGCACGGCCTCGGCGACCCGCACCCCGTGCCGGTCGCGGAAGTGCTCGTAAAGGTCGCCCTGTTCGAGCTCCGCCCCGGTGAGGCCGGGCACCAGGGCGGCGGGGAGATGCAGATGCTCGATGGCCATCGGGGCGCCGTCCACCAGCCGCAGCCGGGCCGCGTACCGGATCGTGGCGGCCGGTGACACGCGCAGTCTGCGGCCCACGCGGGCGCCGGCCGGGAGGGTGCGGAGTTCGAGGACGCGGCTGGTCCACACGCCCCTGGCCTGCGGCACGGTCAACGCACCGCTTCCCGCGACGAGTTCCTGGGTGATCTTCTCGGCGGCCACGAACATGCCCCGGCCGTGCTCACGCACCAGCAGCCCCGCGACCACGAGTTCGTCGACCGCGGCGCGCACCGTGGGGCGCGACACGCCGAGTTGCGCACAGAGGGTCCGCTCGGAGGGGACGGCGTCCCCGGGGCGGCGGGCCTCGATGAGTTCGAGGAGCGCGTCGCGCACCCGCTCACGCTTGAGCACGGCACCCGAGGCGGCGGGATCGATGGCCATACGGGTCTCTCCTCGGCGTCGGCCGCGGGCGGCGCGCGGGGCGACTGGTATGCCGTCGACCTTAACTGGTCCGGTCACCGCGAGAGCACCCCTCGGCAAGGTCAACCCCCTTTTCAGCGCGTGGGGTTGACGCACACATTGGTCTATGCCACCTTCTCTCGACATCGACTGGTAAGGCCTGGCGGGCAACTGGTCAGTTCCGAGGACCGGTCCGTCACGCGAGCCCCGCGCCGGGCGGAGCCCCCCACGCCCGCCGCGCGGACGCACCACCGTGCGCCACCCCCACCGCGAAAGGACCACGGATGCGTACTCGTCCCTCCGGCCGCCGCGCCCGCGCGGCACTCGCCCTCACCGCCCTGCTGGGCGGCGCCGCCCTCACCGGGCTCCCCGCCCCGGCCGCCAACGCGGCGGACGGCCCGCTCGCCGTGCAGTACCGCACCGGCGCGGGCGGGGCCACCGCCGACCAGAGCGAGCCCTGGCTGAAGATCCGCAACACCGGTTCCGCGCCGGTGCAGTTGAGCCAGGTGAAGATCCGCTACTACTTCAAGGCCGACGCCCCCGGCACCGCGTACCGGTTCGCCTGCTCCTGGGCGGTCGTCGGCTGCTCGTCCGTCACCGGCACGTTCGGCACGCTGTCCACGCCCACCGCGACGGCCGACCGCTATCTGGAGATCGGGTTCACCCCGTCCGCCGGCACGCTCGCGCCCGGCGCCGACACCGGGGACCTGCAACTGCGGTTCCACCGGGCCGACTGGCAGACGCTGCGGCAGAGCGACGACTACTCCTTCGGCGCCGCGCGGACGTCGTACGCCGACTGGGACAAGGTGACCGCGCGGCTCGCGGGCGCCACCGTGTGGGGCGCCGGGCCCGGGGGCGACGACCCGACCGGTCCCACGGACCCGGCCGACCCGCCCGGCGAGGGCGGCCAGACGCTGTTCGACGACTTCGACTACGCCTCGCACACCGACCCCGACCTCTCGGCGCACGGCTGGAACGTCCGCTCCAACGCGGGCGGTCCCGGGGTGCCCGGCGCGACCTGGGACCCGTCGAAGGTGACCTTCAGCTCCTCGGGCGGGAACTCGGTGATGGACCTGGAGACCTCCACCGCGGGCACCGGCGCCTCCACCACGCACACCGAGATCCTCACCCGGAGCACGAAGTTCGCGTACGGCACCTACGCGGCCCGGGTGCGCTTCTCCGACGCGCCCGTCACGGGACCGGACGGCGACCGTGTGGTGCAGACGTTCTTCACCATCAACGACCTCAAGGCGCCGATGGCCGACGACTACGCCGAGTACGACTTCGAGTACCTGCCCAACGGCGGCTGGGGCGAGCCGTCCTCGATCCTCTACACGACGTCCTGGGAGACCTACAACCCCGATCCCTGGCAGGCCGTCAACCAGCACAGCGAGAGCCGGCGCAGCTTCGCCGGCTGGCACGACCTGGTCGTCACCATCGACGGCTCCGGCATCAGGTACTACATCGACGGCAGCCTCTTCGGCACGCACGACACCGCGTACCTGCCGGAGCGGCCGATGTCGATCAACTTCAACCAGTGGCTGATCGACCTGGCGGGCCAGCCGTCGACCACGCCCCGCGCCTACCACCAGCAGGTCGACTACGTCCTGCACGTCAAGGACCAGGTGCTGACGCCCGCCCAGGTGGCGGCGAAGATCGACGGGTACCGGGCCGCCGGCACCTCGTTCGTGGACGAGGTCCCCGCGCCCTGACGGTGTGACGCGCCGGCCGGGCCCGCCGGGAGCGGGTCCGGCCGGCGCGTCGCGGGCGGGGTGACGTCGCCTCGTGTCAGCGCATCGCGCTGGGCGGCCGGGAGGCAGCCGGGATCTCCTTCCTGGGGCTGGCCGCCAACGGCCCGGCGCAGGGCACCGCGGTGGTCGAGTACACCGACGGCTCGACGCAGGAGGTGCCGGTCGGCTTCACCGACTGGACGCCCGGGACCGCCTACCGGTTCGGCAACGAGCCGCTGGTGACCACGACCGGGCGGAACCGGGCGTCGGGGGGTTCGGACACCGCGCAGACCAAGGTGTTCGGGACGCGTCCGGTGGCGCTGGACCCGGCGAAGCGCGTGGCGGCCGTCGTCCTGCCGCGGGGGACGGACCAGGGGGTGATGCACGTCTTCGACGTTGCGCTCACCGACCGGCCGGTCACGCGGCCGGGCGGGACGGCTGACGCGCCGGCTCACCGGCAGGCGTTCGGAAAGCCCCCGTTCCGAAGAGGAGCGGGGGCTCTTCTTGCCGTCGGGGGGCGGGTGGCGCAGGCTGGACGCATGGGTGCGAGCCCGACGCTCATCTCGTCCGTGCAGCGGGCCTTCCGGCTGCTGGAGGCGGCGAGCGCGCACGAGACGGGCGCGCCGGCCAAGCAGCTGGCGCGGGAGACCGGGCTGCCGCTGGGCACCGCCTACCATCTGCTGCGCACCCTGGTGCACGACGGCTACCTGCGGAAACTCGACGACGGCGGGTTCGTCCTGGGTGACCGGGTGCAGTCCCTGAACGCCGGCGGCCGGAGCCAGGCGCTGCTCACCCGGGTCCGGCCGGTTCTGTCCGCGCTGCGGGACGAGCTGTCCAGCGCCGCCTACCTCACGTTCTACGAGGACGGGGAGATCCGGGTCTCCGAGGTCGTGGACGGGCCCCGGGCCCCGCGCGTCGACCTGTGGGTGGGGTTCGAGGACGCGGGACACGCCACCGCCCTCGGCAAGGCCGTGCTGCGGGAGCTGGACGAAGAGGGCCGCAAGGAGTACCTGTCGCGGCACGTGCTGAACGACCTCACGCCGCACACGGTCACCACGCCCGTGGAGCTGATCCGCCGGCTGGAGACCACGCCGCTCGCCCCGGCCATGACGGACCTGGAGGAGTACGCGCTGGGCACGGTGTGCGTGGCGGTGCCGGTCTACAGCGGCGGCACGCTGGGCTCCCTCGGCGTCTCCATGCCGCGCAGCCGGCTCGACCGCATCGACGAGGTCCGCGGCCGGCTGCTGCCGACCGCCGACCGGGTCACCCGCAGCCTGTCTCTCACTATGTGAAAACCGCGTCCTTGTGATGCCCGGCACCATCATTTTCCCTTGTAGAAGCAGGGATCAAGCAGTCATTTCGGACACGCATAGGTGAGGACACCGGACAGCACATGAGTCACGCCCGTCAGCATGGACGCGACCACTCGCCGACACCGCCGTACCCGCCCGGCATCGGGCGCCTCCGGTCCCCGCGCACCCGTGCCCTCGCGCACTGGGTCGCCGAGACACCGGCCCTGCCCGTGCTGATCCTGTGCATCATCGTGACCATCGACATGGCGGCCGGCACCGGCCGGATCTGGCTGCCGCTGCTCGCCACCGGACCCGCCCTGGCCGCCGCCACGAGCCGGCCCCGGGGCGTGCTGGGCGTGGGCGCCCTGGCGTTCGTGCTCGGCGCGGGCATCGCCTTCCGGCACAACATGGACCTGACGCACCTGGCCGTCGTGCTGGCCGCCCTGGTGACCGTCACGCTGGCGGGAACCCTCGCCAGCGCGCTGCGCGCCCGCCGTGAGCGGGTGCTGGCGGCCGTCCGTTCCGTCGCCGAGACCGCGCAGCACGCGCTGCTCCAGCCGGTGCCCGAGACGGTTGGCCCGTTCCAGGTGGCGGTGCGCTACAGCGCGGCCGCCGCGGAGGCCCGGATCGGCGGCGACCTGTACGCCCTCATCCCCACCCCGTACGGCGTGCGGATGATCGTCGGGGACGTGCGGGGCAAGGGGCTGCCCGCGGTGGGGACGGCCGCGCTGGTGCTCGGCGTGTTCCGCGAGGCGGCGTACGACGAGCCGGACCTGCTGGACGTGGTGAGCCGGATCGAGCGGAGCCTGGCCCGCAACCTGGGCGGCGACGACTTCGTCACCGCCGTGGTCGCCGGCTGCCCGGAACCCGGGCGGCTGGAGATGGTCAACTGCGGTCACGCTCCCCCGCTGCTGATCCGCGGCGCCGAGGTGACGGCCGTCGAGACCGACCACCCCGCGCCGCCGCTCGGACTGCGCGCCCTGTCGGGCGAGACGCCCCGCCTCCAGGTGGTGTCCTTCGGCGACGGGGACCAGCTGCTCCTGCACACCGACGGCGTCACGGAGGCGCGGGACGCCGACCGCGTGTTCTACCCCCTGACCGAGGGACTGACCCGGCACCTGAGCGACGAGCCGGCCCGGACGCTGGCCGCGCTGCACCAGGACCTGCTGGACCATGTGGGCGGCCGGCTGCACGACGACGCGGCGCTGCTCCTGCTGCGCAAACCCGCCGCCGCCCAGGCCGCCGCGCCGGCCGGGGTGCGCCCGCTGACGGACGCGGACGGCGCCACGGCGGCCTGAGCCGCGCCCCGGTCAGGCCCGCTGGGCGGCGATCAGGCGCCGGTACCAGTGGTAGCTGTCCTTCGGGACGCGCCGCTGGGTGGCGTAGTCGACGCGGACGATGCCGAACCGCTTGGCGTAGCCGAAGGCCCACTCGAAGTTGTCCAGCAGCGACCACACGTAGTAGCCGCGCACGTCGACGCCCGCGTCGATCGCGGCCCGCAGCGCGGTGAGGTGGTCGCGCAGGTAGGTCACGCGGTCGGTGTCGTGCACCGCGCCGTCGGGACCCGCCTCGTCGTCCTCGGCGGAGCCGTTCTCGGTGATGTGCACGGGCGGCAGGGCGTCCCCGTACTGCTGTCCGAGGTCCACCAGCAGGTCGGTGAGGGTGCCGGGGGCGACCGGCCAGCCCATGGCGGTCCGCCGGACGCCGGGCATCGGCACCTCCGTGTACCGGTTGTCGGTCGCCACCCGCAGGGCGGGGTCGCTCTCCCGGTGGGGGGCGTCGGCCACGACGATCGGGCGGTAGTAGTTGACGCCGAGGAAGTCCAGCGGCTGCGCGATGAGCTCCAGGTCGCCGTCGCGGCGGACGTCCAGGCCGGTGATCAGCTCGCCCCAGGTCTCCTGCTCGGTGTCCGGGTAGCGCCCGGCGAGGATCGGCTCCGTCCAGACCAGGTTGTGCAGGGTGTCGGCGCGCACCACTGCCGCCCGGTCGGCGTCGGAGTCCGTCGCGGGGAGGTGGTGGTCGAGGTTGAGGGTGATGCCGGCCTCGCGCACCCCGGCCGCGCGCAGCGCCTGCACGGCGAGGCCGTGGGCGACCAGCAGGTGGTGGGCGGCGGCGAGCGCGCCCCGGCCCTCCTGGGCGCCGGGGGCGTGGCGGCCCACGGAGTAGCCGAGGAAGGCGCTGCACCACGGCTCGTTGAGGGTGATCCAGCGGGGCACGCGGTCGCCGAGGCGGTCGGCGACGACGGCCGCGTACTCGGCGAACCGCTCGGCCGTCTCCCGTACGCGCCAGCCTCCGCGGTCCTCCAGGGCCTGCGGGAGGTCCCAGTGGTAGAGGGTGACGGCCGGTTCGACGCCGGCGGCGAGGAGTTCGTCGACCAGCCGGGAGTAGAAGTCCAGGCCCTTGGGGTTCACCGGTCCCGAGCCGTCGGGCACGATGCGCGGCCAGGCGACGGAGAAGCGGTACGAGCCGACGCCCAGGTCGCGCAGCAGGGCCACGTCCTCGGGGTAGCGGTGGTAGTGGTCGCAGGCGACGTCGCCGGTGTCGCCGTTCGCCACCCGGCCGGGGGTGTGGCTGTAGGTGTCCCAGATGGACGGGCCGCGTCCGTCCTCGCGTGCCGCGCCCTCGATCTGGTAGGCGGCGGTGGCGGCGCCGAAGACGAAGCCGGGCGGGAACCGGGGGAAGTCGTTCATGCGGGTGTGGTCCGTTTCGTGGTGCGCGGTGGTCACTTGACCGAGCCTCCGGTGATGCCGGCGGCGATGTACTTCTGGGCGAGGACGAGCAGGATCGCGGCGGGCACGGCGGAGAGCACGGCCGCGGCCATGACCGAGCCCCAGTCCCCGACGTGTGCGCCGATGTACTGGTAGATGCCCAGCGTGACCGGCTTGACGTCGTCGGTGGTGTTGAGGGTGAGGGCGAACATGAAGTCGCTCCACGCGAACAGGAAGGCGAACAGGCCCGAGGTGATCAGGGCGTTGCGGCTCATCGGCAGCACCACCCGCAGGAACACCCGCACCGGGCCCGCCCCGTCGATCTCGGCGGCCTCGATCACCTCACCGGGGATGGACACCATGAAGGAGCGCATCAGCACGATGGAGAAGGGGATGCCGAGCGAGGCGTCCGCGAGCATGAGCCCGGCGTAGGAGTTGACCAGGCCCAGGTCGACGTACGAGGTGTAGAGGGCGTTGGCGACGACGATGCCCGGCACCATCTGGGTGATGAGGGTGCCGAACACGATGGTCCGCGAGCCGCGCAGGCCGAAGCGGGCCAGGCCGTACGCGGCGGGCGCGGCGATCGCGAGGCAGATCACGACGGCGCCGGCGGACACCAGCAGGGAGGTCAGCAGGTTGCCGCCCTGGTCGGTGAGGGCCTTGGTGAAGCCGGAGAGGTCGAGGCCCGGGGGCACCGGGTCGACCTGGAGCAGGCCGGAGTCGGGCTGGAGCGCGGTGTTGAGCATCCAGTACAGCGGGAACAGCATCACCGCGAGGACGAGCAGACCCGCGACGGTGGAGCCCCAGCGGCGGCGGGGCGCGGTGGGCGCGTGGGCGGCCATGTCGGTCACTTCCCCTCGGTGCGGTTGGCCCGCAGGTAGAACACCGCGAACACGGCGGAGATCAGGATCAGGACGTTGCCGACGACCGCGCCGGCGCCGAAGTCCAGCTCCACGAAGGAGTTCTGGTAGGTGAGCGTGCCCAGGGTCTGGGTGGCGTCGGCCGGGCCGCCGTCGGTGAGGGCGAGGATCAGGTCGAGGATCTTCACCGTCGACATGAAGCCCAGCACCAGCACGACCGTGATCACCGGCTTGAGCATCGGCAGGGTGACGGAGCGGAAGGCCCGCCAGGCGGAGGCGCCGTCCAGGGAGGCAGCCTCGTACAGCTCCTTGGGGATCTCCTGGAGGCCGCCGTAGAGGATGACCATGTTGAACGGGATGCCGATCCAGATGTTCACGAGGATCACCGAGAGCAGCGCCATGCCGGGGCTGGTGAGCCACGGGGTGTGCCCGCCGAGGCCGAGGGTGTCGAGGAAGGTGTTCAGCACGCCGGTGTCCTGGTCGAGGATGCGGCGCCAGACGATGCCGGACACCACCATGGGCACCAGCCAGGGCAGCAGGATCAGCGACCGCAGGACGCCGTTCAGGGGGAAGCGGCGGTTGAAGAAGACGGCGAGGGCGAGGCCGATGCAGAACTGGCCGAGCAGGGAGCCCGCGGTGAAGACGAGGGTGTGCCACAGGGCCTTGCCGAACAGCGCGTCCTGGAGGACGGACGACCAGTTGTCGGCGCCGTTGAAGGGGGCCTCGCCGGTGAAGAAGGTCTTGGGCGTGTAGTGCTGGAAGCTCATCACGACGTTGCGGACGAGCGGGTAGCCGAAGAACAGCAGCATGAACAGGACGGCGGGGGCGACGAAGCCCCACCGGATGAGCCGCCGGCGCAGACGGGCGCGGGCCGGGTCCGGGACGGCGTCCTTCCGGGGCGCGGCGTCGGACGGCGGGGCGGTGACGGTGGACGTGGTCATGGGGTGCGTACCTCAGTTCCCGCTCGTGGCCCGCTGCTGGGCGCGCTTCAGGGCGGCCTCGCTGGACTGGCCGGTCAGGGCGGACTGGAAGGCGCTCTGGAGGGCGAGGGAGACAGCAGGCCAGCCGGCGCCGACCTGTGCGGTGCGGGAGCGGGCGGCGGCGACCTGGTCGGCCAGCGCGTCCAGTTCGGGCACGCGCGCCCGCCACTGGGCGGCGGCGCGTTCGTCGGCCGGGACCATCCAGCTGTTGAGGGCGTAGGTGAGCTGCTCCTTCTCGCCGGTCAGGCAGGCGACGATCCGTCCTGCCATGCGCTGGCGGTCCTCGTCGCCGGTGCGCGGCACGGTGAGCACAGCGCCGCCGAGCGGGGCGACGGAGTCGGCGCCCGCCTCGGGCACGGGGATCTCGGCGATGCCCCAGTCGAGGTCCGGGTCGCTGTTGAGGGTCTCGACCTGCCAGGGGCCGTTGATCATCATGGCGGCGTTGCCCGCCATGAACTGGTCGTTGACGTCGGCCTGGGTCCAGTTGACCGTGGACCGGGAGAGCGAGCCGTCCTTCAGCAGCGCCTTCCAGAAGTCGAGCGCCTCGACGACCTCCGGGCTGTCCAGCTCGCGTTCGTCGCCGCCGTTGGACCACATGAACGGGGTGAACTGGAAGACGCCGTCCTCGGCCCCGCCCGCGCTGAGCGCCAGCCCGTAGCGCTTGCCGCGGGTCAGCTCGCGTGCCGCCTGACGGAGTTCGTCCCAGGTGGCGGGGGTGCGGACGCCCGCCTCGGCGAGGACGTCCTTGTTGTAGAAGAGGGCGAGGGTGTTCACGGAGCGGGCGGCCCCGTAGTAGGTGCCCCGGTAGGAGCCGAAGTCGACGATGCCGTCGGGCACGTGGTCGGTGGACAGGCCGAGGGTGCGCAGGTCGACCAGTCCGCCGGCCTCGGCGAACACCGGCATCTCGGAGGCGTCGAACTGCACGACGTCCGGCAGTGACTTCGACGAGGCCATGCGCAGCGCCTTCGTCATGACCTGGGACGCGGGGACGCTCTGCTGTTCGACGGTGACGCCGAGCCGCTTGCCGCAGCGGGCCATCGCCTCGGCGTCCCAGCGGTGGTAGGTCTCGTCGGTCGAGGAGTTCAGGACGGTGTACACGCCGTCGTCGCGCTGCTCGGCGCAGCCGGTGAGCGCCGCGGAGGCGAGGAGGGCCGCGGCGGCGGCGAGCGAGGTGACGGCTCTGCGTGCGCGCCCGCCTGGGCGCGGACGGCGTGCGGCAACCGGTGGATGTGCTGTCACGGTGGGTGCCCCTGGGTGGGACCGGCCCGGCGTGTGCCGAGGCCGGCGGCTCTGTGGAAGGGAGGTGAAGCGCTTCGACAACGGGCCGCCGCAATCGGGGTCTCGTCGGGCGCCACACCGGGGTGTAATTTGTTCGGCCTGATTACTAATACGTCAGCGCGAGTCGGTCGCGCTAGCCCCCGAACGGCACGATCTCCCTGCGCCGGGGCGTGACAGGTTCCGCGGATCCTGTCATAGTTCCTGGTCAGAGGTTCCCCTCGCACCTCCATCGCCCTCCCCATCCCGAGGAAGACCATGAAATTCACCGACGGCTTCTGGCGCATCCGCGACGGCGTCCAGGTCTCGTACGCCACCGAGGTGCGAGATGTCCGCGCAGAATCGAAGCGCTTCACCAGCTTTGCCTCGACGAAAAAGGTGACGCGCCGGGGCGACACCCTGAACGCCCCGCTGGTCACGGTCGACTGCTTCTCCCCCGCCGAGGGGATCATCGGCGTGCGGGTCACCCACCACGCCGGGAAGCGGCGTCCCGGACCTGACTTCGCCCTGGCGGGCGAGGCCGGCGGCGCGGGCGAGGTGCGCCGGGACGGCGCGGTCACGGAGCTGACCAGCGGCCCGCTGACCCTGCGGCTGGACGCGGACGGCCCCTTCGCGCTCACCTTCCTCGACGCGGACGGGCGCGAGCTGACCCGCGCGGGCGAGAAGAGCACGGCGTACGCCACCACCGCCGACGGGGCGCACCACGTGCTGAGCCGGCTGTCGCTGGGCGTCGGCGAGCACGTCTACGGTCTGGGTGAGCGCTTCACGCCGTTCGTCAAGAACGGCCAGACCGTCGACGTGTGGCAGGCCGACGGCGGCACCAGCAGCGAACAGGCCTACAAGAACGTCCCGTTCTACCTGTCCTCACGCGGCTACGGCGTCTTCGTCAACCACCCCGGCGCGGTCTCCTTCGAGGTCGGCTCCGAGTCCGTCGGCCAGGTGCAGTTCAGCGTCGAGGACCAGACGCTGGAGTACTACGTCGTCGCCGGCCCGACCCCGAAGGACGTCCTGGGCCGGTACACCGCCCTCACCGGCCGCCCCGCGCTGCCGCCCGCCTGGTCGTTCGGCCTGTGGCTGAGCACCTCGTTCACCACCGCGTACGACGAGGCGACGGTGACCTCGTTCGTCGACGGCATGGCGGAGCGCGGCATCCCGCTGTCGGTGTTCCACTTCGACTGCTTCTGGATGCGCGAGTACCAGTGGTGCGACTTCCAGTGGGACCCGGAGGTGTTCCCGGACCCGGAGGGCATGCTGGCCCGGCTCAAGGACAAGGGCCTGCGGGTCAGCGTGTGGATCAACCCGTACATCGCGCAGAAGTCCCCGCTGTTCGACGAGGCCGCCGCGCTCGGGCATCTGGTGCGCCGGCCGGACGGCGACGTGTGGCAGTGGGACCTGTGGCAGGCCGGCATGGGCCTGGTCGACTTCACCAGCCCGCACGCCCGCGCCTGGTTCCAGAGCAAGCTGAAGGCGCTGCTCGACCAGGGGGTGGACTGCTTCAAGACGGACTTCGGCGAGCGCATCCCGACCGACGTCGTCTGGCACGACGGCTCGGACCCCGAGCGGATGCACAACTACTACACCCATCTGTACAACCGGACCGTGTTCGAGCTGCTGGAGAAGGAGCGCGGGCACGGCGAGGCGGTCGTCTTCGCCCGCTCGGCGACCGCGGGCGGCCAGCAGTACCCGGTGCACTGGGGCGGCGACTGCTGGTCGTCCTTCGAGGCGATGGCGGAGTCGCTGCGCGGCGGGCTGTCGCTGTCGCTGAGCGGGTTCGGCTTCTGGAGCCACGACATCGGCGGGTTCGAGGGCACGCCGGTGCCGGAGGTGTTCAAGCGCTGGCTCGCCTTCGGTCTGCTGTCCTCGCACAGCCGGCTGCACGGCTCCACGTCGTACCGGGTGCCGTGGGAGTTCGGCGACGAGGCGGTGGACGTCGCGCGGCAGTTCACCCTGCTCAAGCACCGGCTGATGCCGTACCTGTACGGCGCGGCGGCCGAGGCGCACCGCACCGGCGTGCCGATGATGCGGCCCATGCTGCTGGAGTTCCCGCGCGACCCGGCGTGCCGCACGCTGGACCGCCAGTACATGCTCGGCCCCGACCTGCTGGTCGCACCCGTGTTCAGCGCGGACGGCGAGGTCGAGGTGTACCTGCCGGAGGGCACCTGGACGCATCTGCTCAGCGGCGAGCGGGTCACGGGCCCGTGCTGGCGCACCGAGCACCACGGCTACGACAGCCTGCCGCTGTACGTCCGTGAGGGCGCGGTGCTGCCGCTGGCCGGGGACGACTCCCGCCCGGACGGCGACTGGCTGGCCGCGCCGGTCCTCCTGGTCCACCCGACGGGCGCGCCCGACTGGACGGCCGAGGTGACCGTCGTGGACACGGCGGGCCTCCCGGAGGCGACGTTCCGCGTCCGGCGGGACGGGGACGTACTGCGGGTGACCGCCTCGGGCACGGACCGCCCGTTCACGGTGCGGGTACCGGGCGGGGCGGAGGCGTCGGGAACGGGCGAGGTGACGGTGCCTGCGGCGGGGTGACGGTGCCTGCGGCGGGGTGACGGTGCCTGCGGCGGGTGAGGGGGCTGTTCGCCCCGGCGTGAGGGGTCCGGTCGCCTCGGCGTGAGGGGTCCGGTCGC
>MUNG01000185.1 GCA_002154585.1 Streptomyces pseudogriseolus
TACCTGATGTCCTCAGCCGCCCCCGCCACCGTGTCCGCCCCCGCCACTGTGTCCGCCCCCACCCCCGCGTCCGCCGCCCGTCCGGCGTCCGGCCGCGAGACCGGCGCCGACGTGCTGGTCGTCGGCGCCGGTCTCGCCGGACTCCACGTCGCCACGCGGCTCGCCCGGCAGGGGCACGACGTCCTCCTCGTGGACCGGCGCACCACCCTGGCCGGCGCGATCCGCACCACCGGGATCTTCGTGCGCAAGACGCTCGACGACTTCCCGCTGCCCGAACGCCACCTCGGCCCGCCGATCCGGCGGATGCTGCTCTATCCGCCCAGCCTGAGCCGCCCCGTCGCCCTGGTCAGCGACCGGGACGAGTTCCGCGTCGGCGACATGGCCGGGCTGTACGACACGTCGGCCGCGGTCGCCGCCGAGGCGGGCGTACGGCTCGCGCTGGGCACCCGCTACGCCGGCCGGCACGGCGGGACGTACCACCTGATCGGCCGCGAAGGGCCGTACCGGGTGCGTGCCCGGTACGTCGTCGGCGCGGACGGCGCCCGGTCGAGCGTCGCCCGCGACCTCGGCCTCGACCGCAACCGGCACCTGCTGGTCGGGGCCGAGGAGGTCTTCCCGGTCGCCCCGAACGGCGAACCGCCCACCTTCCACTGCGTCCTCGACCCCCGTGTCGCCCCCGGATACCTGGCGTGGGCGGTCAACGACGGGGAGCACGCCCATGTGGGCGTCGCCGGGTATGCCGACCGCTTCCCCGACGGCCTGCGCCGGGCCATGGAACGCTTCAGCGCCCACGCACCCGGTCTCGACGGCGTACGGCGGCCCGACACGGTCGAGCGGCGGGGCGGGCCCATACCCGTCGGCGGGGTGCTGCGCCGCATCGGCTGCGCGGACGGACTGCTCGTCGGGGACGCGGCCGGCGCGGTGTCCCCGCTCACCGCCGGTGGCCTCGACCCGTGCCTGCGCCTGTCCGACCTGGCGGCCCAGGTCCTCGACGACGCCCTGCGGAGCGGCGCCCCGGACGCGCTGACCCACTACAGCGGCGCCTCCCTGCGCTCCAGCTTCCGCGGCCGGCTGGCGCTGCGCACCGGACTCGCGCACATCCGGACGCCCGCCGCGACCACGGCCGCGTTCACCCTCCTGCGCACGCCGCCCGGCCGCGCCGCGGCGGCCCGGATCCTCTTCGGGGACCGTTCCTTCCCAGGTCAGCCCGTCCCCGAGCCCAGCCTGGCGACCGGCTGACCGCGCCACCGCGGCGGGCCCGCGCCCGCATGCGTGCCGCCGGCACTCCGTGCACGCTGGACCCATGGCGAGCGACCAGCGGCCCATCGTGATCTACCCGCCCGCCGGTGACGGCGGCCGCCGGGTCCGCGCCGGCCCGCACTTCCTGGGCATGGCGTACACCCTCCTGGACGTGGTGGAGTTCCTGCGGCTGGCCGGGATGGAGAACGCCGACGACGACTGGCTGCGGCAGTCCCCGCTCGTCGAATGGCGCGGCGGCGGCCCGGACACCTGGACCTCGGCGCACGGCCTGCACGACTGACCCCTGGCAGGGCTGCGCCGCGTGCATGATGTGATCATGACGGAACTGGTCGAACGGGTGGACGACGACGATCGGGTGATCGGCCTCGTCGGCAGGGGCGAGGCGATCCGCAGGCGGTGGCTGCACCGCGTCGCGACGGTCGTCTGCCGGGACACGCGGGGGAGGATCCTCGTGCACCGCCGGCCGGCCGACGCGGACCGCTTCCCGAACGGCGTCAACTTCATGCTCGGGGGAGCGTCGGAGCCCGGCGAGACCTACGAGGAGGCCGCCGCGCGGGAGCTGACGGAGGAACTGGGCGTACGGGCCCACCCCCGCTTCGTCCTCAAGTTCACGTGCGCGGGCGTGATCAGCCCGTACTGGCTCGGGCTGCACGAGGCGGTGGTGACCGGGCCCGTCGCCCCCGACCCGGACGAGATCGCCTGGTACGACTGGCTGACGGAGCCCCAGCTTGCGGAGGTGGCCGAGGACGAGGCGTTCGTCCCCGACGCGCGGGAGGCGTACCACCGCTGGGCCGCCCCGCGCCGCGGCGGGCCGGCCCCCGCCGGGCCCACCGGCTGAAACGGCGCACGCCGCCGCCCGCGCCCCCGCTTCCGCGTTCGCGCGCCGTCCGCCGGGCGGTCACCATGACAGGGACCGAGGGATGACAAGGACCGGGGGCGGACCGACTCGTCGTGGAGGGTGGACATGCTGCTGCCGGTCCTGTTCGCGCTGGGCGCCGCGCTCAGCAACGCGCTCGCGACCGTGCTCCAGCGCAAGGCCGCCCTGACGGTGCCCAAGTCCGAGGGGCTGCGCGCCGGACTGATCCTCGACCTGCTGCGCCGCCCCGTCTGGCTGATCGGCATCGTGGTCGTGATCACCGCGGGCGTCTGCCAGGCCGTGGCGCTCGCGACCGGACCGATCACCGTCGTGCAGCCCCTGTTCGTCCTCGAACTGCCCCTCGCCCTGGTCATCGCCACCGCCGTCCTCCAGGGCCGGCTGTCCCGCGCCGGCTGGGCGGCCGTCGGCACGGTGGTCGCCGGGCTCGCCGTCGTGCTCTTCGCGGCCTCGCCCGCCGGAAACCGCACCCAGGTGCCGATGACCCACTGGATCCCGGCGCTCGCCGGATCCGTCGCCGCCATCGCCGCCCTCGTCGTCGCGGCACTCCGCCGCCCCGAGGGCCGCGGACGCGCCGCCTGCTTCGGACTCGCCACGGCCATCTCGTACGCCATGACGGCCGCGCTGATGAAGACGTCGATGCACACCCTCGACGACAGGGGCGTCGGGGCCTTCTTCACCACCTGGCAGACGTACGGCTTCGCCCTGTTCGGGGTCTGCGCGCTGTTCTTCCTCGAGAACGCGATGCAGTCCGGCCCGCTGGTCGCCTCCCAGCCGGCCCTGACGCTGGGGGACGCGTGCGTGAGCCTGGCCCTGGGGGTCACGGTCTACGCGGAGTACGTCCGCACGGGCTGGTGGCTCGTCCCGCAACTCCTGGGCGCCGCGCTCATCGCGGCCGGCGTGCTCGCGCTGTCGCGCCTGCCGTTGGCGCGGGCGCTGGCGAGCGAGAACGAGGAGAAGGGGGCGGCGGCGGACGCGGATTCCCCTGCGCCCTGAGGCGGGTTGACGGTATCGCCCTGGACCGGCGACGTGGACGCCGTTCGCTATCATCACGGCGGCGAAGAGGCCGGTGACGTGGTGCCGCCGCCCTGACCCGGACGGTGGTCCGGCGTCACATGGCGCGCGGGGCCGCACTCGGCAGGCGCGCGGCGCGACGCGCGGCGAGCTCACCCACCCCTCACCATCCCCCCACATGCCTACGAGGAGCCCTTTCGTGAACCGTTCCGTCCCCGCCCTGGCCGTTCTCTGTCTCGCCGCGCTCACCGCGTGCGGCGGAGGCGACGAGGCGGACAAGTCCACCGGCGAGCCCAGGCCCTCCGCGACCCGGTCGGAGCAGGCCGCGCCGGCCGAGCGGCTGGCCGGGCTGATGGTCACGCCGGCCGAGGCGAAGGGCTTCTCGGTCCAGGAGTACGACGACGAGTTCGCCCTCGCCAGGTCCGCGTCGGAGCTGAAGGCCGACAAGGCGGCCTGCACGCCCCTGGCCCTCGCCATGAACCAACTGCCGCTCGGTAAGCCGCAGGCGGACCTGACGCGGGCCCTGGCCCCCGAGTCCCAGGGCCCGACCGGCATCCAGACCTACGTCACGCTGACGACGTACGCGTCCGGCGGCGCGCAGGCCGTGGTGGCGGACATGAAGAAGGCCGTGGACGCGTGCGGCGACGGCTTCACCGCCGAGGGGAGCAACGGCAGCACGGTGTACGACTCGGTCGCCGCGGAGGACGTCGCCCCGGCCGGCGAGGAGACCGCCGGCTTCACGGCCACGACGTCGTACCAGGGCGTGTCCCACATCGTCCACACCCAGGTCGTCCGTGCGGGCGACGTCGTCGCCGTCTACTTCTCGGCCGACGGCATGGCGATCGCCAACGGCCGGGCGAGCGACGCGAAACTGCCGCCGGCGGTGGTGAAGGCGCAGTCGGCGAAGCTGGGTTGAGCCGCACGCGAATGAGCCCTGCCGGGCCGTACACCTTCCCGCACCGGAACGCTGTGTAAGGTCCCGCCCCATGAACCCGGCTGCGAC
>MUNG01000186.1 GCA_002154585.1 Streptomyces pseudogriseolus
CTGATCGGCCCCGGGGCGAGGGGTCGCGGGGCACCTCGCCCCGGGGCCGATCAGGGGTTCGTACGGCGGTGGGTGCGGGCCGGCTGGTGGTCGTCGCACTTCCAGCCGCACGGGTAGGGCCGGGCGGGCCGTGCGTGGCATCGGGGGTTGCCGTGCTCGCACGACGGCGGCGGCTTCTCCTCGCGCGGCGCGGTCATGCGGCCCGCCCGTAGCGTTCGGCGAGGATCTGCTCGGCGGCCTGCTCGCCGAGAAACTGCGTGTACGCCGGCGGTATGGCCTCGGTGAGTTCGTGCCGGACGTCGGTCCACGTGATCCGCATTGCGGCTTGCATCTCGGCGACGGTGGCTTTCCCACCCCCGTTGCCGTACGCGGCGACGTACTCGCCGTCGTAGTGGCGGCCGTGCCTCCACCCGCGCACGCGTCCGCGGTGCGGGGTGTGCGGGAGGGCGAGGGGGAACCATCCCTCGGCCTCGAACTTGCGGTGCCGCAGGATCGGGAGGCCGAACATGGTTCCGCACAGGACGACGTCGGGGCGCGCGTCGGGGTTCTCGATCAGGTACGGCCGGCCCGCGGCGCGCATGGCCTCGCGGCCGGGGCCGATCAGGTTCGGGTATCGGTCGCGCAAGTGCGCGTTGGTGCCCTTGGTGATCGCGGCGCCGTACTGGCACGGCCACGACGCGTGTATCAGGTCGTACTCGCGGCCGTGGGCCCGTATGTACTCGATCGCGTCGCCCTTGATGAACGCGAACGGGTAGTTGGGTTGGTCGACCAGGTCGACGCCCACGACGTCCCACCCGGCGAGGTACCAACCCATGGCGGCGCCCCCTGCGCAGCAACAGGCGTCGAGGACGGTAAGGCCGTTCCACGGGCGGGCCGGGAGCGGGAAACCGGTCCGGCTCGATGCCTGGGAGTGGTCCAACTGGCCGGGCACGTGAACGGTGCCCGGCCGGTCGAGGACGGCGGCCGTCACTTCTCGCCCCCGGCGGTGATCGCGGCGAACTGGTGGGCGAGGGTGCCGGTACGCCACGCCTCGGCGGTCGCCTCCTTGCCGTCCTTGCGCCACGTGAGCGAGTGCGTGCGGGCGCTGGTCGGCTTGATCAGGACGCCGGGCACCTCGACCAGTTCGCCCGTGTCCGGGTCGGGCCACATCGCCGGCCGGGTGCCCTTGCCGTCGAGGGACAGGTCGAGGGCGGCCATTTCGGCGACCAGTTCCGCGGCCCGCCACTCCTTGACGGTGCGCACGACGCGGGTTTCGGTGAACTCCTGGCGCCGCTCGGGCCACCGTGCGGCCACCCATCGGGCGAACGCCTCGGGGTCCGTGACGACGGGCCCGGTCGTGCCCCGGCGGAGTGAGATCGTGGCGACGGTCTGCCCGTTGGGGAGTTCCGCGGCGACGCGCTCGACTCCGTCGCGCTTGGCGGCGCGGTCGAGGGCCGTTTGCATGCGGGCCCGTACGTTCTTCTTGGCGGCGGCCACCCGGGCGGCGAGCAGGTCGAGGGCGGCCTCTTCGACGGCGAGGTCGCGCAACGACTCGACGGGCTGCTCGGCGTCCTGGGCGACGTCCTGGTCGGGGGTGTCGGTGGTGGTGCTCATGCTGCGGTGGTCTCCTGGGCGGCGTCGATCAGGTCGTCGCGCATCTCGCGCAACTGGGCGAGGGTGGCGTCGGTCGGCTTGCAGCCGAACCGGGATGCGAACAGGGCCTCGACCTCGTCGCGGTCGGTGACGCCGGCGCCCCGGGCGGCCTCGAACACCTCGGCGACGGCGATCACGTGTTCTTCGGCCTGCTGCGGCGTCTCCTGCTGCGGGGGCGAGCTGGTGCTCGCGGTGGGGGCCGGTTCGGCCTTCTTGCGGGGCGCGGCCTTCTTGCGGGGCTTGGCGCCCGGCTTGGTCGCCCCGACGTCGGCGAGCTGGGCGAGGTAGGGCGGCGGGGCCCCCTCGGCCTTGGCGGCGTCGTACAGCTTCCGAACGGCGGCGGCGGTCTTGGCGGCCTTGGCCTTGGCGAGGTAGTCGACCGACGGCCCGCCGGTGGCCTGCTGCTCCTGCTGCTGCGGGGGTGCCTGCTCCCACGGGCCGGGCTCGGCGCGGTCGCTGCGGCGCGGCTGCTGTTCGGCCTCGGCCGGGGCCTGCTCGGCGGCCGGGGCCTGGTCGACGTTCTCGGGCGTCGGCTCGGGCTTTACCGGCTCGTCCTCGGCGGCGGCGGCCTCGGGGTCCTTCGGCGCGGTGTGTACGGCGGACCACTGCACGACGGGGCGGCGGCTTCCGTCGTTGTAGAGGCTGAGGCCGAACTGATCGCCGAGATTGGTTGCGCACCGCTTCAACGCCTGGGACAGGGCCGTTTTCATGGCCATGTCGTGGGCGTCGCCGAGGCGCGGCTGATTCTGGGCGGCGCCGGACGCGGCGTCGTCCCACGACGACAGGGTGCGGCCGTCGGGGGTGCGCACGGTGAGGCGCACCTGTGCGCGGTAGACGACGGTCCATCGGCCCTTGTTGATCTCGGTCTGTGCGACGCACGCGAGTTCGAGGGTTTCGTCGCTCCACCCGCCGAAACCGAATACGCGGTTGAGCCATCGGCGCACGTCCCACGCCTCGACGTGGGACTGTCCGTTGAGGTTCTGGACGCGCGACGGGTTGATCGGGGCGAGCAGGGTTGTTACCTGCTCGGGCGCGAGGTCGCGGGGCCCGGCCGTGGTCGGCTGCTCGACGGGCGCGGTAAGCGCGGTGGGGAGGGTGGTCACGGTCACGGGCGCGCGGTTCCTTCCGGGGCGGTGCGGTGGCGTATGTGGGCGGCGAGCCGGGTGATACGGCCGGCGAGGCTGATAGCGGCGTCGGGGTCGAGCAGGTCGTCGAGGTCGCCGGCGAGGGGCACCTCGTCGACCAGGGCCTCGCGGCTCCCGTCGGCGGCGGCGGCCCGCATGGCGCGGTCGTACTCGGGCACGTCGTGCCCGTAGATCGCGTGGTCGAGGGCGCGCACGTTCTTGCCGTGCTCGGTGAGCAGGGCGCCGAGGGTGTCGGGGTCCTCGACGAACGCGAGGGCGAGGTCGTCGAGCAGGGACTCGGCGCGGGCGGCGATCGGCAGACGGACGGCGCGGCCGTCGGCGGTGAGCTGGGGGCGGATCACTGGTCGACCCCCTCGACGGCGTCGAGGCCGAGGGCGGCCGGGGCGACCGGCTCGTCGACGACCAGGACGCCGGACGTCGCGTCGTAGGTGCGGGCGCGGTCCCAATCGGCCTCGGGGAATGCCCGGGTGAGCAGGCCGTAAGCGGCGGCGCGCTGCTCGGCCGTGGTGGGCAGGACGCCGGCCGCGGAGTAGAGGACGACGGCCCGGGTCGCGCGGCCGTGGTGGGTGGTCGGCACGGTGTGCACGCGGACGGTGCCGGGGGCGATCTGGTGGAGCTGGCGCGCGACGACGGCGACGAACCGGGCACGGGCGCGGGCGGCCTGGGCGCCCTTGATGGCGAGGACGGCGCGGGGGCGGCGGGGCTGGGTAACCTGGTGGGTGTTCACGATCGGGTCCCTTCGGGGTCTGGTCAGTGGGGCCGTCCGGGTCGCGTCCGGGCGGCCCTTCTTCGTGTTCAGGCGGCGGCGCGGTGGGCGGCCGGCGCGGTGTCCCGGCGGGCCTCGCGTTCGAGGCGGCGCACGATCAGTTCGTGCGCGGGGGACAGGCGGCCAGCGGCGCGGTCGCGGGCGATGCGGAGGCGGGCGCGGTCGAGGACGGCGCGGGCCTCGGCGATGGCCTGGTCGCGGGGGATGACGGCGCCGGTCATGCGGCGACCTCGGCGACCTCGGCGCGGTGGTAGAGGGTCGAGGGCGCGATACCGACGACGTCGGCGACGCGGTCGGCGTGGTCGCCGCGGGGGGCGCCTACGCCGTTCCATATGCGCCACGCGGTGGGCACGGACAGGCCGGCCTCGCGGGCGAGCTGGGACGGGGTCTTGATGCCGCGCATGCGGGCGGCGGTGTGCAAGAGGGCACGGTCGTACGCCACGGGGGAAACCGTTCCTTTCGATCTCGGCAGCTATCTGCCGAGATCGAAAGTAGCAGCTTTCTTTCAAATCTGAAAGTAAGCGCTCCCTCACCCCTCGGGAATGGTCGTTGACAGCAGGTAACGGCCATACCAGAATCGATCGCACGTACGAGTCGGGGCGGACAGTGCCGACGTAGACGGCATGCGCGAGGGGGCAAGGTGGGGCAAAACGCCGTGACTGAAAGGTGGCGTGTCCACGCACAGCGTGGGGCGCTACATTTCAACCATGAAAAACAGCAAGCGGCGTACAACCCCACCGCAGCCTCATGCGTCTACGCCCGCCGAGGACTTCGGCGCATGGCTCTCACGGCGCCTCGAAACGCTCGGATTCAACCTGTCCGGCCCCCGGAGCGGCGGACGCTCCGCATTCGCTGAACAGTCAGGCATCAGCCCATCCACGGTGACGCGCCTACTCCGCGGCGAGATGCCCACCGATACGCGCATCCTGCGCACCCTCGCCGAGGCAATCGACGTCCCCCTCGGCGAAGTGCTCATCCGCGCCGGCGTCATCACCCCCGACGAACTCGCGGAGGTTCAACGACCCGTAGCGGCCTCACGGATCACCCCCGAGCAGGCCGCCGACCAACTCGGCATCACGGACCCGGCCGAACGCAAAGTCTTCGTGAACATGGCACAGACCTTGCGCCGCACCGCGCCAGACGACGGCGAACAACAGCTCGCCGACTGAATAACCAGCACGGAGGACACCCGCTCTCATGACCCTTCTTGCCCGGCGTCTCTACTTCCCCTCGACCGTCGCCGTCGCGCTCGGCACGGTCATCGCTATATCCGGGGTCCTCGTTGGTCACTTCACAATGTGGCGCCTCGGCCTGGTCTGCCTGGTCGCCGCGATTCCCGCACTCTGCTACTGCCTTGCCCAGCGCGCGTCACAGGCGAGCGACGACCAGCTCGCCGACATGCACCGCGCCGGCTACCGGCTCGCCCTCCAACACGTGGCCCTCGGCCTGCTCGACTCGCCGGCCGCACCGCCGGACGGCGGCGAGGGCGCCCCGAGCGAGGACACGCAGGGACTCAGCATCGTTCGTCCCGCGGAGTTGCCCGACAACGTGCGCCGTCTCCGGGCGCGCGACAACCGCAACAGGAAAGCCGTATGACACCACTGGACACACCAGCCACCTTCCACGGCTCGCCAAAGGGCGAGCCGTGGCTCGGTTACATCAGGGTCTCGACATGGCGAGAGGAGAAGATCAGCCCGGAGCTGCAACAAACGGCCATCGAGTCATGGGCCGCGCGCACCGGGCGCCGCATCATCGACTGGATAACCGACCTCGACGCGACCGGCCGCAACTTCAAGCGCAAGATCATGACCGGCATTCAGCGCGTCGAGGAGCGCGAGGCCGTCGGGATCGCCGTCTGGAAGTTCTCACGGTTCGGGCGGAACGACGTCGGTATCGCCGTCAACCTCGCCCGGCTCGAACACGCCGGGGGACAGCTCGCCTCGGCGACCGAGGACGTCGACGTGCGGACCGCCGTCGGTCGCTTCAACAGGCGCATCCTGTTCGACCTCGCCGTGTTCGAGAGCGACCGCGCCGGCGAGATGTGGAAGGACGCCCACCAATGGCGCCGCTCCCACGGCATCCCGGCAACCGGCGGGAAACGCCTCGGTTATGTGTGGTTCCCCCGGCGCATCCCCGACCCGGCCCGGCCCGGACAGTGGACCATTCAAGAGGAGCGCTACGAGGTCGACGACGACGCCCGCGCGGATATCGAGTCCCTGTTCGAGCGGAAACTCGGTCTCGACACAGGTAAGCCAGAGGGGTACGGCGCCCTTGCCGGATGGCTCAACCGGCTTGGCTACCGGACAGGCGTCGGCACCCTGTGGAAGGCCGACAGCCTGCGCCGCTACATGCTGTCGGGCTTCGCGGCCGGGCTACTCCGCATCCATGACCCCGACTGCAAGTGCGATTACACAGCGAACGGCGGCACCTGTACCCGATGGCTGCACATCGACGGGGCGCACGAAGCGATCATCACCCCGGAACTCTGGGAGCGGTACCTCGCGCACGTCGAGGAACGACGGCGTATGTCGCCCCGGGCCCGGAACCCCACCTATCCGCTTACCGGCCTGGTTCGCTGCGGCACGTGCCGGGGCGACGCCGGCGCCACCTCCGCCCGACGGGCGGGCGGGCGCGTCTACGGATACGCCTACATGTGCGGCAACCAGTACCACTCAGGCGGCACGGTGTGCGCCAACGGCGTATGGGTCCAGCGCTACATGGTCGAGGACGCCGTGTTGGATTGGGTGCGACGCGAGGCGGCGGCCAGCATCGACGCCCTGCCCCCTACTCCCGTTGAGGTCGCCCCGGACCGCGACAGGCAGCGTGCCGCCAGGGAACGGGCGAAGCTGCAAGCGGAACACAGTCGCCTCGAAAAGGCGCTCGGCAACCTCGCTGCGGACCGCGCACTCAACCCGGACAACTACCCACCCGGGGTGTTCGAGCAGGCCCAGGCCCAACTACTCGCCCAGCTCCGCGAGGCCAAAGCCGGCGCCGAGCAGGCCGCCGCGGTGGAAACCGCACCGCGCCGCGAGGACTTCACGCCGATTGCCGGCCGGCTGCTCGACCTGTGGGACGTCTTGGATGCCGCGGAGAAGAACGGCATCCTTCGGCAGCTCATACACCGTGTCGTCTGCACGCGGGGCGCCAAGGGAAAGAAGGGGGTAGAGGGGAGCGGTGACACCCGCGTCACCGTGCACCCCGTGTGGGAGCCGGACCCGTGGGCGGCCACGTCGACCGCTTGACCTGCGCTTTTCACTGATCGCACCCACTTGTTTTACACGTGTCGTCCCTGGACGAGACCCCCGAGTTCAGCAGCAAGGCGCTGGACGCCCTGCGCCAGCCGCTGGAAGCGGGGCACGTGGTCATCGCGCGCAGCGCGGGCGTCGTCCGCTTCCCGGCGCGCTTCCTCATGGTGCTCGCGGCCAACCCGTGCCCCTGCGGCCGGTTCTCGCGCACCGGCGACCGGTGCGAGTGCCCGCCCTCCGCGATCCGCCGGTACCAGGCCCGGCTCTCCGGACCACTCCTCGACCGGGTCGACCTGCGGGTTGAGGTGGACGCCGTCACCCGCGGCGAGCTGACGGCGGCGGGCGCGCGGGGCGAGACCACCGCGACGGTCGCCGACCGGGTGCGCGCGGCCCGCGAACGCGCCGCGGCACGGTTCCACGGCACGCCGTGGCGCCTCAACAGCGAGATCCCCGGACGGGAGCTGCGCGGCCGCTGGCAGGCCGCACCGGGCGCCATGGACGAGGCCGAGCGCAGCCTGGAGCGGGGCGTGGTGACCGCGCGGGGGCTCGACCGGGTGCTGCGGGTCGCCTGGACCGTCGCCGACCTCGCCGGCCACGACCGCCCCGACGCGGGCGACGTCGCCCTCGCCCTGCAACTGCGGACGGGCGTGCCGCGTGGGGCGCCGATGGCGATCGGGGCGGGGGTGTGAGGGGATGAGCGGCGTGAGTGGGCCGTACGAGCCGATGGAACGGACGGGGCCGGCCGAACCTCCGGGACCGAGGGACGGCCTGGCGGATTCGGGTGGCCCGCCTGGAGGGGCCGGGCGCGACGCCCCACCGCGGCAGGCCGGCTGGGATATTCGGGGTGACTGGGGCGGCCGGAGCGACCCGGTGGGCCGGACCGGGCGAAGCGACCAGGCGGGCCGGACCGAGGGCCAGAGCGACCAGGCGGGCCGGACCGGGGGCCAGAGCGACCAGGTGGGCCAGACCGAGGGCCGGAGCGACCAGGTGGGCCGGACCGGGGGCCGGAGCGAGCGAGGCGGCCAAGCCGGCCTCCTGGGCCGGATCTTCCTCACCCGCGTCCTCGAACCCGGCGACGAGACCGGCGGGCGCTGGGTGCGGGAGCTCGGGGTGGACGGCGTGGTGCGCCGGCTGCGGCAGCGCGGAGAGCCCCTGCCGGGCGTCAGCGGGAAGCGTTGGGCCGGGCTGATCGCCCGGGCCGAGCGGGCCGACCCGCACCGGGACCTCGCCGTCGCCCAGGGCGCGGGCGTCCGGTTCGTGTGCCCCGGGGACACCGAGTGGCCCGGCCAGCTCGACGACCTCGGAGACGGCCGCCCGCTCGGCCTGTGGGTGCGCGGCACCCCGGACCTGCGGATGTGGGCGCTGCGCTCGGTCGCCCTCGTCGGCGCCCGCGCCTGCACCGAGTACGGCGCGTTCATGGCCGCCACCCTCGCGGCCGGACTCGCCGAGAAGGGGTGGATCGTCGTCTCCGGCGGCGCCTACGGCATCGACGGCGCCGCCCACCGCGGGGCGCTCGGCGCGGGCGGCGCGACCGTCGCCGTGCTGGCCTGCGGGGTCGACCGCCCCTACCCGCGCGGACACGCCGGGCTGATCGGCCGGATCGCCGAACAGGGCCTCGTGGTCGGCGAGTTGCCACCCGGTGAGCATCCGACGCCCAGCCGCTTCATCCTCCGCAACCGTGTGATCGCCGCCCTCACCCGGGGCACCGTCGTCGTCGAGGCGGCCCACCGCAGCGGCTCCCTGGTGACCGCCCGCGCCGCCCGCCGGCTCGGACGCCACACGATAGGGGTACCCGGCCCGGCCACCAGCGGCCTCTCCGCCGGCGTGCACGAACTGCTCCGGCAGGACGCCGCCCTGGTCACCGACGCCGACGAGATCGTCGAACTGGTCGGCGACATGGGCGAGCTCGCGCCGGAGCGCAGGGGACCGGTCCTGCCCCGCGACCTGCTGGACCCGGCGGTCCGCCAGGTCCTCGCCGCGGTGCCGGTCCGTCGGGCGGCCCGCCCGGACGACATCGCCCGCACGGCGCAGACCACCCCGGACGACGCGATCGCGAAACTGTACGAACTCCGAGCACTTGGTTACGTCGAACGACACGGCGACGGCTGGAAGTTGACGCGCCAGGCGATGATCTCGGTCCGGGCCGGCGCCGATGACCGTTGACACAGCGTGTTCGGCCGTCCGGGGGAACCCCGACACGCCCTGGAAAATACGTCAGTTGGGGTATCCGGGTGATCACACAGAGCGACCGGCGTGCCCCGGCGGGACGGCCCTCGGAACGTATCTGCGCACGGCCCGCCCCTCGTTCTTCGCACACCGCGACGCCACAGTCACGCTACGCTCACGGAGGATCCAGACACGGACGGCCCAGAACGGACACCGAGCACACGCCAGACGGACACCACAGCAGACACCAGAACAGACATCGGACAGACCACGCACCCAGGCAGTACCAGCCCACGGCAGAACGGCACTAGGCGACGAATGCCCCAGCACACCTCCGGGTCCGACCGGGCGGCGATCCCCCCAGCCGCCCGTGACGGTGGCAGCGTGCGGCCGCCCGCTCCCTCGACGCTCGACGAGCTGTGGCGGTCGTACAAGGCGACGGGGGACGAACGTTTGCGGGAGCAGCTGATCCTGCACTACTCACCGCTGGTGAAGTACGTCGCCGGCCGGGTCAGCGTGGGGCTGCCGCCCAACGTCGAACAGGCGGACTTCGTCTCCTCCGGGGTGTTCGGGCTGATCGACGCGATCGAGAAGTTCGACGTCGACCGAGAGATCAAGTTCGAGACGTACGCGATCACCCGGATCCGCGGCGCGATGATCGACGAACTGCGGGCGCTGGACTGGATCCCCCGCTCCGTCCGGCAGAAGGCCCGCAACGTGGAGCGCGCCTACGCCACCCTCGAGGCACGGCTGCGGCGCACACCGACGGAGAACGAGGTCGCCGCCGAGATGGGCATCACCGTCGGCGAACTGCACGCCGTGTTCAGCCAGCTCTCCCTCGCCAACGTCGTCGCCCTGGAGGAACTGCTGCACGTCGGCGGCGACGGCGGCGACCAGCTGAGCTTCATGGACACCCTCGAGGACACCGCCGCCGACAACCCGGTGGAGGTCGCCGAGGACCGGGAGCTGCGCCGCTTCCTGGCGCGCGCCATCAACACGCTGCCCGAGCGCGAGAAGACCGTGGTCACGCTGTACTACTACGAGGGCCTGACCCTGGCCGAGATCGGCAACGTCCTCGGCGTGACCGAGAGCCGGGTCAGCCAGATCCACACCAAGTCGGTGCTCCAGCTGCGCGCCAAGCTGGCGAGTTTCGGCCGCTGACCGAGGGCGGCGACCGGGGTGACCGGCCCGCGGAATCCCTGGCCGCGGCGGCCGGGCCGTCCGTACAGTGGACGACGTGCCAAGGATTCGAGCGGCCTCCGTGGCCGAGCACCGGTCGATGCAGCGAGCCGCCCTGCTGGACGCGGCACGCTCCCTGCTGTCCGAGGGCGGTACGGAGGCGCTGACCTTCCCGGCCCTCGCCGAGCGCACGGGCCTCGCCCGGTCGTCCGTCTACGAGTACTTCCGCTCGCGGGCGGCCGTGGTCGAGGAGCTGTGCGAAGCCGACTTCCCCGTCTGGGCGGCCGAGGTCGAGGCGGCGATGGCGGACGCCGAGAGCCCCGAGGGCAAGATCGAGGCGTACGTCCGCAGGCAGCTGGAACTGGTGGGGGACCGGCGGCACCGCGCGGTCGTCGCGATCTCCGCGAGCGAACTCGACGCCGGCGCCCGGGAGAAGATCCGCGCCGCCCACGGCGGACTCATCGCCATGATCGTCGAGGCGCTCGCCGCGCTGGGGCACACCGAGCCCCGACTCACCGCCATGCTGCTCCAGGGCGTGGTCGACGCCGCCGTGCGCCGTATCGAGCTGGGCGCGGCCGAGCACCCCGACGTGATCGTCCGGGCGGCGGTCTCCCTGGCCCTGCACGGCGTCCGGGGCTGAGGCCCGAGACGCCGCGCCACCTGTCGGCCGGATCTTCAGGGCAGGGGCACCCCCAGCACCGGCAGCAGCCGCGACGGACCCCGCTGGAGCAGCCACGGGGGCAGCAGGGAGAGCGGGTCCAGGTAGGCGTCGCCCCGCAGCAGGCCCCAGTGGACGCAGGGCGCCGTGCAGTGGGAGCCGCCCGCCTCCACCGTGCCGATCACCTCGCCCGCCTCGACCTCCGCGCCCCGGGGCACCGAGGCGCGGACGGGTTCGTAGGTGGTGCGCAGCGGCGGGTCCCCGGTTCCGGTGAGCTCCACCGAGACCACGCCCCTTCCGGCCACCCGGCCCGCGAACGACACCCGGCCGTCCGCCACGGCCCGTACCGGCGTCCCCGGCGGCGCCGCCAGATCGACGCCCCGGTGGCCGGGTCCGTAGACCGTCGCCGGCGGTTCCCAGCCACGCAGCACCCGTGGCCGTACGCCCACCGGCCAGGTACGGGCGATGGCCGGAACCGGGCCGTCCGCGGCCCGGAGCCGGCTCGCTCCGACCGGCGCCGGGGTGGGGTCCCCCACCCCGGCGCCGGTCGG
>MUNG01000187.1 GCA_002154585.1 Streptomyces pseudogriseolus
CGAGCGGCAGCCGCTCGTCGGCGGCGAGCTTGTCGAGCAGGTCGTTGCGCTCGGCGCCCTGCTCCCGCATGGCGAGCGCGGTGGCGACGGCGTTCTCCTTGATCGCCTCGTGCGCGACCTCGCGGCCGACACCCGCGCGGACCGCGCCCATCAGCACCTTGGTGGTGGCGAGGAACGGCAGGTAGCGGTCCAGCTCCCGGGCGACGACCGCCGGGAAGGCGCCGAACTCGTCGAGCACCGTCAGGAACGTCTCCAGCAGCCCGTCCAGCGCGAAGAACGCGTCCGGCAGCGCGACCCGGCGCACCACCGAGCAGGACACGTCGCCCTCGTTCCACTGGTCGCCCGCCAGCTCGCCCGTCATCGAGGCGTAGCCGCGCAGGATCACCATCAGGCCGTTGACCCGCTCGCAGGAGCGCGTGTTCATCTTGTGCGGCATCGCGGACGAGCCGACCTGGCCCGGCTTGAAGCCCTCGGTGACCAGCTCGTGCCCGGCCATCAGCCGGATCGTCTTCGCCAGCGAGGACGGCGCGGCGGCCAGCTGCACCAGCGCGGTGACGACCTCGTAGTCCAGGGAGCGCGGGTAGACCTGGCCGACGGACGTGAACGCCTGGGAGAAGCCCAGGTGGCCGGCGATCCGGTTCTCCAGCTCGGCCAGCTTGGCGGCGTCCCCGCCGAGCAGGTCCAGCATGTCCTGCGCCGTGCCGACCGGGCCCTTGATGCCGCGCAGCGGGTAGCGGCCCAGCAGCTCCTCGAGCCGCCCGTACGCCACCAGCAGCTCGTCGGCGGCGGTCGCGAACCGCTTGCCGAGGGTGGTGGCCTGCGCGGCCACGTTGTGCGAGCGGCCGGCCATCACCAGCTCGCCGTACTCCCCGGCCAGCTTGCCCAGGCGCGCCAGCACGGCCACCGTGCGGTCGCGCATCAGCTCCAGCGAGAGCCGGATCTGCAGCTGCTCGACGTTCTCGGTGAGGTCGCGGGAGGTCATGCCCTTGTGCACGTGCTCGTGCCCGGCGAGGTCGTTGAACTCCTCGATCCGCGCCTTCACGTCGTGCCGGGTGACCTTCTCGCGCTCGGCGATCGACGCCAGGTCCACGGTGGCGAGGACCCGCTCGTAGTCGGCGATCGCCGTGTCGGGCACCTCGATCCCGAGATCCTTCTGCGCCCGCAGTACGGCGAGCCAGAGCTGCCGCTCGAGCCTCACCTTCTGCTCGGGCGACCAGAGCGTGGCGAGCTCGGCGGAGGCGTAGCGTCCGGCGAGGACGTTCGGGATACGGGGCTTGGCGGGCGCAGCAGTCACGTACAGGGATTCTACTGGCGATTCGTGCAGGCCCGCGCCACGGGGTGACCTGGAGGAACGTACGAACGGACGGTCACGCCGTCTCGAACGGCAGCAGCTCGGGACGCTTGGGCGGCAGACCGTCGCCCGAGGAGCGGCCGGTGAGCCGGCGGCCGATCCACGGCAGCAGGTGCCGGCGCGCGAACCGGACGTCCTCGACGCGCCGCGCCGCCCAGTGCGGCGGCAGCGTGGCCTCCGGGGGGAGGTGCCACTCGGGGTCCTCGGCCTCGTGGCCGAGCGCCTGCCAGACCGCCTCGGCGACCCTGCGGTGTCCCTCCCCGGTCAGGTGCAGCCGGTCCACGTCCCACAGCCGGGGGTCGCCGAGCGCGGGCGCCCCGTACAGGTCGACCACCAGCGCGCCGTGCCGGGCGGCGAGCTCGTCGACGCAGGCGAACAGCGCCTCCATCCGCGGGCGGAAGCGCTCCAGGACCGGTCCCTGGCGGCCCGGGCTGCGCATCAGCACCAGCTGCTCGCAGTGCGGGGCCAGCCGCTCCACGGCCTCGGTGAGCAGGTCCCGCACCCGGTTCATGTCGCATTTGGGGCGCAGGGTGTCGTTCAGGCCGCCGACCAGGGTGATCACGTCGGCCCCCATGGCCGCCGCCCGGTCCACCTGCTCGTCGACGATCTGCTGGATCAGCTTGCCGCGCACCGCCAGATTGGCGTACCGGAAGCCGGGCGTGACGGCCGCCATCCGGGCGGCGAGCAGGTCGGCCCAGCCGCGGTAGCTGCCGTCGGGGAGCCGGTCCGACATGCCTTCGGTGAAGGAGTCGCCCAGAGCGACGAGGCTGGTGTACGCGGGGGCGCTGGAGGCGGGGTTCGTCTGCATGGCGACGTAAATGGTAGCCCCTGGCACATACCCGCCGGTCGGTCACCGTCCCTCCGGGCATCCCTCCGGCCTTCCCTCCGGGTCCCTCCGGGCATCCCTCCGGCCTTCCCTCCGGGTCCCTCCGGCCTTCCCTCCGGGGAAGGAGCCGCTCAGGCCCGCTGCCCGAACAGCTCCCGCAGCACGTCCTCCATCGTCACCAGCCCCGCCAGCCGCCCGTCCGAGCCGAGCACGGCCGCCAGATGCGTACGGCTGCGCCGCATCGCGGTGAGCACGTCGTCCATCGGCGTGCTCTCCCGGATCCGCGCGATCGACCGCATGTCCCGCAGCCGGAACGGCGTGTCCCGCGCTGAGGCGTCCAAGGCGTCCTTGACGTGCAGATAGCCCACGATCCGGCGCTGCTCGTCCACCACCGGGAACCGGGAGAAACCCGACTGCGCCGACAGCCCCTCCAGCTCCTCCGGTGTGACGCCCACGCGCGCGTAGACCACCCGCTCCAGCGGCAGCACCACGTCCCGCACCGGGCGCCGACCCAGCTCCAGCGCGTCGTGCAGCCGCTCACGGGCCCGCTCGTCGATCAGGCCCGCCTCGCCGGAGTCCTTCACGATCTGCGCCAGCTCCGCGTCCGAGAAGGACGCGGCCACCTCGTCCCGCGTCTCCACCCGCAGCAGCCGCAGCAGCGTGTTGGCGAAGGCGTTGATCGTGAAGATCACCGGGCGCAGCGCGCGGGACAGCGCCACCAGCGGCGGGCCCAGCAGCAGTGCGCTGCGCACCGGTTCGGCCAGCGCGATGTTCTTCGGCACCATCTCGCCGAGCAGCATGTGCAGATACGTGGCCAGGGCCAGCGCGATCACGAACGACACCGCGTGCCCGGCGCCCTCGGGAACGCCCACCGCGTGGAACACCGGCTCCAGCAGATGGGCGATGGCCGGCTCGGCGACGATGCCGAGGACCAGGGTGCACAGCGTGATGCCCAGCTGCGCCGCCGCGAGCAGCGCGGACACGTGCTCGAGCCCCCACAGCACCCGCTTGGCGCGCCGGTCGCCCTCCTCGGCGTACGGCTCGATCTGACTGCGGCGCACGGAGATCAGGGCGAACTCCGCGCCGACGAAGAAGGCGTTGGCGACCAGGGTGGCCAGGCCGATCAGCAGCTGTACGGCGGTCATCGGCGGGCCCCCGGTTCGGTGTCGGCGGACGCGGACCTGCCGTCGTCCCGCTTGTCGTCGTCGCGTGCGCCGTCGTCGAGGGGCGCCCGCAGCAGTACGCGCGCCGCGCGGCGGCCCGAGGCGTCCGCGACCTCCAGCCGCCAGCCGGCCACCTCGACGGCGTCCCCGTTCTCCGGTATCCGGCCCAGCTCGGCGGCCACCAGCCCGGCCAGCGTCTCGTACGGCCCCTCCGGGGCGCGCAGCCCGACCCGGGCCAGCTGGTCCAGGCGCGCGGAGCCGTCGGCGGAGAACAGCGTGCGGCCCTCCTCGTCGGCTCCGGCCCGGGCCAGGTCGGGCGTCTCGTGCGGGTCGTGCTCGTCGCGGACCTCGCCGACGACCTCCTCCACGATGTCCTCCAGGGTGGCCACCCCTGCCGTGCCGCCGTACTCGTCGATGACCACCGCCATGGTGCGGCGGCCCGACAGCCGGTCCAGCAGCCGGTCGACGGTCAGCGACCCCGGCACCAGCAGCGGCTCGCGCATCAGCTCCGCCACGGGCACCTCGGGGCGGCGCCCGGCGGGCAGCGCGAGCACGTCCTTCACATGCGCGGTGCCGACCACCCGGTCCAGCGTCTCCCGGTACACCGGGAACCGGGACAGCCCGGTCGCGCGGGTCACGTTGGCGACGTCCTCGCAGGTCGCGCTCTCCTCCAGGGCGATCACCTGGACGCGGGGCGTCATCACGTTCTCCGCCGTCAGGTCGGCGAGGTTCAGCGTGCGGACGAACAGCTCCGCCGTGTCCGGCTCCAGGGCGCCCTCCTTGGCGGAGTGCCGGGCCAGCGCCGCCAGCTCCTGCGGGCTGCGCGCGGACTCCAGCTCCTCGGCCGGCTCCAGCCCGATCCGGCGCACCATCCGGTTGGCCGAGTTGTTCAGATGGGTGATGAACGGGCGGAACGCGGCGCTGAAGAAGCGCTGGGCGTTGCCCACCCGTCGGGCGACCGCCAGCGGTGCGGAGATCGCCCAGTTCTTCGGCACCAGCTCGCCGACCACCATCAGGAACACCGTCGACAGGCCCGTGCCGATCACCAGCGCCAGCGACCGCGCCAGCGAGTCCGAGGCGCCGAGGTCCCGCAGCGGCCCTCTGATCAGCGCGGCGATCGACGGCTCCGCGAGCATGCCGACCACCAGATTGGTGACGGTGATGCCGAGCTGGGCCCCGGAGAGCTGGAAGGTCAGACTGCGTACGGCCTTGAGCGCGCCGGCGGCCCCCCGCTCGCCGCGCTCCACCGCCCGCTCCAGCTCGGCCCGCTCGACCGTGGTGAGGGAGAACTCGGCCGCCACGAACGCCCCGCACAGGAGCGACAGCGCGATCGCCGCCAGCAGGAGGAGCACTTCGGTCATCGGGTCACCTCCGTCCCATCGTCGGGCACGGCGGGGCCGTACGCGCGGTGTCGGCGGCAACCGGAGGCGGGGCCACGGGCGGTGACACGACCTTTCGCGGAGGGCCGGACGGCCCTCACCGGGTGGAGGACGGACCAAGGTCGGCCGGCGGGCCCGCGGATCACCCGGTCAGGGGCTTCACCCAGCGCCGCCAGCGCTCCTCCGGCGCATACCCCGCCGCGCCCCAGGCATGATGGGCGGTCTCGTTGCGCTGGAGCACCATCGCGTCCGCGCGGCGCCCGCCGAGCGCCACGAACCGCTCCTCGGCGGCGGCCAGCAGCGCCGTGGCGATGCCCTGGCGGCGGTGGTCCGGGTGCACCGCCAGGCGGTACAGATGGCACCGCCAGCCGTCGAAGCCCGCGATCACCGTACCGACCAGCTCACCGCCGCGCTCGGCGAGGATCAGCGCCTCGGGGTCGCGCGCGACCAGCCGCTCCACGCCGTCCCGGTCGTCACTGATGCCGGCGCCCTCGGCGGACGTCTTCCAGAAGGCCAGCACGGCATCGAGATCGCCGGACCCCGCGGCGCGGGTCCGCAGTTCGCTGTGGAGTTCACTCATGGGGCCGATACCAGCACGGCCGCGGGGCGGTGATCCCGCAATTCCACGATGCGGACCAGGGGCCGTCCCACACGCGGTCCGGTCCACCCCCGGAAGTACCGCCCGGCGGCGCCGCCCCAATCGCGGGCACGGCCCACTCCCGGAGACGGCTCCCTGCCGGGACGGCTCCGGCCCCGGGACGGCTCCCTGCCCGGTCGGCTCCGGCCCCGGGACGGCTCCCCGCTGGGACGGCTCCGCCCCGGGACGGCTCCCTGCCGGGGCGGCTGACCGCTGGGACGCGTCACGCGCCGGCCAGCAGGCAGGCCCGCCGACGGGATGGCCCATTCGTGGGGGTGGCGGCGACTGGAGGGCCGGCCCACTCGCGGGGCGGCGCACCGGCGGGATGCCTTAGTGCCGGGCTGCCCCCCGAGGACGGCCCACCGGGGACGCTTACCGACGGGGCCAGCTCACCAGCGGGCCGGCCCGTCGGCTCACCGGCAGGTCGGCTCAGTCGCGGGCCAGCCCACCGGCAGGTCGACTCAGTCGGTGGCTTACCGCCGGGCCGGCCGGCCCGTGGGCCGCTCGGTCGCGGGGCGGCTCGCCGGCGTCGCCGTTCTCATTCGTGGGCGATCGCCTCCAGCACGTTCATCCGTGACGCCCGCAGCGCGGGCAGCAGGGCCGCCGCCACGCCCACCGCCGCCGATCCGACGACCACCGCCACGACCGTGCCCCACGGGACGGCGAACGCCGTCATGCCCTCCAGGGCCAGTACCTGCTGGATGCACACGCCCCACACCAGCCCCAGCCCGAGTCCCAGCACCGCCCCGAACACCGCGATCACCACCGACTCCAGCCGGATCATGCGCCGCAGCTGCCGCCGGCCCAGGCCGATCGCCCGCAGCAGGCCGATCTCCCGGGTGCGCTCCACCACCGACAGCGCCAGGGTGTTGACCACGCCCAGCACCGCGATGACGATCGCCAGACCCAGCAGGGCGTACACCAGGTACAGCAGCACGGCGATCTGGTCGTGCACCAGGTCCTTGTAGTCGGCCTGGTCCCGCGCCTGCACCTGCGGGTACGGGTCGAGCGCCGCCTCCAGCCGGTCGCGCAGCTCGTCCGGGGAGGTCCCGGCCGCCGCGTTGACGTACAGCGTCGAGTCCTGGCCGCCCGGCACGTACTCCTCCACGGCCGCGATGCCGAGGAACAGCCCGCCGCGCATCGCGAAGCCCTCGCCGCCCGCCATGTCGGTGAGGGCGGCCACCGTGAACTCGGCGCGGCGTGAGCCGGGGAACTCGAGCGGCACCCGGTCGCCCAAGCGCACGCCGTGCTCGGCGGCGAACCCCGCGTCCATGGCGATGCCGCCGTCGGCCAGCGCGGCGGCCGTGCCGCCCTCGGCGTACGTCACCCGGGCGACGTCGTCGACGCCGTCGTCGTACCCCGCGGCGGTGGTCTCGATCCGTTCGCCGTCCGGCAGCCGTACCGCCACCGGCGCGAACCGCTGCCGTACGACCAGGCCCACGCCCTCGGTGTCCCGCACCCGGTCGGTGATCTCCGCCGGGAACGGCATGAAGTTGGCGTTCTGGATCACGAAGTCCGCGCCCAGCGTCTTGTCGATCTGCTCGTCGAAGGACCGGGACATCGACGCGCTGGCCACCGACAGACCGCCCACCAGGGCCAGCCCCACCATCAGCGCGGCGGCCGTCGCCCCGGTACGGCGCGGGTTGCGCAGGGCGTTGCGCTGGCTCATCCGGCCCACCGCTCCGAACACCGCGGGGAACGCCGCGCCCAGCACCCGGATCACCGGCCGCACCAGCAGCGGGCCCGCGACGACGGTCGCGACCAGGGTGAGCACCACCCCGAGCCCCAGCAGGGACGCCGCCGTCGCCGTCTCCCCGGACAGGACGCAGCCCAACAGCGCCGCCGCGCCGAGTGCGCCGATCACGCCTCCGGCCACCGCGCGGGCCCGCAGCGGCCGGCCCACGCCGGCCACCTCCGCGTCGGCCAGCGCGGCCATCGGGGACACGGACGCGGCGCGCCGGGCCGGGAGGTACGCGGCGACGAAGGTGACGCCCACGCCCACGACGTACGCGGAGACGGGCGTGGCCCAGCCGACGACCATCTCGGTCGTTTTCAGATTCATGCCGAACGCGCTCATCAGCCCGATCAGCCCGAACGCCAGCCCCACCCCGGCCGCCAGACCCACCGTCGACCCGGCCAGACCCAGCAGCACCGCCTCGGTGAGCACCGACCGCCGTACCTGCCGCCGGTCCGCGCCCAGCGCCCGCAGCAGCCCCAGCTCGCGGGTGCGCTGCGCGATCAGCATCGAGAACGTGTTGACGATCAGGAACACGCCGACGAGCACGGCGATCCCGGCGAATCCCAGCATCGCGTACTTGATGACGTCCAGGAACGCGCCCAGTTCCTCGGAGGCCGTCTCGGCCGTTTCGTCCGCCGTCCGGATCGTGTAGCCCGCGGCGCCGAGTTCCGCGGTGATCCGGCGCTTCAGCTCCGCGTCGGGCACGCCCGGCGCCGCCTCGACGGAGACGCTGGTGGCCCGGTCCGCCGAGCCGAGCAGCCGGGTGGCCGCCACCTCGGGCTCCAGGAACACCAGGGCCGCGCCCGGGTTGGTGGTGGTGAAGGTGGCGATCCCGACCACCTCGACGTCGAACGAACCGGGCTGCGCCTGCACCGTCAGCGTGTCGCCGATCTCCACGCCCTTGGCGTCCGCGGTGTCCGCGTCCAGCACGGCCTCGCCGTCCCCGCGCGGGGTGCGGCCGGAGGTCAGCTCGACCACGCTGCGCTCGGTGACGTGCCAGTCCACGGCCAGGGTCGGGGCGCCGGTGGTCGGGCCCACCGACTCGTTGCGGTCGTCGACGACGGTGACGTTCTCCACCTCGACGTCCGGGTGGGCCGACGCCACGCCCTCCACGCCGCCGAGCCGCCGGGCGAGCCCGGCGGGCACCGTGGCCACGGCCCCGGTCGGCACCGCGGCCTCCAGATCCTCCCGCGGCTGCACCGTCACATCGGCGGAACTGGAGGCGAACAGCCGGTCGAACGTACGGCTTACGGTGTCGGAGAAGATCAGACTGCCCGCGACGAACGCGACGGACAGCACGACGGCGAGGGCGGACAGCAACAGCCGCCCCTTGTGCGCGAGGAAGCTCCGCAGGGTCGCCTTCAACACGACGTCAGCCCTCCCCGCCGCCGACCCCGCCGCCCGGCGTACCGCCCGCCTCCCCGTCCCGGCGCCCCGTTCCCCGAGGTGTCGCGCGGGCGACGTCGAACCGTTTCATGCGTTCCAGGACCGACTCCGCCGTAGGGCGGTGCGTCTCGTCGACGATGCGGCCGTCCGCCAGGAACAGGACCAGGTCGGAGTGGGCGGCGGCGCCGGGGTCGTGGGTGACCATGACCACCGTCTGGTCCAGCCGGTCCACCGCTTCCCGCAGGAAGCCCAGCACCTCGAGGCCGGCCCGGGAGTCGAGGTTGCCGGTCGGTTCGTCGGCGAAGATCAGTTCCGGCCGGGAGGCCAGGGCCCGCGCGCAGGCCACCCGCTGCTGCTGGCCGCCGGACAGCTGCGCGGGCCGGTGCTTCAGCCGGTCCCGCAGGCCCAGCGTGTCGATCACCTGGTCCAGCCACGCCTCGTCGGGTTTCCGCCCGGCGATGTCCATGGGCAGGGTGATGTTCTCGCGGGCGTTCAGCGTGGGGATGAGGTTGAACGACTGGAACATGAAACCGATCCGGTCCCGCCGCAGCCGCGTCAGTTCACGGTCCTTAAGCCCGGTGATCTCCGTGTCGCCGAGCCACACCTGACCGGCGGAGACGGTGTCGAGCCCGGCCAGACAGTGCATCAGCGTGGACTTGCCGGACCCCGAGGGACCCATCACCGCGGTGAAGCGCCCGCGCGTGATGTCCACGTCCACCGCGTCCAGGGCGATCACCGCGGTCTCGCCCGAGCCGTACGCCTTGGTCAGTCCGCGGGCGCGGGCCGCGGTCCCGTCGGCCGGCGCGAGGCCGGGGGCGTGCTCCGCAGCGGGTGTGGACAAGGCCGCCTCCTCCGGTGAACAGCCGGGTCGAGCATGTCGCGCCGAGGGTAAGGCGTACCGGTCCGTCCGGAACATCCCCCGTGAGTGCCGGGTCCCGGAGGTCGATGTAAGGGACACATAAGCCCGCGGAGCCGTTCGCTTGCCGCTGCTAGCGTCCCGGCGCTAGCTTCGACGTATGGCGAAGACTCAGCTGAACGTGCGCGTGGACGAGGGCACCGCCCGCGCGGCCCGGGAGCGTGCCCTGGCGCGAGGCATCAGCGTCAACCGCTACATCGAGGAACTCGTCCGGCAGGACACCGGCGAGGCCGGGCGCGCCTTCGTCGAGGCCGCCGCCGACTTCATGAAGCAGTACGAGAGCGTCTTCGCCGAGGAGTTCGGCAGGGACACCGAGGGCACGCGAGAAGGCCGCCGCTGACCCTTGGACCACGTACGCATCGACCTCGCCTGGCTGCTCATGCTCGCCGAGCAGCAGACCCCCGGCGACCCTCAGGTCACCGACTGGGGCGCCCTGATCGCCGCCGTCGCCCGGCACGACGCCGAGATATTCGACGTCCCCGTCTACGACACCCCGCACAGCCGTGCCGCCGCGCTGCTCCAGCTGCTGATCCACGTCCCCGCGCTGGAGCGCTCCAACGCGCTGTTCGCCTCCGCCGTCGCGTACGCCTACCTGGTCGCCAGCGGCCTGAAGGTCGTCATCTCGCCCGAGCAGGTGCGCGACCTGGCCCGCCTGGTCAAGACGGGCGACGCGGACGTCGACACCATCGCGGCCGAACTGCGCCGCTGGTGCGCCTGACCCCTGTGACACGCCGGATAGCGCCCGACGCGCCTGATCACCCGCCGTCGGCGCCCGCGTCCCCGACGGGCCGCCACGCGGTGCCGATGACGCAGAACGACTGCGGCAGCGCGGGCCCGTTCTCGGGGATCGTCATGCGCCGGTAGGGGCCCAGCTCGAAGCCCGCCTCCCGCAGCGCCGCGACCGGGTCCCGGGACAGATGGCAGCCGCCCGCCAGCGGCGGCCACAGCGTCCGGTCCAGCGCCCGCTGCGTGGCGTGCATGACGCGTCCGCCGCCCGCGCCGTGCTCGAAGAACCGCAGCTCACCGCCGGGCCGCAGCACCCGCCGCACCTCCGCGAGCGCCCGCGGCACGTCCCGCACGCTGCACAGCACCAGCGACAGCACCGCCGCGTCGAACGCCTCGCTCTTCACCGGCAGCGCCTCCGCCACCCCCGGCGCCACGTCCACCGGCACGTCCGCCCGCAGCGCCGCCTCCACGGCCAGCGCGCGCAGCGCCCGCTCCGGCTCCATGGCGACCACCTCGGAGACCGTGCCCGGGTAGTGGGCGAAGTTCAGGCCGTTGCCCGCGCCGATCTCGATCACCCGCCCGGACAGACCGCGGAGCAGTCCGCGCCGTACGTCCGCCATCCCCGCGCGGCTCTCGGCGGCGACGCTGAAGCGGGCGTACCAGCGGGCGAAGACCGGGTGGTGGACGGGATCCCGCACCGTCTGCGCGGAGCGGGGGGACCGCAACTGCATGGGGACCTCCCCGGGTCGGGCCTACGGCGATTCTCCCCGCCGGCCCGCCCGGCGAATCACCGCGCGCGGGCCGGCGCCTCGCGCGTGTGGAAGGCCTCGGCGTCCCAGACGCCCTCCAGCCTGGGCGCCAGCCAGTGCGGGGCGGCGGCCCGGAAGGCGGGCGGGTCCAGGCGTCCCGCGCCCTCGGGTACCGCGCCCAGCAGCGGCGCCCCGGTGACGTCCGGCAGGTCCAGCAGGTTGCAGCGGTCCGCGAGCCCCGGGCGCTCCGGCCAGCTGCCGATCACCACCCCCGCCGGGTCGAGGCCCCGCCCGCGCAGCTCCCGCACCGTCAGCTCCGTGGCGTTGAGGGTGCCGAGCCCCGCGGACGCCACCACCAGGACCGGCGCGCGCAGCAGGCCCGCCGCGTCCGCCAGCGTCCCGCCCGCGGCGTCGAACCGGACCAGCAGGCCGCCCGCGCCCTCCACCAGCACCAGGTCGTGCTCGGTGGCCAGCTTGGCGGCCCGTTCGGCGATCTCGTGCGGATGCACGGGCGCCCGCCCGGCCCGGCGGGCCGCCGTGGCCGGGGCCAGCGGCTCGGGGTAGCGGGCCAGTTCGTCGGTCGTGACCGCCCCGGCGAGCCGCGCGACCTCCGCGGCGTCCCCGGGCTCGTCCGGGCCGACACCCGTCTGCGCGGCCTTGAGCACCGCCACCGACCGGCCGCCGGCCAGCGCCGTCGCGGCGACCGCGGCCGTCACCACCGTCTTGCCGACCTCGGTGTTCGTGCCCGTCACCACCAGCACCGGCATGTCATCCCTCCTTCGCCGCCGCGCACACCGCGCGGGCGATCCGCGCGACGTCCGCGTCACCTGTTACGTACGGCGGCATCGTGTACACCAGGTCGCGGAACGGCCGCAGCCAGACGCCCTCCCGCACCGCGGCCGCCGTGGCCGCGGCCATGTCGACGTCGTGGTCGAGCTGGACGACGCCGATCGCGCCCAGCACCCGTACGTCCCGCACGCCGGGCAGGTCGGCGGCCTCGGCCAGCCCGTCCCGCAGCCCGGACTCGACGCGCTTGACCTCCGCGCGCCAGTCCTGCCCGAGCAGCAGCTCCACGGAGGCGCAGGCCACGGCCGCCGCCAGGGGGTTGCCCATGAAGGTCGGGCCGTGCGCCAGCACCGGCACCTCGCCGCGTGAGATGCCCTCGGCCACGCGCGAGGTGCACAGCGTCGCCGCCATCGTGAGATAGCCGCCGGTCAGGGCCTTGCCCACGCACATCACGTCCGGCGACACGGCCGCGTGCTCCGCCGCGAACAGCGCGCCCGTGCGCCCGAACCCGGTCGCGATCTCGTCGAACACCAGCAGCACGTCGTGCGCGTCGCACGCCTCCCGCAGCACCCGCAGATACGCGGGGGAGTGGAACCGCATCCCGCCCGCGCCCTGCACCACCGGCTCCACGATCACCGCGGCCAGTTCATGGGCGTGCCGCCCGATCAGCTCCCGCAGATGGTCCGCGTACGCCTCCTCGTACGGGCCGGGCGGGGCGTCGGCGAAGACCTGGCGCGGCAGCACCCCGGACCACAGGTCGTGCATCCCGCCCTCCGGGTCGCACACCGACATCGGGTGCCAGGTGTCGCCGTGGTAGCCGCCCCGCCAGGTCAGCAGCCTGCGCTTCTCCGGGCGGCC
>MUNG01000188.1 GCA_002154585.1 Streptomyces pseudogriseolus
GGCACCCCTCCAGCGGGCCCGGGCCCCACCCCCGTACGGCCACCGAGGTGCGGGGGCACTGTTGCACGCCGGGTGCAGGCCGCACGGGGCCGGTCGCGCAGTTCCCCGCGCCCCTGAAAGGGGTCAGACTGCGAGGGCCTGGGCTCGGCGTTTCACCTCCGTGCCGCGGTTCTCCGCGAGGGCCTGCGCGGGCGTCCCCGGCAGACTGGGGTCAGGGGTGAAGAGCCACTCCAGCATCTCCTCGACCGTGAACCCGTCGTCCCGCAGGAGCGTCAAGGTTCCGGTCAGGCCCTTGACGACCTTGTCCCCGTCGATGAAGGCCGCGGGGACGTGCAGCGCGCGGTTCTCACCCCGGCGTACGGCGATGAGCTGGCCCTCCTTGACCAGCTGCCGGACGCGCGTCACCTCGACGCCGAGCTTCTCGGCGATGTCGGGGAGAGTGAGCCAGGCGGGGACGAGAGCATCGATCTTTGCGTCAATCTCGGTCACGGGACAAGCCTGCCACCTGCCACCGACAGTCGGAAGCCAGGCCCGCCCCACCGGGCGGACGCGTCGCCCCCGGACCCCGCCGGCCAGGCGTCAGGCCGTGGCCGATTTCAGCGGGCGCGCCGGGTCCGCCACCCGCTCCGGGTCCAGCGCGGCGCCCGACTCGATCAGCCGCCGTCCCTGGGCGAGGTCCCGGGGCCGCCCGACCGCGAGCAGCGCGACCAGCCGGCCCCCGCGCAGCCAGCAGACGCTCCACGCCGGGTCGGCCGGGTCCCCGCGCCACACCGTGCGGTCGGCGTCCGCGTGATGCCCGGCGTACTGCACGAACCGCCCGAACTGCTCGGACCAGAAGTACGGCACGGGGTCGTACACCTCGCGCGCCTCGCGTCCCTCGCCGACGATGTTCGCGGCGACCGTGCGGGGCCCCTGGAGGGCGTTGTCCCAGTGGTGGACGAGGAGGCGCTCGCCGTAGCGGGCGGACGGGAAGGAGGCGCAGTCGCCGACGGCGTACACGTCGGGCAGGGAGGTCGCCAGGTGCGCGTCGGCGACGACCTCGCCGTGCGTGCCGAGGGCGATCCCGGAGCCGGCCAGCCAGGCCGTGGCGGGGCGGGCGCCGATGCCGACGACGACCGCGCCGGCGGGCAGCCGGGTGCCGTCGTCGAGGAGCACGGCGCCGGGCTCGACGCGCGCCACGCGCGCGTGGGTGCGCAGCGTGACGCCGGCCTCCGCGTACCAGGCGGTCATCGGCGCGGCCACCTCCGCGGGCAGCACCCCCGCGAGCGGCCGTTCCTCGGCCTCCACGACGGTGACCCGGCAGTCCGCCTCGCGGGCAGCCGTGGCGAACTCCGCGCCGATCCAGCCCGCGCCCACCACCACGATGTCGTGCCGCGCGGCGAGCACCGGCCGCAGCCGTTCGGCGTCGTCCAGGGTGCGCAGCAGGTGCACCCCGGGGACGCCGTCCGCGCCGGGCAGCCGCAGCGGTTCCGCGCCGGTGGCGATCACCAGCACGTCGTACGGGACGGGCCCGGCCTCCGTGTCCAGCTCGTGGTCGCCGGGGCGCAGGCCGGTCACCTCGCAGCCCAGCCGCAGCTCGACGCCCAGCTCCTCGAAGTCCAGGTCGAAGGCGGAGCTCTCGGCGGTGCCCAGCAGCACCGCCTTGGACAACGGCGGCCTGTCGTACGGCTGGTGGGGCTCCGCCCCGATCAGCGTCACCTCGCCCGCGAAGCCCCGCTCCCGCAGCGCCGCCGCCGTCTGCACGCCCGCCATGCCCGCGCCCGCCACCACGACCCGGCGCGGCGCGGCCCCTCCCGGTTCCTGCGTCTGCTCGCTCACCCGCTCACCATAGACACCCGTGCCCGCCGCGCCGGACGGCTGCCGCGCGGGGTCCCTTACGGGTGCGGCACGGCGCGGGCTAGGGTGGCCCGCGTACACGCACTCGCGGGAGCCCGGACGCATCGGGCTGAGAGGGAGGCTGGCGGCCTCCGACCGTACGAACCTGATCCGGGTCATGCCGGCGAAGGGAGGGGCTGGACGCCCATGTCGCCCACGCGTACCGCAGACGTCCTCGTCGTCGGGGGCGGGATCATCGGTCTGGTGACGGCCTGGCGGGCCGCGCAGGCCGGGCTCGCCACGGCCGTCGTGGACCCCGAGCCGGGCGGGGGCGCCGCCCGGGTGGCGGCCGGGATGCTGGCCGCCGTCACCGAGCTGCACCACGGCGAGCAGACGCTGCTCGGCCTCAACCTGGCCTCCGCGCGCCGCTACCCCGGCTTCGCGGCCGAGCTGACCGACCGCACCGGCCAGGACCTCGGCTACCGCCGCTGCGGCACCCTCGCCGTGGCGCTGGACGCCGACGACCGCGCCCATCTGCGTGAGCTGCACGCCCTGCACCAGCGCTCCGGGCTGGACTCGCAGTGGCTGACCGGGCGGGAGTGCCGGCGTCTGGAGCCGATGCTCGCGCCGGGTGTGCGGGGCGGGCTGCGGGTGGACGGCGACCACCAGATCGATCCGCGCCGGCTGGCGTCGGCGCTGCTGAGCGCCTGCGAGCTGTCCGGTGTCACCCTGCACCGCGCCCGGGCCGAGCGGCTCGTCGTCACGGGCGACCGGGCGCGCGGGGTCGTCACCACGGCCGGTGAGGAGCTGGCCGCGGGGCAGGTGGTGCTCGCCGCGGGCAGCTGGAGCGGGCGGCTGGCGGGCGTCCCCGCGGAGGTGCTGCCGCCGGTGCGGCCGGTGAAGGGGCAGGTGCTGCGGCTGACCATGCCGGACCGCCCCGAGCCGTTCCTGAGCCGCACGGTGCGGGCGGTGGTGCGCGGCAGCCACGTCTACCTGGTGCCGCGGGAGAGCGGCGAGCTGGTGATCGGCGCGACCAGCGAGGAGCTGGGCTGGGACACCACGGTCACCGCGGGCGGCGTGTACGAGCTGCTGCGCGACGCCCACGAGCTGGTGCCGGGCCTCACCGAGCTGCCGCTCACCGAGACGACCGCCGGACTGCGCCCCGGCTCCCCCGACAACGCGCCGCTGCTCGGCCCGACCGGCCTCGACGGGCTGCTGCTGGCCACCGGCCACCACCGCAACGGCGTGCTGCTGACGCCCGTCACCGGCGACGCCATGGCGCGGGTGCTGACCACCGGTGAGCTGCCCGACGAGGCCCTCCCGTTCACCCCCCGGCGCTTCGGCGCCCCCGTCCTCGCGGAGCAGTCCGTATGAACGCCCCGGTCCCCACGGTCACCGTCACCGTCAACGGCGAGCCCCGCCGGTTCCCGCCCGGCACGGCCCTGGACCTCGTCGTGCGGTCGCTCACCGCGGCTCCCTCCGGGGTGGCCGCCGCCCTCAACGAAACCGTCGTCCCGCGCGCGCAGTGGCCCGCCACCCCCCTGTCCGAAGGGGACCGGGTGGAGGTCCTCACCGCCGTCCAAGGAGGCTGACCATGGCCGACGATCCCCTTGTCCTCGGCGGCCGGACCTTCACGTCCCGGCTGATCATGGGCACCGGCGGGGCGCCGAGCCTCGACGTGCTGGAGCGGGCGCTGGTGGCGTCCGGCACCGAGCTGACGACGGTCGCCATGCGGCGGGTGGACGCCTCGGTGCAGGGGTCGGTGCTGTCGGTGCTGCGGAAGCTGGGCGTGCAGGTGCTGCCGAACACGGCCGGCTGCTTCACCGCCGGGGAGGCCGTGCTCACCGCGCGGCTGGCCCGGGAGGCGCTGGGCACGGACCTGGTGAAGCTGGAGGTCGTGGCGGACGAGCGGACCCTGCTGCCGGACCCGGTGGAGCTGCTGGACGCGGCGGAGACGCTGGTCGACGACGGGTTCACGGTGCTGCCGTACACCAACGACGACCCGGTGCTGGCGCGGAAGCTGGAGGACGTGGGCTGCGCGGCGGTGATGCCGCTGGGCTCGCCGATCGGCTCGGGGCTCGGCATCCGCAACCCGCACAACTTCGAGCTGATCGTGGAGCGGGCGGGCGTGCCGGTGATCCTGGACGCCGGCGCGGGCACCGCGTCGGACGCGGCGCTGGCGATGGAGCTGGGCTGCGCCGGCGTGATGCTGGCGTCCGCCGTGACCCGGGCCCAGGAGCCGGTGCTGATGGCGTCGGCGATGCGCGGCGCGGTGGAGGCGGGGCGGCTCGCGCGGCGGGCGGGGCGCATCCCGAGGCGCCACTTCGCGCAGGCGTCCTCGCCGGTGGAGGGCCGGGCCGCGCTGGACCCGGAGCGGCCCGCGTTCTGACCGCGTTCCCGGCCCGGCCCGGCCGTGATTCGGACGCGGTCGGGTAACACAGGTCACAGGTCCGCTCCAACGGCGGTTGAACGGGCCGGGGCTGTCGTCGCGGACTCGTAGACTCGCTGCGTGGACACGACCCTTCAGGACCCGCTGGTCGGGCAGGTGCTCGACGGCCGCTACCGCGTCGAGGCGCGGATCGCCGTCGGCGGGATGGCCACGGTCTACCGGGCCCTGGACACCCGCCTCGACCGCATCCTCGCGCTCAAGGTGATGCACCCCTCGCTGGCCTCCGACGCCGGCTTCGTGGAGCGCTTCATCCGCGAGGCGAAGTCCGTCGCCCGGCTGGCCCATCCGAACGTCGTCCAGGTCTTCGACCAGGGCACCGACGGGGGGTACGTCTACCTGGCGATGGAGTACATCGCGGGCTGCACCCTGCGGGACGTGCTGCGCGAGCGCGGGGCGCTCCAGGCGCGGGCCGCGCTGGACATCCTGGAGCCGGTGCTGGCCGCGCTGGGCGCCGCCCACCGGGCGGGGTTCGTGCACCGCGACATGAAGCCGGAGAACGTGCTGATCGGGGACGACGGCCGGGTCAAGGTCGCCGACTTCGGCCTGGTCCGCTCGGTGGACACGGTCACCAGCACCTCGGGCACCGTGCTGGGCACGGTGTCGTACCTGGCCCCGGAGCAGATGGAGCACGGCACCGCCGACCCCCGGGTCGACGTGTACGCCTGCGGCATCCTGCTGTACGAGATGCTGACCGGCGAGAAGCCGCACGACGGCGACTCCCCCGCGATCGTCCTCTACAAGCACCTCCACGACGACGTGCCGCCGCCCTCCGCGGTGGTGCACGGTCTGGCGCCCGCGCTGGACTCCCTGGTGGCGGCGGCGACCGCGCGTGCCCCGGAGGCCCGCCCGGCCGACGCGGTGGCGCTGTTCGCGCTGACCCGCGAGGCGCGCGGCCGGCTCACCGACGAGCAGCTCGACGCGATGCCCCCGCAGGCCCTGTCCTCGGTCCACGACAACGCCGACGACCGCACCAGCGTCATCCCGCGCTCGCTCACCGTGCCGCGTCCCCTCCCCGTGAACGAGGACGACGACGGCGCGGACGGCGTGCACCGCACCAGCCGCTTCCGGTCACCCCCGCCGCTGCCGCCCCGGCGCCGCACGAGGCTGCGCCGGGGACCCGCGGCGATCGTCGTGGCGGTGCTGCTGGTGCTGGGCCTGGGCGCGGGCGTCTGGTACATCAACTCCGGGCAGTTCACCAAGGTCCCGCCGGTGCTGTCGAAGACCGAGCAGGAGGCCCGCGACCGGCTCGCCGACGCCGGGCTGAAGGTCGGCGACGTCATGGAGGAGTACAGCGACACCGTCGAGCGGGGCAAGGTGATCGGCACCGACCCGGCGGCGGGCGCCCGTGTCCGCGGCAGCGCCTCGGTGTCCCTGACCGTGTCCAAGGGCCCGCAGACCGTGCGGGTGCCCGACCTGGACGGCTACCCGCTGGACAAGGCGCGGTCGCTGCTGGAGGACGAGGGCCTGGAGCCGGGCATGGTGACCCGCGAGTTCAGCGACTCGGTGCCCAGGGACGCGGTGATCTCCACCGGCCCGGGCAAGGGAACCGAGGTCCGTGCGGGCACGGCGGTGGCGCTGACGGTGAGCAAGGGCAGCCCGGTGGACGTGCCCGACGTCACCGGGGAGGACCCCGAGGACGCGCGCGCGGAGCTGGAGGAGGCCGGGCTGAAGGTGCGGATCGCCGACGGGCGGGTCCACTCCGAGCACGACGCGGGCCGGGTCGCCCGGCAGTCCCCGGGCGAGGGCGAGGAGGCCGCCGAGGGCGACACGGTCACCCTCACCCTGTCCAAGGGCCCGGAGATGGCCGAGGTGCCGGACGTGACCGGCGACAAGGTGGACGAGGCGCGGCGGAAGCTGGAGGAGGCCGGGTTCGCGGTGAAGGAGGACCGCGGCCTGCTGGGCCTGTTCCGCGACACGGTCAAGGGCCAGTCGGTGGACGGCGGCGACACCGCCCCCAAGGGCTCGACGATCACGATCGAGATCGGCTGAGGCGGACGGCGGGGGGCCGTCCGGGTGACCCGCGCGTCCGTGACACCCTTGACGGGTGAAGAGTCACCCGTCCGGCCCCGCCCGCAACCCGATCGGCAGTCATGTGCCCGTGGCCGGCGGCCTGCACTCCGTCGGCCTGTCCTACGCCCGTGACCTGGGCGCGGAGACCGTGCAGGTCTTCGTCGCCAACCCGCGCGGCTGGGCCACGCCGGCCGGCAGCCCGCTCCAGGACGAGGCGTTCCGCGCGGCCTGCGCCGAGGCGTCGATGCCGGCGTACGTGCACGCCCCGTATCTGATCAACTTCGGGTCGCACACCCCGGCGACCGTGGAGCGGTCGGTGGAGTCCCTGCGGCACTCGCTGCGCCGCGGCCGGGCGATCGGCGCGCTGGGCGTGGTGGTGCACACCGGCAGCGCGACCGGCGGCCGGGAGCGCGCGGTGGCGCTGCGGCAGGTACGGGAGCGTCTGCTGCCGCTGCTGGACGAGCTGACGCACGACGACGACCCGTGGCTGCTGCTGGAGCCGACCGCGGGCCAGGGCGCCTCGCTGTGCTCGCTGGTGGAGGACCTGGGCCCGTACGTCGAGGTGCTGGACGCCCATCCGAGGCTCGGGGTGTGCCTGGACACCTGCCATGTGTTCGCGGCCGGGCACGACCTGGCCGGGCCCGGCGGCGCGCACCGTACGCTGGACGAGCTGGTCGCGACCGTCGGCGAGGGGCGGCTGAGGCTGATCCACGCCAACGACTCCAAGGACGTCGTCGGCGCGCACAAGGACCGGCACGCCAACATCGGCGCGGGGCACATCGGCGAGGACGCGTTCCGGGCGCTGATGACGCACCCGGCGACCGCGGGCGTACCGCTGGTGATCGAGACGCCCGGCGGCAAGGAGGGGCACGCGGCGGACGTGGAGCGGCTGAAGAAGCTGCGCGACGGCTGAGCCGTACGGGCGAAACGCGGGAGGGGTCAGAGCTCGGGGCCGTCCCCGGGTTCCTCCTGGTAGGAGTAGCGCTGCTCCTTCCAGGGGTCGCCGAGGTTGTGGTAGCCGCGCTCCTCCCAGAAGCCCCGGCGGTCGGCGGTCATGTACTCGACGCCGCGGACCCATTTGGGGCCCTTCCACGCGTACAGGTGGGGCACGATCAGGCGCAGCGGGAAGCCGTGCTCGGCGGTGAGCAGCTCGCCGTCCTTGTGGGTGGCGAACAGGGTGCGGTCGGAGGTGAAGTCCGCGAGCCGCAGGTTGGAGCTGAAGCCGTACTCCGCCCAGACCATCACATGGGTGACGTCGGGGGCGGGCGGGGCGATCTCCACGACGGTGCGCGCGGGGATCCCGCCCCACTCCGCGCCGACCATGCTGAACTTGGTGACGCAGTGCAGGTCGGCCTCGACGGTGGTGTACGGCAGCGCCGTGAACTCCTCGTGGTTCCAGCAGTGCTTCTCGCCGTCGGCGGTGGCGCCGAAGACGCGGAACTCCCAGCGCTCCGGGCGGAACTTGGGGACCGGCCCGTAGTGGGTGACCGGCCAGCCCTTCTGGAGCCGCTGTCCCGGCGGGAGCTGGAGATCCGCCGCTCCTCGTGTCGCGCGCTCCCCCGATTCGCGTTCCGCCGGCTGACCCATGTCTCCATCCTGACAGACCGGTGGCCATGCCCCTGAACCGGGCTCCGCAAATTCGGTCATTCAGCGCCATAAACGCCCAAGTATGGAATTACTTACTAAGTCAAGACTTACTGGACGATCTTTGACACCGGTGCAATCATGCGCCCCGACCCGCACATTTCCCCCACGCGGAAGGAGCCCGTGCCATGCAGGGCGATCCCGAGGTCATCGAGTTCCTCAACGAGCAGCTGACCGCCGAGCTGACGGCGATCAACCAGTACTTCCTGCACTCCAAGCTCCAGGACCACAAGGGCTGGTACAAGCTGGCCCGGTACACGCGCGACGAGTCCTTCGACGAGATGCGCCACGCCGAGCTGCTCACCGACCGCATCCTGCTGCTGGACGGCCTGCCGAACTACCAGCGGCTGTTCCACGTCCGCGTCGGGCAGACGGTCACCGAGATGTTCCGGGCCGACCGGGAGATCGAGCTCGAGGCGATCGACCGGCTCCGCCGGGGCGTCGAGGTCATGCGCAGCAAGAACGACATCACCTCGGCCAACATCTTCGAGGCCATCCTGGCCGACGAGGAGCACCACATCGACTATCTGGACACCCAGCTGGAGCTGATCGACAAACTGGGCGAGGCGCTCTACCTGTCGACGGTGATCGAGCAGACCCAGCCGGACCCGTCGGGCCCCGGGACGCACGGGTTCAAGTCGCCCTGACGGTGCCGGAGCGCCTACGCCGCTTCCGGGACCTCTGCCGCGAGCGGCTGCCCGCCCTGGTCGGCGAGCTGCCGCCGGGGGCAGGCGCCGCGGCCGAGCAGCGCCTGGATGCGCCGGACGCAGCCGCCGCAGTCGGTGCCGGCCTTGCAGGCGGAGGCGATCTGCCGGGGCGTGCAGGCGCCGGCCTCCGCGTGACTCCTCACCTGTTCCTCGGTCACGCCGAAGCAGCTGCAGACGAACACGCGGGTCACCTCCCGACGAAGAGCAAGGGTCGTGCCGTACCGACCCTCCGCCGGTGAGGCAAACCTAACCTTACCTGCGCCCTCGGAGGGCACAAAAGGGGGGTGGGGCGTGATCCCGTGTGAGACACGCCCCACCCCCGACGGCCGTCGGCCGGACCGGCCCGTCACTGGTCCCGGTACATCTCCGCGACCAGGAAGGCCAGGTCGAGCGACTGGCTGCGGTTCAGCCGCGGGTCGCACGCCGTCTCGTAGCGCTGGTGCAGATCGTCGACGAAGATCTCGTCGCCGCCGCCCACGCACTCGGTGACGTCGTCGCCCGTGAGCTCCACGTGGATGCCGCCCGGGTGGGTGCCCAGCTCCTTGTGGACCTCGAAGAAGCCCTTCACCTCGTCGAGCACGTCGTCGAAGCGGCGGGTCTTGTGCCCGGAGGCGGCCTCGAAGGTGTTGCCGTGCATCGGGTCCGTCACCCACGCCACGGTCGCGCCGGACGCGGTGACCTTCTCCACCAGCTCGGGGAGCCTGTCACGGATCTTGTCCGCGCCCATCCGGACGATGAACGTCAGCCGGCCGGGCTCCCGGTCCGGGTCGAGGCGGTCGATGTACTGGAGCGCCTCCTCGGCCGTCGTGGTCGGGCCGAGCTTGATGCCGATCGGGTTGCGGATCCGCGAGGCGAACTCGATGTGCGCGTGGTCCATCTGCCGGGTGCGCTCGCCGATCCACACCATGTGCGCCGACACGTCGTACAGCTGCCCGGTCCGGGAGTCCACGCGGGTGAGCGCCGACTCGTAGTCCAGCAGCAGCGCCTCGTGCGACGAGAAGAACTCGACGGTCTTGAACTCCTCCGGCTCCGCGCCGCAGGCCCGCATGAAGTTCAGCGCCTGGTCGATCTCCCGCGCCAGCTGCTCGTAGCGCTGGCCGGACGGCGAGGACTTCACGAAGTCCTGGTTCCAGGCGTGCACCTGGCGCAGGTCGGCGTAGCCGCCGGTGGTGAAGGCGCGCACCAGGTTCAGCGTGGACGCCGACGCGTGGTACATCCGCTTCAGCCGCTCGGGGTCCGGGACCCGGGCCTCCTCGGTGAACTCGAAGCCGTTCACCGAGTCGCCCCGGTACGTCGGCAGCGTCACGCCGTCCCGGGTCTCGGTCGGCTTGGAGCGCGGCTTGGAGTACTGCCCGGCGATCCGGCCGACCTTCACCACCGGCACGGAGGCCGCGTAGGTGAGGACGGCGCCCATCTGGAGGAGAGTTTTGAGCTTCGCCCGGATGTGCTCGGCGGACACCGCGTCGAACGACTCGGCGCAGTCGCCGCCCTGGAGGAGGAACGCCTCGCCTCGGGCGACCGCCGCCATACGGGCGCGCAGCTGGTCGCACTCGCCGGCGAACACCAGCGGGGGATACGACTCGAGGTCCGCGATCACATCGCGCAGAGCCTCGGCATCCGGGTACTCGGGCTGCTGCGCCGCGGGCAGGTTTCGCCATGTCGCCTGGGCGGCGACGCTCAGAGAATCAGCGTTCACGGTCACGAGCTCCACACTACGCGGTCGCTCCGGGTGCCTTTCGCCTCGCTCAACCACTGAGACGGCCGCGTCCGGCATCGTGTAGCGTGCCCTCCATGTTCGCGCACTCGACCCGCACCTGGTGGTGGACCGCTCATCCGGCGGCCCACTGACTGCGCGTACGCACCGACTTCGCGAAGGCCGCCCGAGGGGCGGCCTTCGGTGTTTCCGGGGCCGTTCCTCACCGCTCACGACAGCGACGAAACGAGGAACGCCCCATGGACCTGGCACGGCTCCCCCACGACGACCGCCCCTTCGCCCTGCTGCGCCGCCGCACCCCCGGCCACGACCACGACGTCGTGGAGCTGCTGACCGGCCCGGTCACCGCGCGCGAACGCCTGGCCGACCTGCCGGACGAGGGCCTGGCCCTGGTGCCCTTCCGGCAGATCCGCGAGCGCGGCTTCGACGTCCGCGACGACGGCACCCCGCTGCTGGTACTGACCCCCGAGGAGCGGCGGGAGTTCCCGCTCGCCGAGGCGCTGGCGGCCCTGCCCGCGCACGACGTGCGGGTCGAGGGCGGCGGCTTCGACGTCGGCGACGAGGAGTACGCGCGGATCGTCGGCCGGGTCATCGACGAGGAGATCGGCCGGGGCGAGGGCGCCAACTTCGTGATCCGCAGAACGTACGAGGGCACGGTGCCCGGGTTCGGGCGGGCCGACGCGCTGGCGCTGTTCCGGCGGCTGCTGGAGGGCGAGCGGGGCGCGTACTGGACGTTCGTCGT
>MUNG01000189.1 GCA_002154585.1 Streptomyces pseudogriseolus
CCCAGTACCACCTGATCCGCCTGCTCAAGGGGCGCGGCGGCAACGGCCTGTTCCTGTACCTGGTGCTGGACTCCAGCCGGGCCAACCTGGCCATGGCGCGCCATCAGTTGCGCCGCATCGAGAACGAGCTGGAGGTCTGACACCTGCCCGTCCGCGGCCCCGCCCGCCGGCGCGCGGGGCCGCGGGGCGTTCCGCCGGACGGTCCCGCCGGATGCGCGGCCCGCCCGATGACGTACGGTCACGTTGACCGGACCGTTACCGGCGCCCGGCCCCGCAGGACGCCGGGCGGGTGCCGCGGTACGCGGACAGGAGGCACACGGGTGACAGACGCCGGGCGGGACACGGCCCCGGAGCGGGACGAGGACGCGCGCGTACGGCTGCCGCAGCTCAGGCTGGACGAACTGCTGGAGGAGCTCCAGGCGCGTGTCGACGCGGCCCGCGGCACCCGCGACCGGGTGCGCAGCCTCCTCGAGGCGGTCCTCTCCGTCGGCCGGGAGCTCGAACTGGAGCAGGCGCTGCGCTCCGTCGTGGAGGCCGCCGCCGCGCTGGTGGACGCCCGGTACGCGGCCCTCGGCGTGATCGGCCCGGACGGCAAGCGGCTGTCCGCCTTCCACACCGTCGGCGTCAGCGACGAGGAGATCGCCCGCATCGGCCACTTCCCGGAGGGCCACGGCATCCTCGGCGAGCTGATCCGCCACCCGGAGCCGCTGCGAGTGGCCAAGCTGTCCGAGCACCCGGCCTCGTACGGCTTCCCGGCGCACCACCCGCCGATGAACACCTTCCTCGGCGTTCCGATCCGCGTCCGCGACCAGGTGTTCGGCAACCTCTACCTGACCGAGAAGCGCGGCGGGCTCCAGTTCGACGAGGAGGACGAATCGGTTCTGTCGACGCTCGCGGTCGCCGCCGGCGTCGCCATCGACAACGCCCGCCTCTACGAGGAGTCCCGGCTGCGGGAGCGCTGGCTCCAGGCCAACGCCGAGATCACCCACGCCCTGATGTCCGGCAGCGGGCGCGGCGAGGCGCTGCTGCTGGTCGCCGAGCGGGCCCGCGAGATCACCGGGGCCGCCCTCGCCGTGGTGGCCGTGCCCATGGCGGGCACCGGGTCGCTGACCGTGGAACTCGCCCTCGGACAGGACGCCGAGACCCACCGCGGCCTCGTCGTGCCGGCCGAGGGCAGCCTGCTGGGCCGGGCCTTCGCGTCCGCCGCCCCCGTCACCTCGGCGGACATCGCGCACGACGAACGGGTGTTCCAGGGCCCGCAGACCTTCACCGGGCTGGGTCCCGCCGTGGCGGTGCCGATCGGCGGCGAGGACGGGGTGCGCGGCATCCTCCTGCTGGTCCGCGCGGCCGGCGCCCCCGTCCTCACGGACAAGGAGACGGGGCCGCTGCGGGGCTTCGCCGCCCAGGCCGCCGTGGCGATGGAGCTGGCCGAGCGCCGTCAGGACGCCGAACAGATCGCCGTGCTCGAGGACCGCGACCGTATCGCCCGCGACCTGCACGACCTGGCCATCCAGCGGCTGTTCGCCACCGGCATGACCCTGCAGAGCGCCGGCCGTCTCATCGAGCACAAGGAGGCCTCCGAGCGCGTGCTGCGGGCCGTCGACGACCTCGACGAGACCATCAAGATCATCCGCTCGACCATCTTCGGCCTGCGCTCCCGCGCCTCGGCGGGCGGCGCCGGGACCGGCCTGCGCGCCCGCGTCGTACGGCTCGTCGGGGAGGCCGCGCCGCTGCTGGGCTTCGCGCCCAGCGTGCGGATGGAGGGCCTGCTCGACACCCATGTGTCCAAGGAGGCCGCCGACCACCTGGTGGCGGTGCTCTCCGAGGCCCTCACCAACGTCGCCCGGCACGCCCGCGCCGGACACGCCCAGGTGGCCCTGGAGACCGACGGGCGCGAGGTGCGGCTGACGGTCGCCGACGACGGTGTGGGCCTGCCCTCCGGCGGCCGCCGCAGCGGACTGCGCAACATGGCCGAGCGCGCCGCGCAGCTCGGCGGCTCCTTCGACGTCACGGCCACCCCGGGCGGCGGCACCACCCTGGTGTGGCGGGTGCCGGTCGGCGAGGGATAGCCCCGGTCCCCGGCGGTGTGTGGCGCGCCGCGGCCGCGGGTACTCGGTGCGCCGTTCCGGTCGCGGCGGGACCGCCCGGCCCCGCGGCCGGGAGGACTCGCCGCCGGTGACGGCGCCGGGCCGGACCACCGCCGGCCCCCGGCGCCCTCGCACGGGCCGCACGGCCGCGTGCGCGGCGGTCGTCGGCGGGAGGAGCGGCGAAGTGACGGGCTGGACCTGGCAGTACGAAGGCTACGACCCCGCCGACGAGCGGCTGCGGGAATCGCTGTGCACCCTCGGCAACGGCTACTTCGCCACCCGGGGCGCCCTGGCCGAATGCGCGGCCGACGCCGTGCACTACCCGGGCACCTACGCGGCCGGCGTCTACAACCGGCTCGTCTCCGCGGTCGCCGGCCGCCAGGTGGAGAACGAGGACGTCGTCAACCTGCCCAACTGGCTGCCCCTGCGCTTCCGCCAGCCCGGCGGCGACTGGCTCACCCCCGACACCACCCCCGTACTCGAACACGCCGTCACCCTGCACCTGTCCTCCGGCCTGATGGAGCGCCGTACCCGGTTCGGGCTCGGGGCGGGCGGCGCGCTCCTGGTCCGGCAGCTGCGGTTCGTCCACATGGCCGACCCGCACCTCGCGGGCCTGCGCACCGAGTTCACCGCCGAGGACTTCTCCGGGCCGCTCGAGGTCGAGGCGGCCCTCGACGGCGGCGTCACCAACGCCGGGGTGGCCCGCTACGCCGACCTGGACGGCCGTCACCTCACCCATGTGGTCACCGGCACCTCGCAGCACGACACCGTGTGGCTGCGCTGCCGCACCCGCACCTCCGACATCCGGATCGCCTACGCCGCCCGGCTGACCTCGCCGGCGTCCGTCGCCGTCCGCCACGACCGGCCCCGCGCGGTGCAGACGACCCGGCTGGAGCTGCAGGCGGGGCAGACCCTCACCGTCGACAAGGTCGTCGCCCTGCACACCTCCCGCGACGCGGCGATCAGCGACCCGCTGCACGCCGCCGTCGACCGCGTGCAGCGGGCCGCCCCCTTCGACGCGCTGCTGGCGCCCCACCTGACGGCCTGGCAGCAGCTGTGGCGCCGGGCGGAGCCGGACGTGCCCGACGAGGCGGGGCGCATCCTGCGGCTGCACCTCTTCCACGTGCTCCAGACCCTCTCCCCGCACACCGCCGACCTGGACGTGGGGGTGCCGGCCCGCGGCCTGCACGGCGAGGCGTACCGGGGCCACGTGTTCTGGGACGAGCTGTTCGTCCTGCCGTACCTGAACCTGCACTTCCCGGAGGTCTCCCGGGCCCTGCTGCACCACCGCTACCGGCGCCTGGAACGCGCCCGCACGGCCGCCCACGACGCCGGGCGGCGCGGGGCGATGTACCCGTGGCAGTCCGGCAGCGACGGCCGTGAGGAGACCCAGCAGCTGCACCTCAACCCGCGCTCGGGCCGCTGGCTGCCCGACCACTCCCACCTCCAGCACCATGTGGGCTCGGCGATCGCCTACAACGTGTGGCAGTACTGCGAGGCCGCGGGCGACGAGGAGTTCCTGCATACCAGGGGTGCCGAGATGCTGCTCCAGATCTCCCGCTTCTGGGCCGGCTCCGCCTCCTACGACGACCGGCTGGGCCGCTACCGCATCAAGGGCGTGATGGGCCCCGACGAGTACCACGACGCCTACCCGGACGCCGTCGAGCCCGGCCTGGACGACAACGCCTACACCAACGTCACCGCCGCCTGGGTGCTGGCCCGCACCCTGGAGGTGCTGCGCCACCTGCCCGAGCCGCGCCGCCGCGAGCTCGCCGAGCGCACCGGCCTCGACGAGGCCGAGCTCGACCACTGGGACCACGTCTCCCGCTCCCTGCACGTCCAGTTCCACGACGGGGTCATCAGCCAGTTCGAGGGGTACGGCGAACTCGCCGAGCTGGACTGGCGGGGCTACCGGCGCCGGTACGGCGACATCCGGCGGCTGGACCGGATCCTGGAGGCGGAGGGCGACACCGTCAACCGCTACCAGGCGTCCAAGCAGGCGGACGTGCTGATGCTCGGCTACCTGTTCTCGCCGGACGAACTCCAGGGCGTCTTCCGGCGGCTGGGCCTGAACCTGGACGAGCGGACCTGGCGGCGCACGGTGGACTACTACCTGCACCGCACCACCCACGGCTCCACGCTCAGCGGCCTGGTGCACGGCTGGGTCCTGGCGCGGGCGCGCCGCGCGGACGCCTGGAAGTTCTGCCAGGAGGCCCTCCAGTCCGACATCGCCGACATCCAGGGCGGCACCACGGGCGAGGGCATCCACCTCGGCGCCATGGCCGGCACGCTCGACCTGGTGCAGCGCGGCCTGACCGGCCTGGAGACCCGCGGCGGGGCGCTGTGGCTCGACCCGGTGCCCCTGCCGGAGCTGTCCTCCTACGGCTTCACCGTCCGCTACCACGGCCACTGGGGCGTGCGGCTGCGGCTGGAGAGCAGCTCGCTGGAGATCACCGTGCCCGCCGCCGGCCGCTACCCGATCGAGGTGCACCTGCCCGGACACCGCGCGGTGCGCGTGGACCCGGGCGAGACGGCCCGGCTGGCCCTGCCGGCATGACGACGCCGGACGCCCGGCCGGCGCGCGGCCGGCCGGGCGTCCGGCGGACGGGCCCCTGCCCGGGGCCCACGGGATGTCAGGCGCCGCTTTCGCGGAGCATGTCCTCACGCTCGACGATCTTCACGCGCTCACGGCCCTGCGGCTCGCCCAGCGCCTTCTCCGCCGCGTCCAGGCGGTACCAGCCGTCCCAGGTGGTGTAGCGGATGCCGCGCTCGGCGAGGAACGCGTCCACCGCCTCCGGGGCCGGGGAGACGGGCTCGCCCAGCCGGCCGGCCGCGTGGTCGGCCAGCAGGTTCGCCACGGTCTCGTTGGCGTCGCCCTTGGTGTGCCCGATCAGGCCCACAGGACCGCGCCGGATCCAGCCGGTGACGTACGTGGACGGCAGGTGCTCGCCGGTCTCCTGGACGACCCGGCCGCCCTCGTCCGGGACGGTGCCCGACTCGATGTCCCAGGGCAGCTTGGGCAGCTTGTCGGAGAGGTAGCCGACCGCGCGGTACACCGCGGTGACGTCCCAGTCCTTGAACTCGCCGGTGCCCTTGACGTTGCCGGTGCCCTCCAGGGCGGTGCGCTCGGTGCGCAGGCCGACGACCTTGCCGTCCTCGCCGAGGATCTCGGTGGGCGACTCGAAGAAGTGCAGGAACAGCTTGTGCGGACGGTCGCCGACGTCGCGGATCGCCCAGTTCTCCAGGGTCTTGGCGACCATGTCGGCCTGCTTGTTGCCGCGCCGGGTGGCGATCGAGCCGTCGTCGTAGTCGATGTCCTCGGGGTCGACGATCACCTCGATGGTGGGGGAGTGGTCCAGCTCCCGCAGCTCCATCGGGCTGAACTTCGCCTGCGCCGGGCCGCGGCGGCCGAAGACGTGGATCTCCTTCGCCCGGTTGGCCTTCAGGCCCTCGTGGACGTTCGGCGGGATCTCGGTCGGCAGCAGCTCGTCGGCCGTCTTGGCGAGGATGCGCGCCACGTCCAGGGCGACGTTGCCGACGCCGAGGACCGCCACCTTCTCCGCCTCCAGCGGCCAGGTACGGGGCACGTCCGGGTGGCCGTCGTACCAGGACACGAAGTCCGCGGCGCCGTAGGAGCCGTCCAGGTCGATGCCCGGGATCGGCAGCGCGCGGTCCGCCGTCGCGCCGGTGGCGAAGATGACGCCGTCGTAGAAGGCGCGGAGGTCGTCCAGGTGCACGTCGGTGCCGTAGTCCACGTTGCCGAACAGCCGGATCTGCGGCTTGTCGAGCACCTGGTGCAGGGCCGTGATGATGCCCTTGATCCGAGGGTGGTCGGGGGCGACGCCGTAGCGGATCAGTCCGAACGGCGCCGGCATCCGCTCGAAGATGTCGATGGACACACCGGGGCCGGCGGCCACGTCGGACTTGAGCAGGGCGTCGGCGGCGTAGATCCCGGCGGGGCCGGATCCGACGATGGCTACCCGCAGGGGGCGGGACATGGTCAGGTTCCCTTCGAGCGATGACAGGCGTCTCGGGGGGAAGCCTAAACTGAGGCTTGCCTTACCTGGTACGCGGGTCCGGTCTATGGGCTCATAAGTCGACCTTATGCCCAGTCCTCAGGTGATCTTATAGGGCGGCGTCAGACGTCCGGCGGCAGGTTCTGCTCCGCCCAGATCACCTTGCCCGCCGGCAGATAGCGCGTGCCCCAGCGCTCGGCGAGCTGCGCCACCAGGAAGAGACCGCGCCCGCCCTCGTCCGTCATGGTCGCGTACCGCAGATGCGGGGCGGTGCTGCTGCTGTCGTACACCTCGCAGATCAGATGACGTTCGTACAGCATCCGCACCTGGATCGGCGGGGCCCCGTGCCGCATCGCGTTGGTCACCAGCTCGCTGAGGATCAGCTCCGTGCCGAACGACAGCTCCTCGAGCCCCCACTCGGCGAGCTTCCGCACCACCGCAGCCCGCAACTCGCCCACCGCCGCCGGGTCCGACGGCACCGGCCACTCGGCGATCCGCCCTGCGGGCAGCGCCCGGGTGCGCGCCACGATCAGCGCGATGTCGTCGGCCGCCTTCCCCGGACGCCGGGACTCCAGCACGGACCGGCACGTCTCCTCCGGGGATTCCCCGGCGCCGGCCAGCGCCTGCCGGAGACGCTCCAGGCCCACGTCGATGTCGTGCTCGCGGTCCTCGACCAGACCGTCGGTGTACAGCACCAGCCTGCTGCCCTCCGGCAGCTCCAGCTCCGCCGACTCGAACGGCAGCCCGCCCAGACCCAGCGGCGGCCCCACGGGCGCGTCCGGGAACTCCACCCGCCCGTCCGGCCGCACCAGCGCCGGCGGCGGATGACCCGCGCGCGCCAGCGAGCAGCGCCGGGCCACCGGGTCGTACACCGCGTACAGGCAGGTCGCCCCGATGACCGGGGCGACGTGCTCGTCCTGCGCCTCGTCCTGGTCGATCCGGCCGACCAGCTCGTCCAGCAGCGCGAGCAGCTCGCCCGGCGGCAGGTCGAGCGCGGAGAAGTTGTGCACCGCCGTGCGCAGCCGGCCCATGGTGGCCGCCGCGTGCAGCCCGTGCCCGACGACGTCCCCGACCACCAGCGCCACCCGGGCGCCGGACAGCGGCAGCACGTCGAACCAGTCGCCGCCCACCCCCGCCTGCGCCGGCAGATAGCGGTAGGCGATCTCCAGCGCGTTCTGCTCGGGCAGCGTGCGCGGCAGCAGGCTGCGCTGGAGCGTCACCGCCATGCTGTGCTCGCGCGTGTAGCGGCGGGCGTTGTCGATGGACACCGCGGCCCGCGCCACCAGCTCCTCCGCCAGCGCCAGCTCCTCCTCGTCGAACGGCTCCTGCTTGCGCGAACGCCAGAAGCTGACCACGCCCAGGACCAGCGCGCCGGCCCGCAGCGGCACCGTGATCAGCGAGTGGACGCCGTACTCCACGATCTGCGCGGAACGCTCCTTGTCCTGCGCCTGCCAGCCGGGCGCTGCCTCCAGCCGCGGTTCCAGCACCGCGCGGCCCGTGGCCAGGCTGCGGCCCTGCGGGGACGACTCGACGAAACGGAACTGGTGGTGCTTCGGATACAGCGGCGCGTCGTCGGCGATGCCGGCCCAGGCCGTGCGGCGCAGCGCCGCGGCCGCGTCCGGCTGCCCGCCCGCCAGCACCGACTCGAACAGGTCCACGGTGGCGAAGTCGGCGAACCGCGGCACGGCCAGGTCCGACAGCTCCTGCGCGGTCCGCGCCACGTCCAGGCTCGTGCCGATGCCCACGCCCGCGTCGTAGAGCATGTTGAGCCGCTCACGGGACTCCTCCGCCCGGCCGGACAGCGCGCGCAGCTCCGTGGTGTCGCGGACCGTGGTGACGCTGCCCCGGTGCCGGCCCGCCGGGTCGGTGGGGCGCTGGTTGACCGCGAGCAGCCGGTCGCCCACCGGAAGCACCTCGTCCGTCGCGACCCGGCCCGAGGACAGCAGCTCCGTCGTGGCCGGATCCAGACCCTGGTCCCGTACGTGCCGGCCCTCGGCGTCCTCGGGAAGGCTGAACAGACGGTGCGCCTCGTCGTTGGCGAGCAGCAGGGTGCCGTCGCCGTCGAGGATCATCACGCCCTCACGCACCGCGTGCAGCACCGCGTCGTGGTGTTCGTACATCCGGGTCATCTCGTGCGGGCCGAGACCGTGGGTCTGGTGCAGCAGACGTCTGCTGATCAGGGCCGCGCCGACGGTCGCCAGGGCCAGCGCGGCCAGCGCCGCGCCCAGCACCAGCGGCAGCTGCGCCTCGGTCGCTCCGCCGACGTTCTCCAGCGTGATGCCCGCCGACACCAGGCCGACCACCGTGCCGTCCGGGTCCTCCACCGGCACCACGGCCTGCACGAGCCGGCCGATGGTCCCCTCGATCTCCTCCACGACCGGCTCGCCCGCCAGCGCGGGCTCGATGGTGCCGACGAACTGCTTGCCGATGCGGTCCGGGCGGGGGTGGGTGTAGCGGATGCCGTCGGTGTTCATGACCACGATGAAGTCGACGTGCGACCGCTCACGGGCGGCCTCGGCGCGCGGCTGGAGCACGGCGGTGGGGTCGGGGGAGTTCAGCGCCGCGATCGTGCCGGGGGCGTTGGCGAAGGTCTCGGCGACGGCGAGGGAGCGGTTGCGGGCCTCCTGGGTGCTGTCCCGCTGCACCTGGAGCACCAGCGCCACGACGGCGGCGACGACCAGCAGCAGCACCATCACGAGGAGCAGGACGAACACCTGTCCGGCGACGCTGCGCCCGCTCAGCACCGACCGCAGCCCCGCCATCGGATGCCACCCGGGGCGGACGCTCTCCTTCCGCCGGCGCCGCACGGACGCTGCCGCGCCGGACCGCTGGGGCGACCGGGTCCGGGATCGACCCATGAGTCGGACCATGTGCCATGTCTACACTGCCGCGCGTATCGAGGCGAGAGTAGGCCGCGGGCGCGGGGTGGGACACGGGTGTGTGGGGTCCCC
>MUNG01000019.1 GCA_002154585.1 Streptomyces pseudogriseolus
TGATAGAGGGGGATGAGAGCACTACCTCAGGGGCGCGGGGAACTGCGCGACCAGCCCCCACGAACCAGCAACCCGCGACGAACAAAAACCAGGCAACCCGCTCACGCCCCCCACCCCGCCTGCTCCCCACCCACCCGCTCACCCACGATCTTCTCGGCCCACCCCGACCGCGCATACGCCTTCACCGGATCGGGATCCAACCCCATCTCCTCCCGCACCTCACAAAGAAGCGGACGCACGTCCGTACTGAACGCGTCCATCAGCACGGCGTTGGCCCCCAGCACATCCCCCGCCCGCTGCGCCGCACCCAACGCGTCCTGGTCGACCAACAGCGCCTTGGCGGTGGCCTCCTGCACATTCATCACGGACCGCACGATCGCCGGGATCTTCGATTCCACGTTGTGGCACTGATCCAGCATGAACGCCACGTCCCCCGACAGCCCGCCCCCGCGCACCACCTCGTACATGATCCGGAACAGCTGGAACGGATCGGCCGCGCCGACCATCAGGTCGTCGTCGGCGTAGAACCGCGAATTGAAGTCGAAGCCCCCGAGCTTCCGTTCCCTCAGCAGCGTCGCCACGATGAACTCGATGTTGGTGCCGGGCGCGTGGTGCCCGGTGTCCACCACCACCTGCGCCTTCGGGCCCAGCTTCAGGCAGTGCGCGTACGCCGTCCCCCAGTCGGGGACGTCCGTCGCGTAGAACGCCGGCTCGAACAGTTTGTACTCCAGCAGCATCCGCTGGTCGTCGCCGAGCCGCTCGTACACCTCCGCGAGCGCCTCCGCCAGCCGGTCCTGCCGGGCCCGGATGTCGTCCTGCCCGGGGTAGTTGGTGCCGTCGGCGAACCACAGCTTCAGGTCCTTCGACCCGGTCGCGTCCATGATGTCGACGCACTCCAGCAGATGGTCCACGGCCTTCCGGCGCACGGCCGCGTCCGGGTGGCAGACGGAGCCGAGCCGGTAGTCGTCGTCCTGGAAGGTGTTGGAGTTGATCGCGCCGAGCCGCAGCCCGCGGTCCTCGGCGTGCCGTGCCAGCGCCGCGTAGTCGTCGACCCGGTCCCAGGGGATGTGCAGCGCCACGGTCGGCGCGACGCCCGTGAACTCGTGCACCTTCGCCGCGTCGTCCAGCTTCTCCTGCGGAGTACGCGGCACGCCCTGCTGCGCGAACACCTTGAACCGGGTGCCCGAGTTGCCGTACGCCCACGACGGCGTCTCGACGGCCTGGGTCTTGAGAGCGGCTTTCACCGCGGCGCGCTCGGTCACGTCAGGGCTCCTGTGACATCGGGTCGTGACGACCACTGAGTGAAACGATTCAGAACGGGAAGCTAGGCGCCCCCCGAAGGGGTGTCAACCCCTCCCACGCGCAACGCCTCCCGTGACCTGCGTGTGACACAAGCCTGTCGGAGATTTTTCGACCGTGACCCATTGACGTGACATGCGGGGCGCGCCTAACGTCCCGGCAACCCAGTTGAAACCTTTCACGACGTCGTCCGGGCCGACCCGCCGACGTTGTCGAGGAGCCCTCATGACCCACCCGTCCGACACGGGTCCGGCCCCGGTCCTCGCGCTCAAGGACATCTCCAAGTCCTTCGGCGCGGTCCGCGCGCTGCGGGACGTCTCCCTTGAGCTGTTCCCCGGGGAGGTGCACGCCCTGGCCGGAGAGAACGGAGCCGGCAAGTCCACACTCATCAAGACGCTCGCCGGAGTGCACCGGCCGGACGCCGGCCAGGTGCTGCTCGACGGCGAGCCCGTCGTCTTCCACGGACCGGGCGACGCCCGCGACGCCGGCATCGCCGTGATCTACCAGGAGCCGACGCTCTTCCCCGACCTGTCCATCGCGGAGAACATCTTCATGGGGCGTCAGCCCCGCCGCGCCCTGCGCCGCATCGACCACAGGGCGACCCGCGACGCCACCACCGCCCTGATGCGGCGGCTCGGCGTCTCCCTCGACCCCGACCGGCCCGCCCGCGGGCTGTCCATCGCCGACCAGCAGATCGTCGAGATCGCCAAGGCGCTCTCCTTCGACGCCCGCGTCCTGATCATGGACGAGCCCACCGCCGCCCTCACCCACAGCGAGGTCGCCCGCCTCTTCGGCGTCGTCCGCGCCCTGCGCGACCAGGGCGCCGCGGTGCTGTTCATCTCCCACCGGCTGGAGGAGATCTTCGAGATCTGCCGGCGCGTCACCACCCTGCGCGACGGCGCCTGGATCGCGAGCGAGCCGCTCGCCGGCATGACCGAGGACGACCTGGTCCGCCGCATGGTCGGCCGCGACCTGGCCGAGCTCTACCCCAAGCAGGACGTGACGCCCGGCGAGGTCGCCCTGAGCGTGCGCCGCCTCACCCGTGAGGGCGTCTTCACCGACGTCTCCTTCGACGTGCGGCGCGGCGAGATCGTGGGTCTCGCCGGACTGGTCGGCGCCGGACGCACCGAGGTGGCCCGCGCCGTCTTCGGCATCGACCGCCGGGACGCGGGCGAGGTCGTGGTCGACGGGCGGAAGCTGACCAACGGCGCCCCGTCCACCGCCATGGCGGCCGGGCTCGCCCTGGTCCCCGAGGACCGGCGCGCCCAGGGCCTGGTGATGGACATGTCCATCGAGCGCAACATCGGCCTCACCGGCCTCGGCACCACCGTGCGGGCCGGCCTGATGGACCGCGGCGCCGAACGCAGCCGCTCCCTCGACTGGGCCGTCAAGCTCCAGGTCAAGTACGCCCGGATCGCCGACACGGTGAACACCCTGTCCGGCGGCAACCAGCAGAAGGTCGTCCTCGCCAAGTGGCTCGCCACGCGGCCGAAGGTGCTGATCGTGGACGAGCCCACGCGCGGCATCGACGTCGGCACCAAGACCGAGGTGCACCGGCTGCTGTCCTGGCTCGCCGCCGACGGCGTGGCCGTCCTGATGATCTCCTCCGACCTGCCCGAGATCCTCGGCATGGCCGACCGCGTGCTGGTGATGCACGAGGGCCGGCTCACCGCCGAGATCCCCCGCACCGACGCCACCGAGGAAACCGTGATGGCCGCAGCCACCGGGAGGACCGCCGCATGACGGTCACCGCCCCCGACCAGGCCCCCGTCGCCGAGGTGCCGAAGGCCGGCGCCACCCGGCTCGTGGACCGCGTCTTCAGGATGCGCGAACTCGCCATCCTCGTCGTCTTCCTGGTGATGATCGCCGTCACCCAGGCCGGCAACAGCGCGTTCCTGTCCGAGCAGGGCGTCAAGGACCTGCTGCTGAACGCGACCATCCTGGTCCTGGTCGCCACCGGCCAGACCCTGGTCGTCATCACCCGCAACGTCGACCTGTCCGTCGGCTCCACCCTCGGCATCAGCGCCTTCGCCGCCGGCCTCCACCTCCAGAACGGCGGGAACCCGGCCGTCGCCGTCACCCTCGCCGTCCTGCTCGGCATCGGCTTCGGCCTGCTCAACGGCCTGCTCGTCTCCCTCGGCCAGGTGCCCGCCCTCGTCGTCACCCTCGGCACGCTCTACATCATCCGCGGCATCGACTCCATCTGGGTCGGCTCCCGCCAGATCACCGCCGCCGACCTCCCCGGCGGCTTCGTCGACTTCGGCTCCGGCGGCCTCTCCGCCGTGCCCTACCTGGCGCTGATCGCGCTCGCGGTGCTGGTGGCGACGGCGTACTACCTCAAGCACTTCGGCGGCGGGCGCGAGCTGTACGCGCTCGGCTCCAACCCGGAGGCCGCCCGCCTCGCCGGCATCCCCGTACGCAAGCGGATCCTCGCCGCGTACACCGTCTGCGGCGCCCTCGCCGGACTCGCCGGCGCGATGTACCTCGCCCGGTTCGGCAACGTCGACTCCGGCACCGGCAGCGGCTACGAACTCACCGTCGTCAGCGCGGTCGTGGTCGGCGGCGTCGCCTTCACCGGCGGCTCCGGCAGCGTCTACGGCGCCGCCCTCGGCGCGTTGCTGCTGACCTCCGTCAACAGCGTGCTGCCCGCCCTCGGCGTCAGCTCCGTGTGGGTGCTCGCCATCAACGGCGTCCTGCTCGTCCTCGCCATCGCGGTCGACCGGATCGTCGCGCTGCGCGTGGCCTCCGCCCTGAAGAAGAGGAACGCCCGCCATGCCTGACTCCCTCACGCGCGCCGTTCGCTGGGACACGGTCGTCGGCGCCCTGCTCGTGGTCGTCCTGCTGCTGTCGTTCACCACCGTCGACGGCTTCGGCAACGCCCTCAACCTGTCGTTCCTCATCGGCAACACCCTGCCGATCGCGCTGATCGCGATGCCCATGACGCTGCTCGTGGTCTCCGGCGAGATCGACCTGTCCGTGGCGTCCACGGCCGGCCTGTCCGGCGCGGTGATGGGCGCCCTGTGGAACCAGGGCATGGCCATCGAGACGATCATCCCCGTCTGCCTCGCCATCGGCGTCGTCTGCGGCCTGGTCAACGGCCTGCTGGTCACCCGCCTCGGGCTGCCCTCCCTCGCCGTCACCATCGGCACCCTCGCCGCCTACCGGGGCATCGCGCAGATCGTGCTCGGCTCCGACGCGGTCACCGACTTCCCCTCCGCCTACCTGGACTTCGCCGCCGGACGCATCGGCGACACCTTCGTCCCGTACGCCTTCCTGCCCTTCCTGGTGCTGCTCGCGATCGCCGTCGTCGCCCTGCACGCCACCCCGTTCGGCCGGTCCCTGTTCGCGACCGGGGCCGGCGAGGAGGCCGCGCGGTTCGCCGGCATCCGCGTCAAGCGGCAGAAGCTGATCCTGTTCACGGTGACCGGCCTGATGTCGGCCCTCACCGGCGTCTTCTGGGCGCTGCACTACGCCAGCGCCCGCTACGACAACGCCACCGGCCTCGAACTGTCCGTCGTCGCGGCCGTGCTGCTGGGCGGCATCGACTTCGACGGCGGCAAGGGCACCCTCGGCGGCGCGATCGCCGGCGTGTTCCTGCTGGGCGCGCTGCAGAACGTGATGAGCCTCAAGGACGTCTCCGCCCAGTCCCAGATCGTCGTCACCGGCGTCCTGCTCGTGCTGTCCGTCCTCGGCCCGCGCGTCGCCCGGCAGATCGCCGCCGCCCGCGCCGGACGCAGGGCGGCCACCGCACCCGCTCCGGATCCCAAGGCGCCCGCACCGACCACCTGACCTCTCCTCGTCCCCCTTAAGGAACCCGCCATGCACACAGCATCCCTCCGCCGCACCTGCGCGGCGCTCGCCGCCGTCAGCTCCCTCGCCCTGGCCGCCACCGCCTGCGGCGGCACCACCAAGGAGGACGTCAAGAACGAGGGCGGCGCGGCCGCCTCCGCCGGCAAGGCCGACCCGAACGCCGCCACCAAGAAGGGCCTCACCGTCGGCTTCCTGCCCAAGCAGGTCAACAACCCCTACTTCACCTCCGCCGACCAGGGCGGCGAGAAGGCCGTGCGGGAACTCGGCTCCACCTTCAAGGAGGTCGGCCCCACCAGCGCCACCGACACCGCCGGCCAGGTCTCCTACGTCAACACCCTCACCCAGCAGCAGGTCGACGCCATGGCCGTCTCCGCGCAGGACCCCGGCGCCCTGTGCACCGCGCTCAAGCAGGCCATGAAGAACGGCATCAAGGTCGTCACCTACGACTCCGACACCAACCCCGAGTGCCGCAACGCCTTCGTCTCGCAGGCGTCCGCCGAGGACCTGGGCCGCACCGAGGTGCAGCTGCTCGCCGAACAGATCGACTACCGGGGCGAGATCGCGATCCTGTCCGCCGCGCAGACCGCGACCAACCAGAACACCTGGATCGACTTCATGAAGGACGAGCTGAAGGACCCCAAGTACAAGAACATGAAGCTGGTCGAGGTCGCCTACGGCAACGACGACGCCCAGCAGTCCTTCCAGCAGACCCAGGGCCTGCTCCAGGAGCACCCGAACCTCAAGGGGATCATCTCCCCGACCACCGTCGGCATCAAGGCCGCCGCCCAGTACCTGTCCGGCTCCAAGTACAAGGGCAAGGTCAAGCTCACCGGCCTCGGCACCCCCAACGACATGCGCACGTACGTCAAGAACGGCACCGTCGAGGCGTTCGAGCTGTGGGACCCGGCCAAGCTCGGCGAGCTGGCCGCCCGCACCGCCGTCGCGCTCGCGTCCGGCCAGATCACCGGCAAGGAGGGCGAGACCTTCACGGCCGGCGCGATGGGCGAGTACACCCTGGGCAAGGACGGCGTGATCAACCTCGGCAAGCCCACCGTCTTCAACGCCGGGAACATCGACCGGTTCGACTTCTGATCCCTCGGGCCGTTCATGGGAAAGGCGGTACTCCGTGCGACGCGTCTGCTTCCTGCTCAAGGTCCGCCAGGACCGCATCGACGAGTACCGCGCACGCCACGCCGCCGTGTGGCCCGAGATGCGCGAGGCGCTCTCGGCCACCGGCTGGCACAACTACTCCCTCTTCCTGCGCGACGACGGCCTGCTGGTCGGTTACCTGGAGACCGAGGACTTCGAGGCGGCGAAGGCCGCCATGGAGGCCACCGAGGTCAACGCCCGCTGGCAGGCCGGGATGGCGCCCTTCTTCGAGTCCCTCGACGGCGCCCGGCCCGACGAGGCGATGACCCCGCTCACCGAGGTCTTCCACCTCGAATGACGGCCACGGGTCCACCCGGGCCGTGTCCGAAAAGGGGCGGACGTGCGGGTAGTGTGAGGGCCCGCCGCGCCGCCCCTCCGTCACCTCGTCGTCCCGTCTCCCTGGAGGTCCCTGTCCGATGGCCCAGTCGGTGGGTATCAAGGACGTCGCCCGCGTCGCCGGAGTCTCCGTCGGCACCGTCTCCAACGTGATCAACCGCCCGGACACGGTCGCCGCGGAGACCCGGGCCCGGGTGCTGTCCGCCATCGACCGGCTCGGCTACGTCCGCAGCGAGTCCGCCCGCCAGCTGCGCGCCGGCCGCAGCCGCATCATGGGCCTGCTCGTCCTCGACATGGGCAACCCCTTCTTCGTCGACGTGGCGCGCGGCGCCGAACGGGCCGCGCGCGAGGCGGGCCTCGGCGTGATGGTCTGCAACAGCGCCCAGAGCCCCAGCGAGGAGGCCGAGTACCTGTCCCTCTTCGCGGAGCAGCGGGTACGGGGCGTGCTGCTCACCCCCGCGGACGCCACCGGCCGCACCATCGAGGGCTTCCGCCGGCACGGCATCCCCTTCGTGCTGGTCGACCGGGTCGCCGAGGGCACCACCGAGTGCTCCGTCTCCGTCGACGACGTCGCCGGCGGCGCGCTGGCCGTCCGCCACCTGGTCGACGCCGGGCACCGCTCCCTCGCGTACGTCAGCGGCCCGCCCGGGCTCAACCAGGTCCGGGACCGCCGCACCGGCGCCCTGAACGCCCTCGCCGAGGCCGGGCTCGGCCCCGACAGCCTGCACGAGCTGCCCACCGAGCGGCTCGACGTCGCCGCCGGACGCGACGCGGGCGCCCGGCTGCTCGGCCTGGCCCGCCGCCCCACCGCCGTGTTCTGCGCCAACGACCTGCTCGCCCTCGGCGTCCTCCAGGCGATGTACGCGGCCGGCGTCAACGTCCCCGACGACCTGGCGATCGTCGGCTACGACGACATCGAGTTCGCCGCCGCCGCGGCCGTACCGCTCACCTCCGTACGGCAGCCCGCCGTGACCATGGGGGCGCTGGCGGCGGAACTGCTGCTGGAGGAGACCGAGTCCACGGGCGCCGGCCACGAGCACCGCCGGGTCGTGCTCTCCCCGGAACTGGTGGTGCGGCGCTCCAGCCTCTCGGCCCGTTGACCGATGTTCAGGAACTTTTTCATGATCCCGGGGTCGTTGGCCGCAGGAACATGTGCTGAACTGGGTCGCGGCCCGACAATCCGTTCGTACCGGGAGTCCCGTTGACCGACACCTACCGCCAGCCCGGAGTGGTCCTCACCGACCGCCGGTTCACCGTGCCCCTCGATCACGACAACCCCGCGGGCGAGACGATCGAGCTGTACGCGCGCGAGGTCGTCGCGAGTGACAAGGCGGGCCAGGACCTGCCCTGGCTGCTGTACCTCCAGGGCGGCCCGGGCTTCGGGGCGAACCGTTTCGTCGGCAAGCCGGCCTGGCTCGGCCGCGCCCTGGAGAACTACCGGGTGCTCCTTCTCGACCAGCGTGGCACCGGCGCGTCCACCCCCGCCAACCGGCAATCGCTCCCGCTGCGCGGCGGCCCCGCCGGGCAGGCCGACCACCTCACGCACTTCCGCTCCGACTCGATCGTCCGGGACTGCGAGGCCATCCGCCCGCACGTGACCGGCGGCGCCCGCTGGACCGTGCTCGGCCAGAGCTTCGGCGGCTTCTGCGCCGTCGCCTATCTGTCCATAGCCCCCGAGGGACTGGACACCGCCCTGATCACCGGCGGTCTGCCCTCCCTCGACGCGCACGCCGACGACGTCTACCGCGCCGCCTACCCGCGGATCGAGCGCAAGGTCGCCGCCCACTACGCCCGCTACCCGCGCGACGTCGAACGGGCCCGCCGTATCGCCGACCACCTCCTCACCCACGACGTGGTCCTGCCCAACGGCTACCGCTTCACCGTCGAGGCCTTCCAGTCCCTCGGCCTGATGCTCGGCAGCGGCGACGGCAGCCACCGCCTGCACTTCCTCCTCGAGCACGCCTTCGTCCCCACCCCGTCCGGCCCCGCCCTCTCCGACGCCTTCCAGGAAGAGGTCCAGGGCCTGTTGTCCTTCGCCGGACACCCCCTGTACGCGCTGATCCACGAGGCGATCTACGCCCAGGACGCCCGCCCCACCGCCTGGGCCGCCGAGCGGGTACGGGGGGAGTTCCCGCAGTTCGACGCGGCCAAGGCGCTCGCCGGCGACGAGCCCGTGCTGTTCACCGGCGAAACGATCCACCCCTGGATGTTCGACTGCGACCCGGCGCTGCGGCCCCTGCGCGACACCGCGGAACTCCTCGCCGCGCGCACCGACTGGACCCCGCTGTACGACCCGGCCCGCCTGGCCGCCAACGAGGTCCCGGTCGCGGCGGCCGTCTACCACGACGACATGTACGTGGACACCGCGCACTCCCTGGCCACCGCCCGGGCGGTCCGCGGCCTGCGCACCTGGGTGACCGACGAGTTCGAGCACGACGGCGTCCGCACCGGCGGCCCCCGCGTCCTGGACCGCCTGCTGGCCCTCGCCCGCGACGAGGTGTGAGCGGGGCTCCGCGCTCGCTTGCGAGGAGGCGTGAGCGCGCGTCTTGCCCTTGCCCCGGGGAGGGGCGACCGCACGCCTTGTCGCCGCCCGCGACGGGGCGCGACCACGTGTCCTGCCCCCGTCCGCGACGAGGTGTGACCGCGAGCCCCCGTGCACTGTCGGTGGCGGGGGCTAGTCTGCGAGGCATGACCGAGCCGACGATCAGTCAACTCCAGCCCATGCCCGACGACTGGCAGCGCGCGCTGGCCGTGGTCGCCCACCCGGACGACCTGGAGTACGGCTGCGCGGCGGCGATCGCCGCCTGGACCGACGCCGGCCGCGAGGTGTCCTACGTGCTGGCGACCCGCGGCGAGGCGGGCATCGACACCCTGGACCCGGCCCGGTGCGGGCCGCTGCGCGAGCGCGAGCAGCGGGCGAGCGCGGCCGTGGTGGGCGTGTCCGAGGTCGCCTTCCTGGACCACGCGGACGGCGTGATCGAGTACGGTCCCGCCCTGCGCCGGGACATCGCGGCGGCGATCCGGCGCCATCGGCCCGAGCTGGTGATCACGCTGAACCACCGGGACACCTGGGGCGGCACCGCCTGGAACACGCCGGACCATGTCGCCGTCGGCCGCGCCACGCTCGACGCGGCCGGCGACGCGGGCAACCGCTGGATCTTCCCGGAGCTCACCGAGCAGGGGCTTCAGCCCTGGGACGGGGTGCGCTGGGTGGCGGTCGCCGGCTCCGCCTCGCCCACCCACGCGGTGGACGCGACCCCGGGCCTGGAGCGGGCGGTGCGCTCCCTGCTGGAACACCGCACCTACATCGAGGCGCTCACCGACGAGGACCCGGAGACATACGCGCGCACGCTGCTGACCGGCTTCGCGGAGGAGACGGGGAAGCGGTTCGGGAACCGTCCGGCGGTCGCCTTCGAGGTGTTCCCGAGGTGAGCGCGGTGGGGGAGACGGGGGAGGACAAGGAGGACCTGGCGCGGAGCTTCGAGGAGCACCGCGCCCACCTCAAGGCGGTCGCCTACCGCATGCTCGGCTCGCTCGCCGAGGCGGAGGACGCCGTGCAGGAGGCCTGGCTGCGGCTGGGCCGGGTGGACCCGGCCGAGATCGGCAACCTCGGCGGCTGGCTCACCACCGTGACCGGCAGGATCTGCCTGGACCTGCTGCGCTCGCGCGCCGCCCGCCGGGAGCAGCCGATGGACGACACGTTCGTCCCGGACCCAGTGATCCGGCCGCTGTCGCGGGTCGACCCGGAGCAGGAGGCGCTGGAGGCCGACTCGGTGGGCATCGCGCTGCTGGTCGTCATGGAGGCGCTCGACCCGGACGAGCGGCTGGCGTTCGTGCTGCACGACATGTTCGCCGTGCCGTTCGACGACATCGCCCCGGTGGTCGAGCGCACCCCGGCCGCGACACGGCAGCTCGCCAGCCGGGCGCGCCGCCGCGTCCGCGACTCCGCGCCGCCGGCCGCCCCCGACGCGGCGCAGCAGCGGCAGGCCCTCGACGCGTTCCGCGCGTCCGCGCGCACCGGCGACTTCGAGGCGCTGCTCGCCGTACTCCACCCGGACGTGGTGCTGCGCGCGGACGCGGGCGCGCTGCTGGAGGGAGTGGCGGGCTCCAAGCGCCTCCAGGGCGCGCAGCGTGTCGCCGAGTCGGCGATGCTGTTCGCCCGCTACAACGCCACCGCCCGCATGGTCCTGGTCAACGGCGCCCCGGGCCTGGTCAGCGTCGTCGACGACCGCGTCGGCTCGGTCCTGTCGGTCACGGTCCACGAGGGCCGCATCACGGCCCTCTACATCCTGGCGGACCCGGAGCGCTTGGAGGGCGTGGCGCTGCCGCCGGAGGGGGAGGGAGCGGGGGAGGACTGAGGGGCGCCCACGGACCGTCGGTGCCCCGATGTCAGTGCCGGCTGGCATGCTCGGCCGCCATGAAGAGACAGCAGTTCTGGCACCTCATCGAGACGGCCCGCGCGCAGGCGCCGAACCCGGACGACGCCGACGACGTCGCCCGCAGGGCGACCTCGCAGCTGGCCACGCGCCCGGCCGGGGAGATCGTCGCCGCTCAGCAGGCGCTGTGGGATCTGATGGCGGACTCCTACACGAGCCCCCTGTGGGCCGCCGCGTACCTGATCAACGGGGGATGCTCCGACGACGGCTTCGACTACTTCCGCGGCTGGTTGATCGCGCAGGGACGCGAAGTGTTCGAGCGCGTGGTCGCCGACCCCGATGCCCTGGCGGAGCTGCCCGTGGTGCGAACGGCGGCGGCCGGCGGACTCGATCTCGAGTGCGAGGGAACGCTGGGCATCGTCTGGAACGCACACATCAAGGCGACCGGCCGGGAACTGCCGGCCGGCGCGTTCAGCATCCGATACCCGAGGCTGGACCCCAGATGGAACTTCGACTTCGACGACCACGGCGAAATGACGTACCGGCTGCCCCACTTGGCAGCTCTTCACCTGATGTAGGACAGGCGGCCGAGTGGGCTTGAGTCTCCCGTAGGGGGAGGCACGAAGGTGCAGGCATGGACGGCGACACGCTCTTCACGATCGGAGGCCTGGCCCGGCGGACCGGGCTGACGGTCAAGACCATCCGGTTCTGCGTGACGTACCAGCCCGCCGGGCACTTCTGGGCCCTTCAATGGGCCGAGACCGGGCTCTACCTCGGCCTCACCCTGCTCCTGGCCGGGTTCTGCGCCTGGTGGATCCGCCGCCGGGTGACCTGACAGACGCAAGCCCGGAGCAGCCGTGGGGGGCGGCCGACATCCGGCAGTCCCACACGGACTTCACGAAGGCGCGGACTCACCTCGACTCCGCCGGCCCCCTGGCCCGAGGCGTACACCGAGGAGCAGCCCTCGGTCCTTCCACCGGCCTTCACTAAGATCATCAGGGGCGTGCCTTCCCGAGCGGCGGTGCGACGGCGGCCTGTTCGGCGGGAGGGTGTTGTGGTTCATGCCGTTTTCCAGGGCCATGCGGTGTTTCTGGCCCTGGCTGTGACGGTCACGCTCCTTGCCGGTGCGGCTGCCTACTTCGCGGTGGCCCGGCGGGCCGGCCGTGCTCGCGGTGTCTTCTGCGGGCTCTGGGCGTCCTCCGTGGTGGGGCCCCTGACTCTCACCACCTGGTCCGGCAGCGGCGTGTTGACGGGTGAGTGCGCGATCAACCCGAGTGTCCTCCAGGCGTTCGCCGGCGTTCAGGGCCAACTCAATGTGCTGCTTTTCGTGCCCTTCGGGGTGTGCGCCGTCCTGACAACCGGAAGACCTTTCGCCTCCTTGGCCGCCGGCGTTGTCGGTGACGCAACGGGCCCTGGCCGGCGGGGCGGTTGTTGCCGCTCTGGTCGTCTCGGCCTGGCTGACGGTTGTTCACCCGGTGCGTACCGTACTGCCCACTCCGGTCCCGGCAGCCGACGCCGGCCAGGTCCAAGCGCTCAACGCCGCTCTCGACGAGGCGTTTCCCGGAGCGTATGAAGTCGAGGCCGCCGAGTATCTCGACGACGTCGACGGTGAGGGGATGGTCACCGCCCTCCTGCCAGGCGGGTTCGCCGAGATCACCTGGTCCGACCGTGAGCAGTTCACCGTGCAGTTCACTCCGACCCGCCACGGGGAGGGCGTCCACGCGTACGAGATCCCTGACGTGAGTCGTCCTTCCCGTACCGCGCGGGAAGCGAAGCTCGTCGCCACTCGTTACGCGGCTCGGTACGCTCCCTGGGCCCTGCGTGCTTCCCAGGTGACCGTAAGGGCCGTGGACGACCCGTCAGGTGCCGGCTGGGTCGTGGAGTGGCGTCGGTGGCGCGGGGAGGTGTTGATGCCCATGCGTCTCGACATCGGCGTCGAGCCTTCGGGGCGACTGACCGATCTCAGGGTGAGGCGCGTCGATGACCCTGCACTTCCGCAGGCGCATGTCGGCGAGGCCCAGGCGTGGGAGACGTTCGCGAGACATTTCCGGATCAGCGTGGCCGTTGAAGAGCGGGAGCAGGCGGTTCTCCAGGCCGAGCGTCGTGGCGGCCACTGGCGCATCCACTGGCGTCTCTCCGCCCGGGAAGGAGGCATGCGGCATTCCGCCGTCGTGGATGCCACCGATGGAAGCATCCACAGTGCCAATTCTGAGTCCGTCCCTCAGACGACGGGACCACGCGGCTGACCGCTGTCCGTCCGTTGGGCCGGGATGTCCGTCCGCCCCGCGTTCCGCCGTTCCGGACGCAGTCGCAGCCCTTCCGGCATCAGCGTCAGCCGTTCCGTCACGCGGAGGCGGTATGCCGGGTCAGGGTGCAGGTCGTAGCGGCGCAGGAGGAGGCCCAGGATCAGCGTCGCCTCGTGCAGGGCGAACTGGCGGCCGATGCAGGCGCGGGCGCCCGTGCCGAACGGCTTGTAGGTGTGGGGCGGGCGGGCGCGTACCGCCCGGGGTTCGAAGCGGTCCGGGTCGAAGCGGTCGGCGTCCGCGCCCCACACCTCGGGGTCCCGGTGGAGCATCGGGGTCAGCACCAGCGTCCACGCGCCGCGCCGCATCGGATGCTCGTCCGCCAGCACCGTGTCCTCCGTCGCCTCCCGCGAGTACGCCGGTGCCGTCGGCCACAGGCGCAGCGCCTCGTCGAGGACGCGGCGGACGTAGCGGAGGCGGGCGACCTGGTCGTAGGCCGGCGTGTCCGTGGCGCCCCAGACGCGGTCCACCTCGGCGCGGGCGCGGTCCGCCACGTCCGGGTGGAGGGAGAGGTGGTGCAGGGCGAAGGACAGCGCGCCCGACGTGGTCTCGTGGCCGGCGACCAGGAAGGTGATCACCTGACGCCGCACGTTCTCCGGTGACAGCCGCTCCCCGGTGGCCGGGTGGGCGGTCTCCAGCATCCGGTCCAGCAGGTCGCCGTCCGCGTGCCCGTCCGCGCGCCGGCGGCGGACCACCTCGTCGACGATGTGACCGAGCCGCGCGATGTCCCGCTCGTTGCGCCGGTTCGACCGGCGCAGCAGCAGCGGGGCCAGCGGCGGCGGCACGTTGTTCAGCCGCTGCGCGTGACTGAGCGCGCCGATCATAGCGGTGACGAAGGGGTGCGGCCGGGACCGTTCGAAGGGGCCGAAGTCGTGCCCGAAACCGGTGCGCGCGATCGTCTCCAGCGTCAGCTTGGTCATGTCGCCGGGCACGTCCACCCAGCGCCCGTCCGCCGCCGCGCGGTCCCAGTGCTCGGCCAGACGCGCGGCCACCGACAGCATCATCGGGTGGTAGCCGGACATCGCCTCACGGCTGAACCCGGGCGCCAGCACGTCGTGCGCCAGCTGCCAGTTGGGCTCGTGGTTGTACGCGGTGAACAGCCCGTCACCCGCGAGCGGACGGAGGTTGGCCACGCCCAGCCCCACGTGCTTGGCGAACCGCGACTCGTCGGCCAGGTCGGCCGCCAGCCGGGCGCCCCACGTGAACACGAACTCGTTGCCGAAGACCTTGCGCCGGAAGATCGGCCCGAGCCGCCGGGCGATCCGCACCGAGTCCTGCACGGGCGTGCGTCTGCTCGACCCCACCAGGTCGCCGAGCAGCGGCAGCCGGTACGGCGGGTGCGGTATGCGGTGCAGGGCGGGCCAGCCCGGTTCCGCGCTGCGGAACCCCTTCGGCACGGCGGTCCGTGCCGTCGTCTCCGCCATGACACGGTCTCCTTCGGTCCGGCGAGCGAGTGGCGACGTGTTGCACATGAGTTCAATAACGCGGATCCAGTCTGGTCCGGCCGCCGGACCGGCGTCAACTACAGTGCGGGCATGGCCGTGGACCAGGGCGGGCGCGCGCGCCGCCGGCTCAGCACCGAGGAGCGCCGGGAGCAACTGCTCGCGGTGGGTGCGCGGTTGTTCTCCGAGAGCCCGTACGACGAGGTGTGGGTCGAACAGGTCGCCGAGATCGCCGGGGTGTCGCGCGGACTGCTGTACCACTACTTCCCGAACAAACGGGACTTCTTCGCGGCCGTGGTGGAGCGCGAGAGCGAGCGGATGCTCCGTATGACGGCCCCCGTGCCGGGCGTCCCGGTGCGCGAGCAGCTCACCGCCGGGCTCGACGCGTATCTGGAGTACGTCGAGGCGCACGCGCACGGCTACCGGGCCTTCCACCGCGCCGACGCGGCGGGGGACCAGGCGGTCCGGCGGGTCTACCGGCGGGCGCTGGCCGCGCAGGAGCGGCAGATCCTCGACGCGCTCGCCGCCGACCCCGAGTTCGGTCCGGTGCTGGAGTCCCGGCCGGACACCCGGCTCGCCGTACGCGGCTGGCTGGCGTTCACCACGGCCGTCTGTCTGGAGTGGCTGCGCGGGGCGCACGTGGAGCGTGACCAGGTGCGCGATCTGTGTGCCCGCGCCCTGCTGGGCGTCCTCGCGCCCTGACCGGCACCCAAGAGATCCGCCTCGGCCGGTTGGCGCGCGCCCCGATCTTCGATAGCTTAGGCAAGGCTTACCTAAGAGGAGGTTGGGATGGGTGACCACACGCACGGCTGGGCCGCCGCGCCGGGTGCGGCCGAGCGGGCCCGCTCGGTGCTCGCCGCCGCCTGGTCCTGCACGGTGACCGCGGAGGGCACCCGCGAGGAGCTGGTCGGCGCGCACACCGTCACGGACGACGGGCGGATCCTGCTGGACGTGCCCGAGGACGGCGCCCTGCACGCCGCCGCGTTCTGCGCGCCCCGCGGAGAGCCGTCCGCCGTGCTGGAGTTCGCCGACGTCGCGCCCGTCCCCGTGCGCGAACGCGTCCGTGCCCGGGTGTGGCTCGCCGGATGGTTCTCCACCGAGGACGGTCGGCTCGCCCTGCGGCCCACCCGGGTGGTCCTCCGCCGGCCCTCCGGCGCGCTGCTGCTCGGCCCCGACGACTTCGCCGCCGCCGCGCCCGACCCGCTGGCCGGCGCCGAGGCGCGGCTGCTGACCCACCTCGCGGACTGCCACGCCGACGCCGTGGACCGGCTCACCCGCCTGGTGGACCCGGCCAGCCTCCAGGGCGCGGTCCGGGTACGGCCGCTCGCCGTGGACCGGCACGGACTGACCCTGCGCATCGAACGCGCCCGCACCGACGGCGACGTACGGCTGCCGTTCCACGCGCCCGCCGACGACGTCGCGCAGCTCACCGAGCGCATGCACGTCCTGCTCTCCCAGGCGGCGAGCGCCGCCACCTGCCCCCGGCCGCTACAGCGGCAGCGCGCAGACGGCGACGGGTGACGCGAACGGCTCGCCCGCGGACCGCAGTTCACCGCTGTCCGCGTCCACGTGGAAGACGCTGACGTCGCCCGACCTCTGGTTCGCCGTGAACAGCAGTCCGCCGTCGGGGGAGAGGGCCAGGTGGCGCGGGAAGTCGCCGCCGACCGGCACCGTGCCGAGCAGCCGCAGCCGCGCCCCGTCCTCCTCGACGGCGTACCGGGCGACGCTGTTGTGGCCCCGGTTGGCGAGGAACGCGTACCGGCCGTCGGCGGTGACGGCGAACTGCGCCGGATAGTTGGTGCCGGACCCCGAGCCCGTCGGCTGCGGCTCCCCGATCGACAGCCGCCCCGACGAGGGCTCGTAGGCGCACACCGCCACCGTGTCGTCGACCTCGTCGGCGAGATAGGCGTACCGCCCGCCGGGGTGGAAGGTCAGATGGCGCGGTCCCGCGCCGGCGCGTGCGGCCGCCCGCGACACCTCGGTGAGGGTTCCGGTCTGCTCGTCGAGGCGGTACGTGTACACGGTGTCCGTGCCCAGGTCCACCGCGAGGACGTGACCGCCGTCCGGGGCGGTGACGAACTGGTGCGCGTGGGGGCCCTGTTGGCCCGGTCCCGGGGCCGGCGAGGAGTGGGTCACCAGCGCCGTGCGCTCACCGAGGGCGCCCGACGTCTCGATGCGGTGCACCGCGACACTGCCCGAGCCGTAGTCGGCGCTCAGCAGGAACCGCCCGCCGGGATGCACCGACAGATGGCACGGCGAGGAGCCGCCCGTGGTGCTGCTGCCCAGTACCGTACGGTCGGACAGCCGCACGGCGGTCACCGCGCCGTCCTCCCGCTCGTTCACCGCGTACAGCGTCCGCCCGTCCGGGTGCACCGCCAGGAACGACGGGTCGCCCACCCCGCCCACGACGCCCGCGCCGGTGATCCGCCCCGTCGCCGGGTCGTACGTCGCCAGACCGATGCCCTCGCCGCCGCCCTCGACCGAGGTGTACGTGCCCAGGTACAGCGGGCGCGGACCCGAGGGGGTCGCGCTGGGCTCGGGCGGGCCGGTCACCGTGGCCGGGGCCCGTGGGGTCGCCGCGTCGGGCGGCAGGTCACCGCCGTCACAGGCGGGCACCGACATCCCGGCGGCCGTCCCCGCGAACGCGCCCACGAAACGGCGCCTGCTCAAACCGGCCCTGTCCATCACACGCACCTTCGGTCGTCCCCCGTCCCGCTCGCCTCGGCCTACCCTTTCGCCGATCACCCGTCGAACGCAAGGGAACCCGGCTCGCGCGGGGCGGGTCGCGGGCCGTCGTTCGCGCCGCGCGGAGCCACCCGCTCCGGCGCTGCCCCGCCTCGACGCCGACCCGCCTCAGCCCCGCCCCGCCGGTTTCCCGTCCCGGTCGCGGCGGAAGCGGGCCGGGAGGCCGGACAGCCGGTCGCGCATGCGGGTGAGCCGCGGCAGCCGTTCCCGCTGCTCCCGCGAGTGACGGTCCAGCTCCTCGAACAGCCGCCGGGTGCGGTGCTCGGTGTCCATCTCGTCGAGGATGCGGTTGACCTCCGTCAGCAGGGCGCCCAGCAGCTGCCACCGCTTCGGGTCGCGCCGGGCCTCCTCGTACAACAGTTCCGCCAGCCTGTCGCGGGTGCCGGCCGCCTGCCGCAGCTGCGAGGCGAGCCGCTCCTCCGCCGACTCGGCGTTGGCGCTCACGCTCGTGGTGACCAGCACCGCGAAGCTCACCACGGCGTCGGCGATCTCCGCCAGCAACTGCTCGAAGGCCTGCCCCGTCTCCTCCGAGAAGAGACGTTCCGGCTCCCGTTCCTTCGCCAGGTCGGTCAGCGTGCGGGCCAGCACCCGCAGCACCACCGTGCAGATCTCCAGCGTGTCCAGACCCGTGCGCAGCACCACCCGGTGCAGCAGCCCCTCCCGCACCCGCGGGTTGAGGCGCAGGCTCTCCTCCGCCTGCCGCAGGTCCGCGTCCACCTCACTGATGTCGTGGTCCAGCCTGCGCGCCTCGTGCAGCCGGGCCGCCGCGCGCGCCGCCGGCGGACGGCCCGCGGCCTCCTCGCCGATCCGCAGCATCAGCTGCCGTACCCGGCGCGCCAGCTCCTCGATGGACTCGCCGGCCTCCTCCACCCACACGGGCGGCGCCAGCAGCAGGTTGAACCCCATCCCCACGAAGGCGCCGATCAGCGTCTCCACGATCCGCGCCCAGGCGGTGTCGCCGTGCGTGGTGACCCCGAGCACCAGCATCGCGCTGATCGCCACCTCGGGCACGAACTCGCCCGCCCGCACCAGATGGCCGGTGACCAGCGCCGCGAGGATCAGCAGACCGAGGCTCCACCAGGTCAGACCCACCAGCAGGCTGAACAGGATCGCCAGCACCACCCCGGTCACCACGGAGTTCACCCGGCGCAGACCCGTGGTCAGGGTCGAGTACAGGGTGACCTGGACGACGAGCAGCGCCGTCAGCGGGGCGGTGAGCGGCGCGGCCTCGGGGCTCAGCCGCACCGCGATCACATAGGCGAGGGTCGCCGCAGCCGCCGACCGCACCGTCTGCACGGTCAGCGGATCACGGTGCTGCTTGACGAACCGGACGGCAGGCGCGGTCATCTGGCGTACGACGTGCATCCTCGGACGGTTCCCCCTCCCCGCAGGTGACGAACATGATCCAGTGTGACGGCAGTCGCCCGGGGGACGGCAACGGGACCACACCCGTTGCCCGGCGGGGTCACAGCTTGTCGATGAAGGCGAAGAGATTGCTCCGCGTACGGTCGATCTGCTCCTCCAGGGTCAGGCTCTCCTCGAACCGCGCCCCGGTCTCCGGCACCTTCAGCCCGCGCAGATACAGGGAGCAGGCCAGGTCGGTGCACATGTAGGCGCCGACCGAGTTGCCCTCACGGCCCGCCGGGCCGGACTTGCGCGCGGTCATCAGCGCGACCCCGCCGCGCGGATGGGTCGTCAGACACAGCGAGCACATGCTGCGGTGCAGGAAACCCCGCTGGGCCGGCTGGAAGCGCAGCGCCACGCCGACGAGCCGGTCCTGCCGCTCGACGACCAGATAGCTGCGGTCGGGCGCGCCCGGATCCCCCCAGCCCAGGAAGTCGAGGTCCTGCCACGGACGCCCGTCCAGGTCCCGGGGCACGTTCAGCCGCTTCGCCTCACCCTTCGAGCAGTTGATGAACGAACCGCGGATGTCCTGCTCGGTGAGTGCTCTCATGACGTCGTCTCCTGTGATGTTCCGTCAAACCTAGGGGTCCTAGGTTTCGGCGGCCAGCGTAGGGATCCGCCCCGCGCCGGGGCCAACGGTTTTCCGCAGCGCCGTAGGCTGTACCGCAGTCGCCGAGGGGGAGGGGAACGCACGATGGGGGACTCCCGGGAACGGGCCCGCCGGGTGCTCGCGGCCGCCGGACTGCCGCCCGACGCCCTGAGCGAGGTGCGTCCGCTGGCCGGAGGCACCTACAACACCGTCGAGGAGATCCTCCTGTCCGACGGTACCCGGTACGTCCTGAAGGTCCCGCCCCCGCCCACGGTGCCCGGACTGCGGCACGAGCGGCGGCTGCTGGTCGCCGAGGCCGGCTTCTGCGCCGGGGCGGCGCGGGCCCGGGTGCCCGCGCCGCGCGCCGTGTCCCTCGCCCCGGACGACCCCGAGCCGTATCTGCTGCTCACCGCGTGCCCGGGCGTGCCCTGGCCGGAGGCGGCGCCCGCCGACGAGGAGCGCGACGCCCTGCGTACGGAGCTGGGACGCCAGGTGGCGCGGCTGCACCAGGTCACCGGAACCGCGTTCGGATACCCCTCCGGCGCCCTCGGCCCGCTCGCCGCCGACTGGCGGACCGCGTTCACCGCGATGACCGACGCCGTGCTCGCCGACGCCCGCGACCACCGCCCCTGGCTGCCCCGCCCCGCCGACGAGGCCGCGGCCCTGTTCCGCGCCGCCGCCCCCGCGCTGGACGCGGTCACCGTGCCCGTGCTGGTCCACTTCGACCTGTGGCCCGGCAACATCCTGGTGGACCGCCCGGCCGGCGGCCCCGCGCGGATCGGCGGACTGATCGACGGGGAGCGGATGTTCTGGGGCGACCCGGTCGCCGACTTCGTCTCGCCGGCGCTGCTCGACGACATCCGGCGGGACGACGCCTTCCTCACCGGTTACGCGGAGGAGGGCGGACCCGCCGTCCTCGACGAGGCGGCCCGCCTCCGCCTCGCCCTGTACCGGGCCTACCTCGACCTGATCATGCTCACCGAGACGGTGCCCCGGGCCGTGGGCGCCGAGGACGCGCGCCGGGTCCGGGAGTGGGTCGGGCCGCACCTGGAGGCCACGCTGGACGAGATAGCGGAGGCGACCGGATACGCCCCGGGTAAGTTCACATCGTGAACTAAGGGGTGGGGAAAGTCGCGCCGGGCCGCCGCCCGGCGGTATGTTGCAGGTCGGGCCGGGTGTATGGGAGGAGCCACATGGCGGGCAACGGGCGCACGGTGCGCGACCTCAGACGGGCCAACCGCACGGCCGTGCTCCAGCGGCTCTACTTCGACGGCCCCCTCAGCCGCTTCGAACTCGGCCCCGCGACCGGCCTCAGCTCCGGGTCCGTCAGCAACGTCGTCGCCGACCTGATCGCGGACGGACTGGTGGAGGAGGCCGGCAGCGTCGACTCCGACGGCGGCCGTCCCCGCACCCTGCTGCGCGTGGCCCCGGCCAGCGGCCACATGATCGGCGTCGACGTCGGCGAGACCCGCGTCCGCGTCGAGCTGTTCGACCTCGCCCTCACCGAGCTGGCCCGCACCGAACGCCCGCTGGAGCAGCAGCGGTACGAGGTCGAGGTCATCGTGGACCACATCCGCTCCGGCATCGACGAGGTGCTCGCCGCCGCGGAGCTGCCGTCCGAGCGGCTCCTCGGCGTCGGCATCGGCGTCCCCGGCATCGTCGAGCACACCGCCGACCGGGGCGCGGTGGTGCACGGGCAGACCATCGGCTGGCACGCGGTCCCGCTGGAGTCCCTGCTGCGCGACGGCTCCCCGCTGCCCGACGGCGTGCCGTACTTCATCGACAACGGCGCCCGGACGCTCGGGCAGGCCGAGATGTGGTTCGGCGCGGGACGCGGCGCGGGCAACGCCCTCGTCGTCCTCTTCGGCTCCGGCGTCGGCGCCTGCCTGGTCACCCCCGAGGTCCGGCACGGCCGGGCGGTGGAGTGGGGGCACCTGACCGTACGGGTCCGGGGCCGCCGCTGCCGCTGCGGCGCGCTGGGCTGTCTGGAGGCGTACGCGGGCGCGGAGTCGCTGCTGGCCCGCTGGCGCGAGGAGGGCGGCCGGGTGCCGCGCGACACCGACGAGGAGACGGCGCTCACCGCGATGCTCGCCGCCGCCTACCCGGTCGGCGGCGCCGACGCCGATCCGGTGGCCCTGGCGGTGCTGGAGGAGACCGCCGAGTACCTCGGCGCGGGCCTGTCCGACCTGATCAACCTCTTCCAGCCGGAACGTATCCTCATGGGCGGCTGGGCCGGCCTCCAGCTCGGCTCCCGCTTCCTGCCGGCCGTGCGCCGCCACGCGTTGTCGTACGCGCTGCGCCACCCGGCGGAGCGGGTCACGATCGAACTGGGCAAGCTGGGGCCGGACGCGGTCACCGTCGGCGCGGCCATCCTGCCGCTCGCCGACTTCTTCGACCGGGGCGGCCGCCGCCCCGAGCCGGACCCGGCCGTCCCCGCGCCCGCCTGGCGCGCGGCCCTCCAGGACCGCGTACCACGCTGAGCGCGAGAGCGTGCACGGCGGAGTCAGCCCGTGGACTCGTCCGGCACCGGGGCCTCCGGGTAGGACGCCGCCGAGTGTGGCGCGCCCTGGCGGCCCGTGCCCGCCTCGTCCGTGTCGGGCACGTCCTCGGCGGACTCGTCCCCGTCGGGTTCCCCGGAATCCCCGGGTTCCTCGGCCTTCCGCTCGCTCTCCCGCTCGGCGGCGGCCGGCGCGACCTCCCAGGGGTCCTCGTCGGGACCGGCCTGCTGGTCGGGCATGTCCCGGGGGACACCCACGCCGCTCTCACCGGGACCTTCGAGGCGATGGTCGGTCACGACGCTCTCCCTTCATCCGTACGGCCCACGCGGGTACCCCACCCGGCCCCGCGCAACCATGCCTACCCCACCGCGCTGCCGTGCAGCGGGGCCGTTTTCTCGCCCGCGCCCTGCCGCATGCCCAGCAGGAACTCCTCCACCACCTGCGTCGCCGTGCGCGTCGGCCGCCAGCCGAGGTCCACCCGCGCCCGGGTGCAGTCCATCAGCGGCAGCCGCAGCACCGCGTCGAACAGGTGCGGGGAGGCCGGCAGCAGCCGCAGCCCCCACGCCGCCGCGACCGCCGACCGGGCCGCAGCGCGCGGCAGCCGCACCCGGCGCCCGCCGAACATCTCGGCCAGCAGCTCCACGTCCACCGTCGGCTCCGCCGCCAGGTTGTACGCCCCCCGCGCCTGGCCGGACAGCACCGCCAGCCGGTACGCCCGCGCCGCGTCGTCGGTGTGCAGCACCTGCATCCGCAGACCGGGCACGTCCGGCAGGAACGGCAGCAGGTCGGGCCGCGCCAGCTGCCCCGGCAGGTAACGGCCGCCGAAGATGCGGCGCTGCTCGCTCGCCGACTCCCGCTTGAAGAGGAACGCGGGCCGCATCCGCACCACCCGGAGACCGGGCCGGTCGCGTTCCACGATGTCCAGGGCCCGCTCCAGATAGGCCTTCTCCCGGCAGTACGCGGCGTCCGGCCAGCCGTGCGTCGGCCACGACTCGTCCACCGCGCGGTCCTTCGGGCCGGGGGAGTACGCCCCCACCGACGAGGCGTGCACCAGCGTCGGCACCTCCGCCCGGGCCACCGCGTCGAACACGCGCATGCTGCCGAGCACATTGCTGCGCCAGGTGGTCGCCGGATCGTGCGTGGGCTGGAACGCCCAGGCCAGATGGATCACCGCGTCGGCGCCCGCGAACTCCCGCACCAGGTCGAACCGGTCCGAGGCCACGTCCACCGCCGACCACTCCGTCTTGGGCGGCGACCAGTCGGGGATCCGCCGGGCCACGCCCAGCACGGAGCCGACCTCGGGCTCCTCCGCGAGGGCCCGCACCACACTGGTCCCGACGTTGCCCGTGGCGCCGGTCACGACGACCCTGAGTCCCGCTGCGCTGCTCACGTCCCGCTCCCTCCGGATGCACTGCTCCGCGGAGCGGTCCGGGTACCCCGCACGCGGGAGGGCTCACGCGGGCCGCGCGGGCGCACGAGAGGAGAAAGGCAGAGAAGAGCCCCGGCCGCGACGGGGGAATCACGGCCGGGGCGGCAAGAGGTGGGTGCGCATGGCGGTCGCCTCTCGGCGAACGGCACCACAGGGCTTCAGCCGAACGATCGTCCCTGTGGGCGAATGGTGAGGCCCGGGGACACTGTCCCATCCGCACCCACGGTCTGTTCAACGGGCAACAGCCTCGCTGTGTTCCGCCCACGGCCCCGTTCCGCGGTGACGTGCGTCACCACGTCGGACGCAGGTCAGCGGCCCCGCGCCTCCGGGTTCAGGTCCGCCCACAGGTTCTCCGCCTGGAGCACCAGCGTGCCCAGCACCGCCGTACGGGCCGCCCCCTGGCCCGCCTCCTTGGTCAGGCCCTCCTGGAGCGTGGTGTGCAGATCGCGCATCGCCGCTGTGGTGCGCTCGTCCAGCAGCGGGTCGCCGGGGTCATCCTCGCCCAGCAGCCGGTCCGCCTCCGCGCGGCAGCTGTCCCCGAGCAGCTCCAGCAGCTTCCCGTACGAGGCCAGCACCTCGGGGTCCGGCGAGGCCGGGGAGCGCTCCTCGTCCGCGGCGACGGCCAGACTGCGGGTCAGCGCCGTGACATGGCCGGTGATCCGGCCGAGCCGCTCGTCCTCGTCCTCCGGCGGCAGCGCCTCCGTCGGCGCCCGGTGCAGCTTGCGCAGCATCCCGGACGTCAGCCGCAGGCTCTCCCTGCTCCAGCCGCGTGCCGAGCGCAGCGCGTCCAGCCGGTCCTGGAGCCGCTTCGCCGCGTTCAGCCGCCCGACGGCCGTCTGCGCGTCCCACTCGCCGCCGCGCAGGTCCCCGGCGACGGCGCTCAGCACCTCGCCCGCCTCCCTGGCCAGCGCCGCCAAATTCTCCCGCACGTCCCGCAGGTGCACCGGCGGGAGGATCAGCGCGTTAACGGCGACGCCGATGACCGCGCCGAGCGCCGCCTGCCCCAGCCGGTGCCCCACCGCGTCCGCGCTCACCGTGCCCGACGCGATGGTGAACACGGCCGTGGTCGCCGCGTAGATGCCCTGGTCGCCGAAGCGCGGCCAGTTCGACAGCAGCACCAGGACCGGCACCGACAGGGCGAGCGCGCCCGTGTTGTCGTCGGTGACCGCCTGCGCCCCCGACGCCACCAGCGCGCCGATGCAGATCGCGGCGAACTGCCGGGCCCCCGTCACCAGCGAGCTGTACACGGTGGCCTGCACCAGCACCAGCGCGACCCACGGGGCCATCAGGGCCATCGGGTCGTCCAGCCACACCTGCGCCACCAGCCAGGCCACGAGCGCCGCCAGCGCCGCCTTCAGCGACTGGATCAGCAGATCCCTCTCCCGCCCCGACCCGCGGACCACGGCGCGCGCCGCCCGCCCCACCGACTGCGTCTCCCAGCGCACCGCGTCCACGGCCCGGGCCAGCCGTCCCGCCGTCACTCTGTCGTTCCCTGTCCCGTCGATCACCCGCGTCATGGGCCTGCGGTTTCCCTGTCGCACCGGTGGACAAGCATGCGGAATCTCATGCCAGCGGGGACTCTGCCAGCGACGCCAGCAGGTGCGCCGGGTCGTCGTACACGGCGGCCGCGCCCGCCTCGGTCAGGTCGGCGCGCGGGATGCCGCCGCACAGCAGGCCCACACAGCGCACCCCGGCCCGCGTGGCCGCCCGCATGTCCCACACCGTGTCGCCCACGAACACCGCGCGGTCGGCGGGCGCCCCGGCCAGCTCCAGCGCGTGCTCGACGGGCTCGGGCGCCGGCTTGCCCTCGTCCACGTCGTCGGCGCTCGCGGTCGCGGAGATCGCCCGGTCCGCGTCGATCGCCCGGCGCAGCGCGCCCAGCTCCGCCCCGCCGGCCGACGTCGCGAGCACCACCGTCCAGCCGTCGTCGTGCAGCCGCTCCAGCAGCCGCCCGGCGTCGGGAAGCGCGGGCAGCCGGTCGAAGTACTGCCCGTACAGCGTCTTGTGCGCGGCGCTCAGCTCCGCGTCGCGGGAGGTGTCCCGGTCCTCGCCGAGCAGATGCGCGATCAGGTCGGTGGAGGGCAGCCCCACGGCCCGGTGGACGGCGTGCATCGGCACCTGGTGCCCGGCCTGCCGGAACGCCTCCCACCAGGCCGTGACATGCAGATGGTTGGTGTCGGCCAGAGTGCCGTCGACGTCGAAGACCGCCGCCCGTGTCATCAAGACCCTTCCTTTCCTCGCGGACCCGTACGGGTACCACCACGCCCGCCCGCCACGCCCGCCGGCGTCCTGCGCTCCCGCGCCCAGGCGAGCAGCTCCTCCAGCGGCCAGGTGGTGACCACCCGCTCGGGCGGCACCCCGCACTCCTCGGCGCGGGCGCACCCGAGGATCTGCCAGTCCAGCTGCCCGGGGGCGTGCGCGTCGGTGTCCACGGAGAACAGCACCCCCGCGTCCACCGCGCGCCGCAGCAGCCGCCGGGGCGGGTCGAGCCGCTCGGGCCGGCTGTTGATCTCCACGGCGGTGCCGGTCTCCGCGCACGCCGCGAACACCTCGTCGGCGTCGAACTCCGACTCCGGCCGGCCCCGCCCGCTCAGCAGCCGCCCGGTGCAGTGCCCGAGCACGTCGGAGTGCGGGTTCCGCACGGCGGCCACCATCCGGCGGGTCATCGACCGGGCGTCCATCCGCAGCTTGGAGTGCACGGACACCACGACCACGTCCAGCCGCTCCAGCAGCTCGGGCTCCTGGTCGAGGGAGCCGTCCTCGAGGATGTCGCACTCGATGCCGGTGAGCAGCCGGAACGGCGCCCACGTCTCGTTGAGCTCCGCGACCACCTCCAGTTGCTCCCTGAGCCGCGCGGCCGACAGCCCGCGCGCCACCGTCAGCCGGGGGGAGTGGTCCGTCAGCACCGCCCACTCGTGGCCCAGCGCCGCGGCGGTGCGGCCCATCTCCTCGATCGGGCTGCCCCCGTCCGACCAGTCGGAGTGCAGATGGCAGTCCCCGCGCAGCAGCGCCCGCAGCTCCCGCCCCGCCCGGTCCTCGGGCTCGCGCTCCGCCTCCTCGCGCAGCTTCCGCAGGTACCCGGGGACCTGCCCGTCCAGCGCCTCCACCGCCACCTGCGCGGTCTTCGGCCCCACGCCCTTGAGCCGCTCCAGCGTCCCGGCGGCGGCCCGCTCCCGCACCTCGTCCGGGCCCAGCTCCGCCAGCGTGCGCGCCGCGGTACGGAAGGCCCGGACGCGGTACGTCGGAGCCAGCGACCGCTCCAGCAGGAACGCGATGTCCTCCAGCGCCTCCACGGGGTCCATGGCCACCTCCTCGCTCCAGGGTTCCCCAGGGCGCGCGGGGCCGCACGCCGCTCGGGGCGGTTGGCCCGCGCCGCCACGGGTACTGCGACCCGGCAGCGCGGACACCGACGACGAGGAGGCCCGCATGTCCCACTCCACTCCCCTCGAGGGCAAGGTCGCCGTGATCACCGGCGCGGACTCCGGCATCGGCCGGGCCACCGCCGTACGGCTCGCCGCCGCCGGCATGGACGTCGGCATCACCTATCTCGGCGACCGCGAGGGCGCGGAGGAGACCGCCGAGGAGGTGCGGTCGCACGGCCGCCGCGCCGAGGTGACCCGCCTGGACCTGACCGAGCTGCTCGGCGCCGCCGGCACGGTGGACGAGCTGTGCGACCGGCTGAGACGCGTCGACGTGCTGGTCAACAACGCAGGCACCGGCACCATGACGCCCTTCCTCGACCTGGAGCCCGAGACGGTGCGCGAGGTCCTCGACGTCGACCTGCTCGGCCCGTTCCTGTGCTCGCAGAGGGCGGCGCGCCACATGATCCGGCAGGGTGACGGCGGCCGGATCGTCAACGTGACGTCCGTGCACGAGCACCAGCCGCGGGTGGGGGCCGCCCCGTACTGCGCGGCCAAGGGCGGCCTCGGACTGCTCACCCAGGTGATGGCGCTGGAACTGGCCGAGCACGGCATCACCGTGAACGCGGTCGCGCCCGGCGAGATCGCCACCCCGATGACCGGCCAGGAGGACATCGACCCGCACACCGAGCCCCGCCCCGGCATCCCCCTCGGCCGTCCCGGCGACGCCCGTGAGGTCGCCGCGGTGATCGCCTTCCTCGCCGGGCCCGACGCCTCGTACGTCACCGGGGCCTCGTGGAGCGTGGACGGCGGCATGCTCCGCATGGGACCGCAGGCCGGGTCGCACCTGACCAGCGACGACTGGCGCCGGCCCTGAGGCACGGAGAAGGGAGCCTCGGGCGGTGTGCCCGGAAAGCCGTGATCATGCCGTTTGGGGCTACTCTCGATGCATGACCGAAAGCGCGAGCCCGTACATGTCGCAGCCGCGGATCACGGTGCTCGGGGTGCAGCCCGGGGTCCCGCCGTTCCGGATCGTCGAGATCGACGGAGAGGTCGTCGGTGAGGCCAGGTCCGTCACCGACGTGCTGCAGGCAGCCGTCGCGTACGGCATCACGGTGCACGACCTGGACGACCCCGACACGGTCCGCTGGGTGGGCGGGGACAAGTTCACCTGGTCCACGCGCCAGGCGCCCCGCGCCCGCGAGGAGCAGCGGGGCAGGCCCTAGACACCCGTACGCCTCCGTCCATGGAGGACGGAGGCGTACGACGTGCGGGGGCCGGTGGCTCACTTCTTCGTGCGGCGTGCGTGCACGGCCCTGCTCATGCGCCGGCCCAGGAGCAGGTAACCGAGGAGCGCCCCGGCGGTGTTGAGGATGACGTCGTCGATGTCGAAGGCGCGGCCGGTCACCAGCGCCCCCTGCGCCACCTCGACCAGCAGCATCACCACGGCCGTCAGGACGAGGATCCGCAGGAAGCCCCGGGTGCGCGGCGCGACGACCGGCGCGAGCACCCCGAAAGGAACCCCCAGCAGGATGTTGCCGCCGATCTGCTTGACCGCGTCCCGCAGGGCCGGCTGGTCCAGGTAGGCCCGCAGGGAGCGGCCCGGATGCAGATTGGTGTGCGTCAGGGCCTCCGAGGCGGGGGACGGCTGGAGCGTGAGCCGGGCCAGTACCACCGCGAACACCACCATGAACACGAAGGCGCACAGCAGCACGAGCAGCCGCAGGGGCAGCGGGAGCGGTCGGGGGGCGGCGCGGGCCATCGGTCATCCTCCAGTCGTCAAGGTCCGTGAGTGTTACGGCGGTTACCCCCGGTCGGGGCGCACAGTCCGGTCAGCCGGCGAAGGTGACCCGCACCCGCTCGAACCCCAGGGAGCGCAGCAGACCCTGCAGCATCTCCCGGGTGTTGGCCTCCGCCCGCGCGGTCAGCCCGCTCTCCTCGGCCGCCTCCCGGATGTGCCGCACGGCGAGCTTCTGCACGGCCTGTTCGCTGTTGGGGTTGTCCGAGAAGAGGTCCCCGAGCCGGTCGAGCAGACCGCGCTGCTTGGAGACGGCGTAGGAACGGTCCACGTCGAGTGCCGGGGTGCCCAGGCGGGCGCGGGGCAGCCGCAGCACCGCGGAGGTGCGGTCCTCGTCCGCCCGGACGTCGCCCTCCTTCAGCCCACCGAGGTCCACATAGGCGTCCACGGTGCCCGCGCCCACGTACAGGGTGCGGCTGCCGCGGACCGCGTCCGGCAGGAACTTGGTGTCCTTCTCCAGGTCCACCACCACCTGGAAGTTGCCCGAGGCGGCGTCGTAGCGGCTGATGTCCTGAATGGACTCCAGCAGCGCCGGCCCCGAGCGGTCGCGGGTCTCCGTGCCGAACAGGTCCTTCAGGCCCGGCAGCACGCTCAGCCGGATCCCGGCGAACAGCACGGCCAGCACCACCACCGTGGCGGCCAGCGCCTTCACCCAGCCGGGCACGCGCGCGGTCGGTCGCTTCACCGGAGTCGTCATGGCGACGGCCCTCCTTCCTCCCGTCCGCATGCCCGCCATCTCACGGAACAGACAGGGCAGTTGGGGGACGGGCCCCGGCGCCGGGGGCACAAAGGGGGCGCACAGGAGGAGGCGGACCCGCGGCGGGCCGGGTTACTGCACCGGCCCCGACCGCGACCCGGGTGCGGTCAGCGCCGCCTCCACGGAGGGCCACGGCGGCAGCAGACGGGTCAGCCCGGTGATCCGCAGCATCCGCAGGGTCAGCGGATGGGTGCAGACCAGGTGCAGCCGGCCGTCGGTGAGCCGGTGCCGGGCACGGTAGAGCAGCCGCAGCCCGGAGAGGTCGAAGAACTCGATGTGGGTGAGGTCGATGACGACCTGGGCGTCCGGCTCGGCGGTCGCCAGGTCGAGGTGCGGCTCGATCTCCGCGGCGGCCGCGATGTCGATCTCACCGTGGAACTCCAGCACGGTGTGGCCCCGCTCCCGCCGCACGCGCAGATGCCGCGTCAGCGGCGGGGGTTCGTACCGCACGACGCCATCGCCTCCAGCCTGCTGGGTGCTCCGGGGGAGGGTCACCGGCCCCAACACCGGTCCCCGGCACGCGAGTTACTTGCCGACGACTGCATTTGAGCATGTTCGAATGACATATGTCTTCGTCTTGCGACCGAGTTTTTCGCCACGTCGATCCATGACTGAAAGCGCGTGCGCGCGGACAGGTGTCACTCAGGCGGGGCCGGAGCGCCCCGCATCCGACGCCGCGGAGGAGACATGGCACTGGTGACCACGGGCCTGGTGGTGCTCGACTGCGCCGAGCCCGAGAAACTCGCCGAGTTCTACCGAGAGCTGCTGGAGGCGGAGCACGTCGACGCGAGCGCCAACCGGGTGGAGATCCGCGCCGCCGACGGCTTCCGCCTGGCGCTGCGCCGCGACATGAACGCGACCGCGCCGAGCTGGCCGCGCCCCGAGAACTCCCTCCAGGCGCACCTGGAGTTCGTGGCGGAGGACCTGGACGGGGTGGAGCGGAAGATCGTGAGCCTGGGCGGCCGCCCGACGGAGAGCGGCGACCCGAACGGCCCGACGGAGGAGCGCGGGTACGCCGATCCGGCGGGGCACTCCTTCACCGTGCGCAGAGGCGTGCCGACGGCGCCCAAGCAGGGCTGAGCGTTCCGTTGCCCGAAAGGCCGGACGGGCTGCGCACGGCCCGTCCGGCCTTCGAGGAGCGAGGTCCGGGCGGAACCCCGCGACGACGGCCCGGGTCAGTCCCGGCCGCCCTTCTCCGGTACCGGCCACGTCCCGGTCGACCGCTCGATCGCCTTCGCCCCCGCCCGGTCCACCGCGCTGCGCACCACCGCGAAGATGGCCCCCTGGATCGCCGCGGCCAGCAGGATCTCGCCCCAGCCGCGGTCACGGTCCAGCGCGTCCGGCGCGTCGTCCTCCTTCTTGATCACCTTCCAGGTCTTCTGGAAGGCCATGCCCGCCACGGTGCCGCTGGTCCAGCCCAGTGCGAAGCCGATCGGCTTGTACGCCAGGGGCAGCTTCTTCTTCGCCTTCTTGCTCTTCTTCGCCACGTCGCTTCTCCTCGATCCGCTGCGTCGTACGGGTGATGGGTCGGGCCGTGCGTCAGGGGCGGCCCCGCGCGGGGACCTCCTCACCGGGCGGCGCCGCAGGGGGCGGAGTGCCGTCGCCGAACGGCCGGCCGCCCAGCTCCTCGCGGTGGTGGGGAGTCGTCCAGCCGGCCAGGTCGGGCCCGAGGGGGACGATGCCGGACGGATTGACACCCGTGTGCACCTGGTAGTAGTGCCGCTTGATGTGGTCGAAGTCGACGGTGTCGCCGAACCCCGGCGTCTGGAACAGGTCGCGGGCGTATCCCCACAGCACCCTGCTCTCCGTCAGCTTCCACCGGTTGCACTTGAAGTGGCCGTGGTAGACCGGGTCGAACCGCACCAGCGTGGTGAACAGCCGGATGTCCGCCTCGGTGATCGTGTCCCCGACCAGGTACCGCCGGCGCTCCAGCCGCTCCTCCAGCGACTCCAGCCGCCGGAACAGCCGCGTGCAGGCGGCCTCGTACTCCTCCTGCCCGGTGGCGAAGCCCGCCCGGTACACCCCGTTGTTGACGTCCCGGAAGACGTCGTCCATCACCGCGTCGATCTCGTCGCGCAGCTTCTCGGGATACAGGTCGGGCGCCCCCGCGCGGTGCAGGGCCGTCCACTCGGTGGCGAAGTCCAGGGTGATCTGCTGGTAGTCGTTGGTGACCAGCTTCCCGCTGGGCACGTCCACCACCGCCGGCACGCTCACCCCGCCCGGGTAGTCCGTCTCCCGCCGGTCGTAGGCCTCGCTCAGGTAGCGGATGCCGAGCACCGGGTCCCGGCCGTCCGGGTCCAGAGTGAAGCGCCAGCTGCGGTCGTCCTGGAGGGGGTCCGTTACGGCCAGGGACACCGCGTCCTCGAGACCCAGCAGCCGCCGCGACACCAGCGCCCGGCTCGCCCAGGGGCAGGCGCGGCTCACCACCAGCCGGTACCGCCCGGCCTCAACCGGCCACCCGTCCCGCCCGTCCGCGGTGATCCGGTCCTGGAAGTGCGCCCGGGACCGCTTGAACGCCTTCCTGCCGTACGCGCTGTTGCCGCCGCCCGCGTCGTCGCGGCCGCCCATGGTGGCCTCCCTCTGTCGTCGGTACCGGGTCGTCCCTGTCACCGCGTTCCCCGTTTTCCCCCGACCGCACGGTATGAGCTGCGCCGACCGGGGCAATCGGCCGTCGTGACCACACGATCGGATCGCAGAACACGTCTCACCGTCCTGGTCGCCCTCGCGGCCAACCTCGTCATCGCGGCCGCCAAGGCCGTCGGCGGCCTGGTCGCGTCGTCCCCCGCGCTGCTGTCGGAGGCGGCTCACTCGGTGGCCGACAGCGTGAACGAGATTTTCCTGCTCGCCGCCCTGCGCCGCAGCCGCCGCCCGGCCGACCGCCGCCACCCCTTCGGCTACGGCAAGGAGCGCTTCTTCTGGTCGCTGCTCGCGGCCGTCGGCATCTTCGTGATGGGCGGCTGCTTCTCCTTCTACCAGGGGATCGACGCCCTGCGGAACGGGGGAGAGGAGCACCTCGGCGGCTACGTCGCCGGGCTCGTGGTGCTCGGCGTGGCCCTCCTCGCCGAGGGCGGCTCGCTGCTGCGCGCCCTCTACCAGGTGCGCCGGCAGGGCGGCGGACTGAGCGATCCGGCGCTGCGCACGGTCGTCGCCGAGGACGGCACCGCGGTCGTCGGCGTCACCCTCGCCATGGCCGGCATGGCACTGCACATGATCACCGGACAGGTGGTGTGGGAGGCGTCCGCCTCGCTCGCCATCGGCGTGCTGCTCGGGTACGTCGCCTACCGGCTCGGCCGCGAGGCCCGCGACCAGCTCATCGGCGAGGCCGCCGACCCGCGGGCGAGCGAGCGGATCCGGGAACTGCTGCGCGCCCAGCCCGAGATCGACAGCGTGGAGGCGCTGTTCACCATGAAGACCGGGCTCGACACCGCCCTGGTGGCCGCCCGCGTCGACCTGGTGCCGGGACTGGACAGCGAGAGGGTGGAAGAGGTCGCGGTGCGCATCAAGCGGTCCATCGTCCGGGTGGTCCCCGAGGCGGCCCAGGTGTTCCTCGACGTCACCGAGCGCGGCGCGACGGAGGCATGGGAGGGCCCCGCCGCGACGGGGGAACGCGGCGGGGCCTGACGCTCGTGTGCCCGGCGTCCGGGGCTTCATGCGCGGACCGGTCCGAGATTTTCCCGGACCGCCGCGCCGGACCCGTCGGCCGGCCTGACGGCCGATCCGTCAGCCGGTCCCGTCAGTCCTGGCCGGCGGGCTCCAGCACGAAGACCGGGATCTCCCGGCTGGTCTTCTTCTGGTACTCCTCGTACTGCGGGAAGGCCTCGACCGCGCGCTTCCACCACTCGGCCTTCTCGTCACCGGTGATCTCACGGGCCGTCATGTCCCATTT